>CALBJX010000094.1 GCA_937893015.1 uncultured Verrucomicrobiales bacterium | reverse complement strand
ATTTGACTTCGTACATCGTACATCGTAAATCGTACATCCCTACAAACTGCTCATTTATCAATTTCCCGTCCGATGTCTCAACGCATCAGCCGGGCAGAAAAAAAGGACTGACGCGGTGCGTCAGTCCTTTTTGTTATAAGCGATTTTCGCTCTGTTTAGCCAATCTTGGGAAGAGAGGCAGCGGCGACGGCCTGGCCGTGGCGCTTCATCTTCTCATCGGGCACGCAGAGGTTGATGGAGAGCTCGGGGAACTCGGTCTTGATGACTTCGTCCGCCTTGTCGATGATAATCTGACCGCCCTCACCCGTGGCCACGCGGCCGAGGAAGAGGAGGTTACGCACGCCGTAGAACTTGGTGGCGAAGTAGGCGATGGTGTAGCCGAACTCGACACCGATGGTCTCGTAAATCTTGCGGGCGCGGTCGTCACCGGCTTCCATGGCGGCCTGCACCTTCTTGAGCTGCTCGGGATAGGGCATATCGCCGAAGTCGAAGCCCGCGCGGGGAGCGAGGCGGGCCACGGCCTGCTGGGAGAAGTACATGGCGCCGACACCCTTGTCGCCGGACCACTCGTCCACACCGCCGTCGGCCTGATAGTCGACGGGCACGAAGGCGAGCTCGTTGAGCCAGGGCATGATGTGGCCTTCACCATCCACATAACCGGCGGCGAGGGAGGTACCCATGGCAATGCCGAGCACCTGAGAATCGTTGAGGGACATGGCGCCGGCAAGAGCGGTCACTTCGCCGTCGTTCACCACTTCAAAGGGAACTTCCTTGCCCATGCGCTCGCTCCAACGCTGCTTGAGCGTGGCGAACATGGGACGGATGACGGTCTTGAAATCCTCGGGGTCGATGCCGCGGAAGAGGGAGGCCACGCGGGGCTCGCTGTTCACATACACACCGGCGGCGGAACCGCCGATGGCGTCCACCTGGGGCAGATGCTTGGCCGCGCGAAGCAGGGAGTCATCCACACCTTCCAGATGGTAGTGGGGGTCCTTCTCGTGGTAGGGGTTCCACACCACTTCTTCGGAGTACACCACCTCGCCGTTCACCACGGCGGCGGCCTTGCGGTCGGAACCGCCGAGGTCGAAACCGATGCGGTAGCCGTCCAGATTGCGGCCCAGCGCCACGGAGGTGCTGTTCTCGGCGGGCAGATCGGCGGCGGAAGCCACCGTCGTCACCGTGAAGGGCTCGTCATACACCTTGCAGGTCCAGTCCCAATCGAAAGCGCGGGCGCCGTCCTTGCTGTAAATCTGACCGATGGTCTCGGCAATCTTGTCATCACCGGCAATCATCACGCGGCTGCCGCCCTTCATCCAGATGAGGAACTTGACGACGCGCTCCACATAGGTGATATTGAGCGCGATGTTCTCCTCACCCTCGTGGGGGAGGACAACGCCGTGCCAACGGAAGCAGGTGCCGTCGGGGCGCACCATGGCGATATCAAGGTCGTGGGAGCCGGGGGTGGCGGCGACCTTCTCTTCATAAGCCTTTGTCCAAAGCACCGGAGCAATGAAGTCCGGATCCAGCACGGGCGTGAATTTAGGAGTGATGTTCATAGTGTTACGGGGGCAAGATAGCACAGACGGCATGCACTTTCAAGGGAAAAAGCACGCCTGACGGAGAAGAACTGCCATATTCCGCCGCCGCGCACGCCGCACAAGGGACAGAAAGCACCTGTCATGCCCCAGATTTACCATTGCGCAGCGGGCGCCTTCGATTTTCAGCAGACAGTGCTTTCCGGATAACATCTTTGCCCGCTCTCTTCCCGACGGGGAGGATAGGCGTCTTTTTCCGCATCCTTCCTATTTTTTCACGTTTCGTTCGCGATGACGAACTCTTTTTCCGAACAATGAGATACGATGATGACACATGCACAGCAAAAATCGTCAGAACATCGTCGGCAGCATCTGCCGTGGACTCCGCAAGAAACACGGCTGGAAGCAGCACGACCTCATCGCGCGATGCCAGATGATGGGGTGGGCGCTTTCCCGCGAGACTCTTGCCAAAATCGAATCCGGTTTCCGTCGTGTCAACGATGCGGAAGTCGCGCTGCTGGCCCGCGTGCTCAACACGAAAACAGAGGTGCTGTTGAATGCTCCGCTGGAGGAACTGCTCCCCGCCGCCCGCCACAGTCCTGAGCTCCCCGACAGCTTTGAGAGCGAAGATTTGCTGGCAGCCGAGGATGAAGATTGACACCGCCGCACGGATTTTTTTAAATGGCAGTCTGACGGAAAACGTCAGGCTGCCTTTTTTTTAACGCATTCCTCAGCATGAAAAATGCGTTTCCGATGCATTTTGTACTGTACACGGAGCAAAGTCTGTGCCAAAAGGGGGTATCATGTTCTTGTGATGGAACGCAAGAAAAATCAGCAAAATGTCGTCTCTACTGCCTGTCGCAGACTGCGCCACCAACATGGATGGACGCAGAGCGAAATGGTTGCGAAATGCCAGATTATGGGTTGGATGCTGTCGCGTGCCACACTGGCGAAAATCGAGGCAGGGTTCCGCCACACCAACGACGCGGAAGTCGCGCTGCTGGCCAGAGTTTTCCAGACGACGGCGGATGAGTTGCTGAATTGCCCGCTCAGCGACTTGCTGCATGCTGCCCGCCACAGCCCGGAAACGGAGGAAGAGCGGTAAGACCCACCCCCAAGCCCCATCGGTTCCGTACCGCAGCAATACCCGCTCAGTGTTCCGCCGACAGGTTGCGTCACTCCCGCCTGTCGATTGATATCCGTGGGATGCGATGGGACTCATCGGAACCTCCGACGCGGAAGGCGGCACCCCTTGATAAGGCCACGAGACATGCTCATTTTTCACATTTCCGAAATAATGTCTTGCTTTTCTTGCGGGGCTTTGGTATGATGGCACGGCTCAACATATAGGGAATGAAAGCGATTCTTGCATTAGAAGACGGAACGATTTTCGAGGGTACCTCCTTCGGTGCCGCGGGCACGGTGACGGGTGAAGCCTGCTTCAACACGTCCATGACCGGGTACCAAGAGGTGCTCACCGACCCCTCCTACCGCGGTCAGATTGTCACGATGACCTACCCGCTCATCGGCAACTACGGCGTCTGCGAAGCGGATAACGAGAGCGCCCACCCGCAGGTGCGCGGTTTCGCCGTGGAGGAAGTCGCCCGCGTCCACTCCAACTGGCGCGCGGAAGAAGCGCTCCCCGCTTGGATGGAGCGCCACGGCATCCCCGGCATCGAGGGTATCGACACCCGCAAGCTCACCAAGCTGCTCCGCACGAAGGGCGCCCAGCGCGCCTGCCTCAGCACCGAGCTGAGCGCAGAGGAAGCCGTCGCCGCCGCACAGAATTCCGCCCCCATGTCCGGCAGCGACTTCGTGACGGAAGTCTCCACCCCCGACACCTACCATTGGGAGGACGAGAGCCGCGACTGGAAGCTCCCCAACAAGACCACGGGCGACCTGAGCAACTACGCCGAGCTGCCCCCCGTGCGCTACCGCATCGTCGCCTATGACTTCGGCATCAAGCGCAACATCCTGCGCTGCCTCCGCCGCGACGGCTTCGATGTGACCGTGGTGAACGCCTACACCCCTGCGGAAGACGTGCTCGCCATGAACCCGGACGGCATCTTCCTCTCCAATGGTCCCGGCGACCCCTCCGCCCTGCCCCGCATCCATGCCGAATTGAAAAAACTGCTCGGCAAGCTGCCCATCTTCGGCATCTGCCTCGGCCACCAGCTGCTCGGCCATGCCTTCGGCGGCAAGACCTTCAAGCTCAAGTTCGGCCACCGCGGCGGCAACCAGCCCGTGAAGGACCTCCGCACCGGCAAGGTCGCCATCACCTCCCAGAACCACGGCTTCGCGGTGGACCCCGACTCCCTGCCCGCCGATGTGGAAGTGACGCACATCAACCTCAACGACGGCACGGTGGAAGGCATCCGCCACACCACGCTGCCCATCTTCTGCGTGCAGTACCACCCGGAAGCCGCCCCCGGCCCGAAGGATGCCACCTACTTCTTCGGCGAATTCATCGGCCTCATCGAAGACTTCAAAGCCGGTAAGTACAGCAAGTAACAAACATCAAACCTTTTAATTGAGACATACCATGAATACACTCGTCATCGGTTCCCAGTGGGGTGATGAAGGCAAAGGCAAGGTCATCGACTTCCTGACCGAGACCGCCGACTACGTTGTCCGCAGCCAAGGCGGCAGCAACGCAGGCCACACCGTTATCGCCCATGGCCAGAAGTACGTGCTTCACCTCGTGCCCAGCGGCATTCTGTGGCCGGGCAAGGTGAACGTCATCGGCAACGGTGTCGTCATCAACCCCACCTCTCTGGTGGAGGAAATGACCTATCTGCGCAACCTCGGTGTCACCATCACGCCCGAGAATCTGCTCATCTCCGACCGCGCCCACGTCGTGCTGCCCATCCACAAGGAAATCGACGCCGCGCAGGAAGAAGCCCTCGGCGACCAGAAAATCGGCACCACCAAACAGGGCATCGGCCCGACCTACGCCGACAAGGCCCGCCGCATCGGCATCCGCATGGTGGACTTCATCGACCCTGTGCGCCTCAAGAGCGTGCTGGAGGCCCGCATCAAGACCGCCAACGAAGAGCTCGCCCGCCTCAACTGGCCGAAGGCGGACCCCGCCGTCACCCTTGATGCCGTCATGGCCGCTGCCGATGAGCTGCGCGCGCACATCACCAACACCGTCCCCGTGCTGAACAAGGCCGCCAAGGCGGGCAAGACCATTCTCTTCGAGGGTGCTCAGGGCGCCATGCTCGACATCGACTTCGGCACCTATCCCTTCGTCACCAGCTCCAACACGAGCGCGGGCGGCTGCTGCACGGGTTCCGGCGTGGCCCCCACCCGCATCGACAAGGTCATCGGCGTGTGCAAGGCCTACACCACCCGCGTGGGTGCCGGTCCCTTCGTGACGGAGGATGCCGAGATTGCCGACTACCTGCACGGCCTCGGCCGCGAGTTCGGTGCCACAACGGGCCGCCCCCGCCGCTGCGGCTGGACGGACGGCGTTGTCCTGCGCTTCTCTGCCATGTTCAACGGCTTCGATGAGATGGCCATGACGAACCTCGACGGCCTCGACGACCGCGACACCATCAAGATTTGCACCGCCTACAAGATGGGTGACGAGGTGCTCGAATACCCGCCTGCCCTCATGGAGGACTGGGCCAAGTGCGAGCCTATCTACGAAACCCTCCCCGGCTGGAAGCAGGATACGACCAAGTGCACCACGTGGGACGAGCTCCCCGAGAACTGCAAGGCCTATGTCAAGCGCTTCGGCGAAGTCGTCGGCTGCCCCGTGGGCTCCGTCGGCGTCGGTCCCGACCGCGAACAGACGATTGCTGTACCCCACTGATGGAGTACAATATACAAATCATCATTCTCGACGCCTGAAAGCGCCGCTTCGAAAAATGGTCTGACCCGATGGTCAGACCATTTTTTTGCTGACACCCGCCGCGCGTTCGTGTATACTTCCCGCGTTCACCATGGCCTTTACCCACCTCCACGTTCACACCGAGTATTCCCTGCTCGATGGCATGATTCACACCAAGGACCTCATCAAGCGTTGTGCTGAGTTGGGGATGAGCTCCGTCGCCATCACGGACCACGGCAACGTGTTCGCGGCCATTGAGTTCATGGTGAACGTGAAGAAGCACAACAAGGGCATTCTGGAGTGGAACAAGGAGCACCCCGATGAGAAAAAGCCCGTCTTCAAGCCCATTCTCGGCTGCGAGGTGTATGTCTCCCCCACCCCGCTGGATGTGAAGAAGCAAATCCCCGGCCGCCAGAAGTACTGCCACCTCGTGCTGCTCTGCGAGAACAACATCGGCTGGGCGAACCTCATCAAAATCGTCTCCCGCGGACATTTGGAAGGCTTTTACTACAAGCCCCGCATCGACTACGACACCCTGCGGGAGTTCAGCAAGGGGCTCATCTGCCTCACGGGCTGTATCTCCGGCCCCATGCAGGAGTGGATTCTCAAGGATGAGCCCGAGAAGGCCGAGGAGATTCTGCTGCAACTGCGCGACATTTTCGGCAAGGACAACCTTTTCGTGGAGCTTCAGGATCACGAGCTGCCCGAGGAGCGCAAATGCACGCCCGAGCTGGTGCGCCTCGCCCGCAAGCACGATGTACCGCTGGTGGTGACGAACGATGCCCACTTCCTGAAAGAAGACGACTACGACGCGCACGACATTCTCATCTGCGTGGGCACGGGCAACAAACGCATGGACGGCAAGCGCATGCGCTACCCCCGCAGCGTGTACTTCAAGAGCGAGGAGGAGATGCGCGCCCTCTTCCCCGAGTACCCCGATGCCTACGAGAACACGAACGTCATCGCGGAACGCTGCAACACCTCCATCAAGCTGGACTCCACCTCCACCGAGCGTTACCCCGAGTTCGCCACGCCCGATGGTTCTCCCCGCGAAGAGTACCTGCGCAAGATTTGTTTCGAGGGGCTGAAGGACCGCTACCCCGATGTCACGCCCGAACGCTGGCAGGAGCTTTCCACCCGCTTGGACTACGAGCTGAGCATCATCAACATGCTCCGTTTCCCGAGCTACTTCCTCATCACCGCCGACTTCATCAACTGGGCGAAGGACCACGACATCCCCGTGGGCCCCGGCCGCGGCTCAGCCGCCGGTTCGCTGGTGGCCTATGTGATGAAAATCACCAACATCGACCCCTTCAAGTTCAGCCTCATCTTCGAGCGATTCCTGAACCCCGAACGCGTCAGCCCACCCGATATCGACATCGACTTCTGCCAGAGCCGCCGCCCCGAGGTGATTGAGTATGTGCGCCAAAAGTACGGCGAACGCGCCGTGACGCACATCATCACCTACGGCACCATGGGCGCGAAATCCGTCATCAAGGACGTGGCGCGTGTGATGGACATGAGCTTTGCGGACTCGGACAAAATCGCCAAGCTCATCGAAAGCGGCCCCGGCGTGACGCTGGACACGGCATGGAAGGCCAGCGAAGACCTCCGCAATCTCGTGGAGGGCGACCCGACCTACCGCGAAATCTGGGACTTTGGCAAGAAGCTGGAGGGCACCGTCCGCAACGTGGGCATGCACGCCGCCGGCGTGGTGATCGGCGACCGAGCATTGGACGACTACGTGGCCCTCACGCGAGACGACCTCAGCAATCCCAAGGGCGAAGTGGTGGCCCAATGCGACATGGGTGCCATTTACAATGCGGGCCTGCTGAAGATGGACTTCCTCGGCCTCAAGACCCTCACGGTGATGAAGGATGCGGAACGCTATGTGCGTTGGCGCGTGCCGGATTTCCGCTACGACAACGTGGACATCCAGGATGCGGAGACGCTGGCCCTGCTCAACCGCGGTGAAACGATGGGCGTCTTCCAGCTGGAATCCGGCGGCATGGTGGACACCTGCAAACGCTACGGCATCGACAACATCGAAGACATCATCGCCCTGCTCGCCCTCTACCGCCCCGGCGCCATGCAGTTCATGGACGACATGATTGCCGTGAAGAAGGGGCTCAAGGAGGCGGAGTACGAGCACCCGCTGCTGGAGACCGTCTCGGGCATTACCTACGGCGTGATGATTTACCAGGAGCAGGTACAGGCCGCCGCCAAACTGCTGGCGGGCTATACCCTCGGCGGTGCCGACTTGCTGCGCCGCGCCATGGGCCACAAAGACATGCAGGAAATGGCGGAGCAGCGCAAACGCTTCGTGAAGGGCTGCTGGGATGTCAACCAGATTGACGAAAAGACCGCGAACGCCATTTTCGACAAAATCCAAAAGTTCGCCGGATACGGCTTCAACAAGTCGCACTCCGCCTGCTACGGGCACATCTCCTACTGGACGGCCTACCTCAAGGCGCACTACCCCGTGGAATTCTTCTGCGGCATCATGTCCAACGAGTCCACGAACGAGAAAATCGGCGTGTACATTCAGGAGGTGAACCGCCTCGGCATCGAGGTGCTGGGGCCCTGCGTGAACCACTCCGCCGTGAAGTTCCAGCCCGAAACCATGCCCAACGGCAAGCTCGCCGTGCGCTTCGGCCTCGCCTCCGTGAAGAGCATGAGCTCGGAAACAGTGCGCGTCATCGTCGAGGAACGCGACAAGAACGGCCCCTACAAGAGCCTCGAAGATTTCTGCTACCGCATCCCCCCGCAGGCTGTGCGCCGCAACCAGATTGAAGTGCTGGTACAATGCGGTGCCTTCGACTGGATGCACGAGTGCCGTGCGCAGATGTTCGACAGCATCGAGCAGTGCCTCAACGGAGCCTCCACCGTCCACAAGGACAACGAAATCGGCCAGATGGCGCTCTTCGACATGACGAGCTCCGATGTCACCCCCGAGCGCGACAAGATTCTGCAAGAGTGGCCCAAGGCGGAGCGTCTCGACCAGGAAAAGTTCCTGACAGGGGCGTACTTCACGGGCAACCCGCTGGACAGCATGCGCGGCATCATCGACAACCCGAAGTTCGTCCGCATCGGTGCCATGCCCGACATGGACGCGGAGGAGCTGCGCGGCGTGCAGGACGTGGCGGGGATGCTCCGCGCCGTATCCATCAAAGCGAGTAAGAGCAGCGGCCAAAAATTCGCCGTCATCACCGTAGAAGACTTCACGGGCAGCTGCGAATGCCTGGTCTGGGGCAAAGCCTACGATGAAGCCGCCAAGACGGAAGGGCTTCTCGAAGTCGGCAACTTCGTGCAAATCCGTGCCCGCATCTCCGATGACGAAAAGACGGGCGGCAAAAAAGTGTCCGCCAACAAGGTGGAACAGCTGGGCACGCGCCGCCACGGCGGGGCCGCCAAGAGCAATTTCTACGAAATCGTGCTCAACACGGCACGCCACGATGCGGGTGACCTCGCCCTCATCAAAGAAGTGCTGCAAAAATACCCCGGCAAGACCCCCGTACACCTCATCTTCCGCAACTCACTGGGCAACCGCGCCACCGCAGAGCTGGGCGAACGCTACTGCGTGACCCCCTGCCCCAAGTTGGATGAAGAACTTTCGCTGTACAGCTGATATGAATCGCCAAACCATTAAGCTCGCGCTCCTTTCCATATTCTTCGGCCTCGCCATGGGCATCCTCGCACCGCGTCTGATGAAGGGAGAATGGCGCGAGTGGTTCGCGGAGAAGGAGCCGACCATCACCCTGCCCGAGGGCGAGTTGGTGACAGATGCATTTTCCGTCAAGCTCCTGCAGACGGCACTTCAAACGCCCGAATATCCGACGGACGTCGTTTGTCCCGCCGCGATGACGGAAGCGCTGTACGCGCTGGACGCCATGAGCAAGGGGGCGACGCACAAACAAATCGAAGAGCTCAAACTCTGCCCGACAGCGGCGGAATTACCCACGAGTATGGTGCTCGCCGCCATGGAAGAAACACTGCCCCGCCCCGCGGAAAAGCAGCCCATTCTTCCGCTGCCGTTCCGCCGCAACTACCCAGAGGCCATCAGCTCCTTCAACACTCTCTTCGGCTGCACAGCAGCAGACTCGGGCAACAGCTCTCAAGACACACGCCTCTTCATGGCGCTGCGCACAAGATTTACCTTTTCTTTCCGCCAACGCTTTTATCCGGAGGACGGCAAATACGGCGACTTCGATAACGCGGACGGGCGCATGCCCTCCGTTTATCTCATGCGCCGCTGCGGCACATTCCGCATCGCAGAGGCGGAGGACGGCAGTTGGAAAGCCGTCGCACTGCTGCTGGAGGGAGGTGCCGATGATGCCGCCTTTGTCGCCGTGTTGCCGCAGGGGCAAGTGCGCGACTTCGCCCTGCAACTGACGCCCGAGCAACTGAGCGCCATCCGCCGCACGCTGGCGGAAGCGACGCCGCAGGAATACGCCATAGAGCTTCCCCGTTTGGACATAGCCATCGGGCTCCGCAACATTGCCCCGCTGTGGCAGGCAATGGGGCTCACCGCGCCCTTTGACATCCGCACGGCGGACTTCTCCCCGCTCACCACGGATAAGCTGGCGCTCAATGCCGTGGCGGAAAATCTGACCTGCAGCATGCAGAAGTCAGGGCAGCGGACCGCCGACATTCCCGCTGTCGACAGTTGCCCGAAAACCTTCTCCCTGACTCGCCCCTTCCTCTGGTTCGTGGGAGATTTGACGACGAATACCCCCTTCGTGACAATAGGCATTGTCGAAAATCTGTAATTTTTCACAAAAAGCTCACATTTTTTGTGTCAAAAGGGGTAGACGCGCCGCGCGTTGGGGTGTATGATAACAGCGTGAACATTCGTTGGAAAGTACAGGAACTGGATGAGTGTGAATCGACCTTCAATGTGGCGCGCAAGCTGCCCGCGTGGAGCGTGGTGAGCTGCGACCACCAGACGAAGGGCCGCGGCCGTTTCAATCGTGAGTGGTTCGGTGCCACGGGCGGTCTGTGGGCGACCTACAATGTGCCGATTGACCCGAAGGCCGCGCGCCATTGGGGTCTGCTGCCCCTTGTGGCGGGTGCCGCCATCATGGATGCGCTGAAAGCCTACAAGATTCCCGGTCTGCGTCTGCGCTGGCCGAATGATGTGCTGGTCGGCAAGTCCAAGCTCGCGGGCATCCTCGTCGAGCGTCCCTCCGCCACCATGGCCTCCATCGGCATCGGTCTCAACATGCACAACGACATCCGCCCCCTCGCGGGTGTGACGCTGGACCCCACCACGCGCCTTGCCGACCTCATCAAGCCCTGCCCCTCCGCCAAGAAGTTCCGCACCATCCTCGGTGACAGCATCGCCGAGACCTTCCACTACTTCGTGGACGGCGGTCTGGATGCCGTCTTCCCCATGCTGGAAGCCGCTTGGGGCGAGTCGAAGCCCGTGGTCGCCATCACGGACAACGAGCGCATCTGCGGCTACTTCGCGGGTGTGGAGCAGGACGGCTCCCCCATCCTCCGCAAGGCGGACGGCACGCTCATCACCGTCCCCGGCATCACCGTGAACCGCCTGAAGGAGCTCATCTGAGTCTCTTCCGCAACGCTTTTATGTACGCCCGACGGCTTCCCGCCGTCGGGCGTTTTTGCTTGCCTTATCGGCAGCGTTCTGATAGTCTGCACCGTATGTGGAAATGGTTTTTCAAAAAGTCAGATAGGGCGGTGCCGACAGAGGAAGAGATTGCCGATATCCGCCGCACCTTCCGTCGTCCGGCCGTCATTCTGCGCAGCACCTTGGTGACGGAGCTGCCCAAGGGCTATGTGAGCTGTCTGGGGCGCGTGACATGGCAATTGCCGGGGGAAGAATGGCCCACGGATGCCGACGGAAAACGGCTGGAACCGCTCGCCACACTCTTTGTTCCCGATTTGCCCGCTGTTCCCGAGCCGCTTCGCAAGCTGGCGCTCATCACCATCTACGCGCCCTTCGAAAACGATATTGACCCGGCGGAAGACCCTATGATGGGCTGCGTCGTCCGCAGCTACCCGAGCTTAGAGGGATTACAAGCCTGCGATGCGGTGTCTTCGGAATGGAAAACCTGCTTGCTCACCCCTGTCTCCGTGGAGAATGATATGCCGACGGGGGGTGGAATCGATGACGCCGAGGCAGCAGACGAATGGGACCGATTTGAGGAGAAATTCGGGGATGAATGTTACGATAAGCAGGCGTGCCATGCGCATTACGGCCCCTACAGACTTCCCCCGATTTCCTCTGCCGACCTGGAGAAAGCCGACTTGTACGCCGTCTTTGAAACCCATAAGTTCGGCGGACACCCCACCTATTGCCAAGAAGCCCCCGAAATGGAGGCCGATTATCCCTTCGTGTTGCAGATTAACTCTGACGCGGAGGCCGGGCTTGATATAGGCGATTGCGGCAGCTATTATTTCTACTACAACGCAAAGGAAAACAAGTGGCAAGTCCATGAGGACTTCTATTAAAAGAAGAAAAGTTCCCGATGTTACCGATTGACAGAATACGCGACGAGCTGGTGAGCACCGCGCGCACGCCGGGCTTCTGCGTGTTGCTCAGCGCACCCACAGGCTCGGGCAAGTCCACCCGCGTGCCCCTCATGCTGGAGGAAGCGGGCTGCGCGGAGCACGGCACCATCATCGTGGTGCAGCCCCGCCGCCTCGCCGCGCGGCTGCTCGCAGGCTTCGTGGCGCGACAATACCCTTGTTCTCTCGGTCAGGAGGTGGGCTACACCGTGCGCTTCGACAGCCGCCGCAGTGAGAACACAAAGATTCTTTTCGTGACGGACGGCATTCTGGAACGCCGCCTGACGGAAGACCCTGAGCTGAAGGGGGTCGCCGCCGTGGTGTTCGATGAAGTCCACGAACGCCGTCTGTCGGGCGACCTGTGTCTGGCGCGCGTGCTGCAACTGCAACAGAGTAAGCGTCCGGAGCTGGGTATCGTCGTCATGTCTGCCACGCTGGAGCTGGACAAGTTGCAGGGCTATCTGCCGCAGGCACATATCTTGCGCGCGGAGGGGCGGCTCTACCCCGTCTCCGTGCGCTACAAAGCCCCCGTGCCCGTGCGCGACCGCTTCGGCTATGTGAACCCGCCGCCTGTGTGGGAGCAATGCGCCGCCGCCGTGCGCGAGCTGGCGGAAGAGCCCGATGGCGACATCCTCGTCTTCCTGCCCGGTGCCTACGAAATCCGCCGCACGGAGGAGCTGCTGCGTGCGGACGGCAAGCTGCGCGGCTACGATGTGTTCCCGCTGCACGGCCAGCTCTCCCCCGAGGCGCAGAGTGCCGCCGTGGAATGCGGCGACCGCCCGCGCATCATCGTGTCCACCAACATTGCGGAAACCTCGCTCACCATCGAGGGCGTGCGCGCCGTGGTGGACTGCGGCACCGCCCGCGAAGCGCGTTGGGATTCGCAGCGCGGCATCTCCACCCTGCACATCGTCCCCATCTCGCAGGCTCAGGCCGAGCAGCGTGCGGGTCGCGCGGGTCGCTTGGGCGAGGGTCGCTGCATCCGCCTGTGGAGCGAGGGCGAACACCGCCGCCGCGCCCCCTTCCCCGCGCCCGAGGTGCACCGCGCGGACATCTCCGCCGCCTTCCTGCACCTGCTTTCCTGGGGCTGCCGCTCGCTGGCGGACATTCGTTCTTTCCCCTGGCCCGATGCGCCGACGGAAGCGGAGACGCAGCGTGCGTGGCAGATGTTGCTCGACCTCGGTGCCGCCGATGTGCGCGGGCTCACCGCCACGGGCCGCCGCATGCTGGGCTACCCGCTGCCGCCCGTGCTCGCCCGCCTGATGGTGGCGGGGGATGAGCTGGACTGCCTTGCCGAGTGTGCCGCCGTGGCTGCGCTCCTGCAGGGCGAGGACATCGCGCTGCCCGCGGGACTCAGCGCTTCCCTGCGCGAGGAGGGCGATTTTTCCGATTTCCAAGCCGAGTGGCGCGCCGTGCAAGCCGCCGTCCGCCTGCGGTTCGCGCCCGATGCCTGCACCAAGCTCGGCATCCGCGCCCGCGCCGCCCGCGAGGTGTCGCAAAGCTTTGCGCAAATCCTGCACCGCGCATGGGAGCCGGACTTCGCCGCCCGGCGCGAGGCTCTCTGCGCCGCCCTACTCGGCTCCTTCCCCGCGCATGTCGCCGTCCGCAACAGCACGGCGAACACCACCGCCCGCCTCACGCAGCGGCGCGGCGGTAAGCTCTCGGGAGATTCCGTGGCGAAGAACGCCGAGGTCTTTCTGGCGGCGGACATCACGGAAATCGGCGGCAAGGGCGTGGAGACGCGCCTCTCCCGCTGCACGATTCTCGATGCCGCCGCCCTGCCCGCCACGGAGGATGATGTGGCCGTGTACGACAGCGCCCGCAAGCGCGTGCTGAACATGCACCGCACGCTCTACCGCGACCTCGTGCTCCGCGAAAAGGAGACGGGAGACGCCGACGACGAGCACGCCGCCCCGCTGCTTGCGGAACAGGTGGTGCGCGGCAACCTGCGGCTGGAGGGCTGGGACGGCCATGTGCTGCAATGGATCAACCGTCTCGCCTGTCTGCGCGCCGCCATGCCCGAGCTGGAGCTGCCAGAGTTCGGAGAGGAAGACCGGCTCGTCGCCATCACCATGCTCTGCGAGGGCGCGGTGAGCTACAAGGACATCGCCGCCCGCCCCGTGCTCCCCATCCTCGGCGAGTGGCTGAGCGACTGGCAGAAGCAATGCCTGAACAAATACGCGCCCAAGGTCCTCAAACTGGCGAACGGGCGCGAGGTGAAACTCCTCTACCGCGAGGACGGCACGCCCACCTTCGGCCTCAAGTGCCAACTGCTCTTCGGCGTTCCCGACACCCCGACCATTGCCGAGGGGCGCGTAAAATGCCTTGTGGAAATCCTCGCGCCCAACCAGCGCCCCTACCAAACCACGAGCGACCTGCCCTCCTTCTGGCGCAACGGCTACCCGCAGATGAAAAAGGACCTCGCCGGCCGCTACCCCCGCCACGACTGGCCCGACGAAGCACCCGACAGGAGATAGACAAAGGGGGATTTGTAGGGATGTACGATTTACGATTTACGATGTACGAAGTCAAATTGAGGCGCGGCTTTGCCGCGCGGGGAAGAAGAACCAAGGACGCAAAGCGCGTATGAAAAGTCTGCTATTGATGAACGCTTTGCGTCCTTGGTCCTTGCCCTTGCGAGCGTAGCGAGCGGAACTCAAACTTCGTACATCGTACATCGTACTTCGTACATTCAGTTCGACAAACTGCTCATTTGTCAGCCCGGGCACCCTCCTTTCATGTGAAAGCCAACATTATTTTGACTTTTTTCTCAGGGTGCGCTGTCACGTTGCGCTCTTGACTTTGCCGCCGCGCTGCGCTAGCGTGTATCTATGGCGCGGGTAGCTGCGTCTCAACCCCGATAGATATATGAAAAAATCCCATATCATGATGGTTGCCGCGGGTCTCGTGGCTGTTGCCGCCGTGGCGCCCCTGTGCTTCTCTCAGGCTGCATCTCCCGCTGCTCCCGCCGCGGAAAAGACGACGACGGACGCCCCCGCCGCGACAGTGGATGCTAAGACCGCTTTCTCCTATTACGCCGGTTTCACCTTTGCCCGGCAGATTTCTCAGGGCATCACCACGCTCAGCACGGACGACTTCGACAAGGACGTATTCTTCAAGGCCGTGGCTGATGGTCTGAAGGGCGAGGGTCCCACGATGTCCGAGGAAGATATCGCCGCCGGCATGCGTGCCTTTGTCGAAACGGTGCAGGAGCGCGAAAAGGTCGTCGGCGCCGCCAATCTGGAAAAGGGCAAGGCCTTCCAGGCCGAGTTTGCCAAGCAGGACGGCGTGACCACCACGGAGAGCGGCCTCATGTACCGCATCATCACCAAGGGTGAAGGCCGCACCTACAGCGAGACTGAAGACGGCGCGGATGCCCTTGCTTCCGTGACCTACGAGGGCAAGAAGATTGACGGCACGACCTTCGACAAGGCCGAGCAGCCCATCCCCATGCCCATCAATCAGGTCGTCCCCGGTTTCTCCGAGGCGCTGAAGGCCATGCCCATCGGCTCCGAGTGGGAAATCTGCATTCCCTCCGACCTCGCCTATGGTGAGCAGGGTCCCGGCCCCATCGGCTCCAACTCCACGCTCATCTTCACGGTGAAGCTGCACGACATCACCAAGAACGAGGCTCCCCAGGGCGGCATGATGCCCATGCAGCTCACCCCCGAGATGATTCAGCAGCTTCAGGCCCAGGGTCTCGACGTGGTGGACGACGGCACGGGCAACCCTGCCCCCGCCCCCGCTGAGGCTCCCGCTGCGGAGTAAGCGCCCTCTTCCCTCCTCTTATCGCCCGAATGGTTTGCACCATTCGGGCTTTTTCTTTGCTCTGAAGCGCATTATAGGCTTGCTTTTCGCGGCGTTTGGGGCGAAAATACGGCGGC
Source organism: uncultured Verrucomicrobiales bacterium (assembly GCA_937893015.1). Taxonomy (GTDB): domain Bacteria; phylum Verrucomicrobiota; class Verrucomicrobiia; order Verrucomicrobiales; family Akkermansiaceae; genus Akkermansia. Next base: position 153,034 of record CALBJX010000094.1, on the reverse strand, counting down.
GGCGCATTTCTGCGGCGGTCATCGTATTCCCACTCTCAACCGGTTCAGGAGCATGATTCGCATTTACACACAGACAGACAACGGTATCGCCCGTACCGTGGGCTTGGAGGAACAGGAGACGCGCCGCGGCGATATCTTCTGGATTGACCTGCTGACACCCGATGCGGATGAGCTCGCCTACGCCGAACAGCTCTGCGCCATCGAGATGCCCACCAAGGATGAGCAGCGCGAAATTGAGGCCACATCCCGACTGTACTGCGAGGACGGCGGGCGCTTCATGACGACCTCCGTGCTCTCCCGCGTGGAGACGGACGACCCCATCATCGCGGAAATCACCTTCATTCTCAAGGGGCGCACCATCATCACCATCCGCCACACGGATTCCTACTCCTTCCGCGTGTTCTCCCACCAGCTGCTGCGCATGCAGGACACGAACCGCGACCTCGTCTTCATCGGACTGCTGGAAACCTTGGTGGACCGCCAGGCCGACGTGCTGGAGCGATTCGGCACGGATTTGGATACCCTCTCCAAGAAAATCTTCGGTACCCGCCGCCGCAAGGAGGAGGACGAACCCGACACGGACGACCTGCGCGACGCCTTGGAAGAGCTGGGCCGAGTCGGTGACCTCATCACCCGCCAGCGCGATGCCCTCGTCAACCTCCTGCGCCTCATCACCTTCGCGGGCAACGAGGATTCCTGCACGGGCGCGCACGACAGCCTCTACGTTCCCCTGCGCCCCGTCAGCCGAGACGTGACATCCCTTTCCGAGTACGCCGCCTTCCTCTCCAACAAGATTAACTTTATGTTGGATGCGGTGCTCGGGCTCATCAACATCGAGCAGAACGACACGGTGAAGGTGTTCACGATTATGAGCGTCGTCTTCCTGCCGCCCACGCTCATCGCCAGCATCTACGGCATGAACTACGACTGGATGCCCTTCCTGCACACGCCGTGGGGCTTCTGGCTCGCGCTCGGGCTCATGGTGCTTGCCGCCGTGCTGCCCCTCGTCATCTTCCGCCTCAAACGCTATATCTGAGAACGCCATGATTGCTACCCGCAAGGTTGACCGCCCCGAACAGGAAATCGAAAAGGCCGACATCCTCATCGAAGCCCTGCCCTACCTCCAGTCCTACCGCGACAAGACCATCCTCATCAAGTTCGGCGGCTCCGCCATGGATAACCCCGAACTCGTCAAATCCCTGATGCGCGACATCGTGGTGATGGAGACGATGGGCCTCAACCCCGTGGTCGTGCACGGCGGCGGCAAGGCCATCTCCAAGGCCATGCAGGATGCGGGGCTGGAAGCCCGCTTCGTGAACGGTCTGCGCGTCACCACGGAGGAAGCCATCGACATTGTGGAGCGCACGCTCAGCGGCAGCATCAACCCCGGGCTCGTGCAGATGATGCGCGACAGCGGCGGCAAGGCCGTCGGCATCCCCGGCACCAACGTCTTCGTGGGAGAGAAGCTCATGGAAAAGGATGAGAACGGCAACCCCGTGGACATCGGCCGCGTGGGTCAGGTCATCGGCTGCCAGCTGGAGCGCATTACGGAGGCTCTTTCGCTCCAGCTCACGCCCGTTATCTCCCCCCTTGCCCGCGAGCTCGGCACCCACCACGCCCTCAACGTGAACGCCGACCTCGCCGCCGCCGCCCTCGCCCGCGAGCTGAAGCCCGTCAAGCTGGTGTACATCTCCGATGTGCCCGGCATCATGCCCGACCCCAAGGACCCGAGCACCATCATCCAGAGCATCAACCGCAAGGAAGCCTTCGAGCTCATGGAACAAGGCATCATCTCCGGCGGCATGATTCCCAAGGTGAAGAGCGCGGTGGATGCCCTCAACGCGGGTGTCCGCAAGGTGCACTTCATCGACGGTCGTCTGCCGCACACCCTGCTGCTGGAAATCTTCACGCCCGAAGGTATCGGCACGGAGATTGTCCGCGAACAGCGATAATTGTTTTCCTTTTCCCCCCTTCCCGCCGTGAACACGCCCGCCTCCATCGGCATTCTGGCCCCCAATCGCAGCGACGAGTGCCTGCGCGCACTCGACGTGCTCATGCAGGGCTGCAACGAAGCGGGGCTGAGCGTCGCGGAAATCCCCGATTTCTGCAAACAGGCCGCTCCCGCCGCCCTGCCCTCCGTGCTGCTCTGCCTCGGCGGCGACGGCACCATGCTGGAGGCCGCCAAGCGCGCCGCCCTCACGGGTACCATCCTCGGCGGCATCAACATGGGGCATCTCGGCTTCCTGACCACCTGCGGTCGCGAGGAAATTCCCGCTCTGGTGAGCGCGCTCGCCACGGGCAACTACGAGACGGAGGAACGCTCCATGCTCCAAGCCGAGCGCAGCAATCCCCTCACGGGTCCCAGCGGGCATATCCACTACGGGCTCAATGAGCTGGCCCTCATGCGCGCGCAGACGGGCAAGATGATTGACGTGGACGTGGAGGTGAACGGCAAGCTGCTCAACCGCTACCATGCGGACGGCATCCTCGTCGCCACTCCCACGGGCTCCACCGCCTACTCCCTTTCCGCGGGCGGCCCCCTCGTCTGGCCGACGGCGCAGGTGCTCAACCTCACCCCCATCTGCCCGCACAGCTTTACCAACCGCGCCGTCACCCTGCCCGACGACACGGAAATCATCCTGCGCCCCAGCGAACGCCGCGGCCGCGCGGGCGAGCGCATCATCTACTCGCTGGACGGCCGCTCCACGCACGACATTGCCCTGAACGAGACGCTGACCGTCCGCAAAGCCCCCATGCCCCTGCGTCTCCTCGCCCTGCCCGGCAACGACTACGCCGCGCGTCTCCGTGCCAAACTCGGCTGGTAATACCATGAACCGTCTCCACCACCTCGTTGTTGTGCTGCTCTTCTTGGCGGATCTCGCGGCGCTCGGCGTTTTTCTGCATGCAACCTTCCTGGGCACCGATGCGGATATAGCGACGGTATGGCTGGGCGACAGAACGGAACTCATCAGCTCCCGAGCCTTGCCGGACGGGGGAAGGCAATGGCTCTGCAAAGCAGATGAAACCGCGCGCCGAGAGATTGTTCAAACGCTGCACGCCGAGCCGACGGATGAGGACGGAGTCTATCAAACGCCTCGCCCCATCATCCTGACGGACAAAGCCGGACCGCACCTCGAGGAAGCCTACGATGTTCGCCTCGATTGCTTCGAACACGGGCATCTTCAATTGGGGTGGTGGAGACATGAGGAAGATGCCTTTGATTTCATCCCCGTCCGGCTTCCGGCGGAGCCACCCACCTTTCGCCGCAAGCTCTGGGAATTGTCCGCCTGGGTCACATTACTCGGTCCCGCGATTCCCGTGGATGCCGCTCTGCTGCTCCTGCTGCCCTTCGGTCCGAGGCGACGTCGACTGTGGTATGGTCTCCCCTTGGTGCATGCGGGCATCCTCTGCGTCACGATATTCCTCTCCGGTCTGAAAGCGGGTGAACCGTTCAACAGCCTCATGGCACCCCTTCTCGCGCTCCTCTGGTGCCCCGTTTCCCTGCTGCAATCCCTGCTCTTCGGCGGCATCGTGCGCCTGTGCCACGCCCTGTCCTGCAAGCAGGAAACGCCGAAAATGCCTCAAGTGCCATCATGAAACGCCTTCTTCTCTTTCTTCTCGCTTTCCTCGGGCTCGGCTATGCCGTGCTTGTGCTGTTCGCCCTGTATCTGGCGCACACAATCGGGCATGCCGACTGGGCGGAAACAGAGCCTTGGTTCGGGCCGGAGCCCGAAGTCGTGGAAAGCCGCAGCAGGGAGGAATGGGGCTCGGCTTGGCTGGTAAAAGCGGATGACGCATGGGTGGCCTCACTGGTGCAGCGCGTACACGCCGAGCCGGCAGAACCCCTTGCAGATGAAGAACCGCACGTTTTGGCATACCGCCGCGGCCACCGGATTTCGGAGAGCTACCGAACACCCAAGCCTCTCCGCTTGGTGGGTGCAAGCGGTTCGACCTATTTCGGCCGCTATCAGCTGAACATTGATGTTCTCTCCGATGGTTATGCCGACCTCCGTTGGCTTCCCTATGACCGCTATGGATGCGATGCGACAAAGACGGAACCACTGGAGCTGTGTGCGGCGAGTGACCCGCGCCCGTGGAGAAAGCAGATGTTGACCGCCACCTCCCTCATCGTGTGCAACGTCGGCCCGACCTTGCTTATCGATGCCGCGCTGCTGCTTCTGCTCCCCTCCGGCGCGCGCCGTCGCCGCCTGTGGTATCTGCTCCCCTTGGCCTATGTGCCGGTGGTGATGCTCTTCATCGGTCTGTTCATCAGTGCGCAGGATGAAGCCACGCCCTTCGTCATCCTCCTCGCTATTTTCGCTTTCTCGTGGTTCTGGTGTGGGCTCTCCCTGCTGCAATCCCTGCTCTTCGGCGGCATGGTGCGCCTGTGCCGCTTCGTTTCCGAAAAACGACAAAAGCATCACGCTACATGTTAAAACGCCTTTCTATCGTCCTGCTCTCCGTGCTCTCGCTGCTCTTCGTCGCCGTCTGCGGCCTGACGATGTACGACAACCTCTGCTCGAATGACTGGGCGGACGTGGAACCTTGGTTCGGGGATGAGCCCGAGATTCTCAGCACAAGCTCGTCGGAATACGGCACAACGTGGACTGTGAAAGAGGACAGGGAACGCCTGAAGCAACTGGCGGAGACCCTGCATGCCATGCCCCATTCTCCTGATGATGACGCGCCCTGTTCTCCCGATGCCGACGAGGTGGTGTTTGAAACCGAAACGCCCGTCCGTCTCCGCTATGCCGACGGGGAGATGTTCGCCGAGCCGCACCACCTGCGGATCATCTGCGAGGGCGACGGCACAGCAAGAGTGGAATGGATAGAGGACCTCACCTATGAGAACGTCATCGACCTGACGACCGAGCGTTCGGTGTCCTGCACCGATTGTCTCACCTTTGTACAAAGCAAGTGGCGCGACATCTCGATCTACATCGTCCTTATCGGCCCCACGCTGTTGGTGAACGCATGGCTACTGCTGTTGCTGCCCCATGCCCTCGACAAGCTGCTTCTTTGGTATGTGCTGCCCTTGGCGTATGAAGGTATCCAGGTTCTGTATCCGCTGGCCTTCGGCGACGCATCGCTCATGTTCCTCGCCATTCCTTTCCTGCTTCTGTGGCCCGTCTTCTCCCTGCTGCAATCCTTGATTTTCAAGTATCTTATCCGTCTTGCCCGTGCCGTGACACGCTTCCGCCGCCCCGCCTGATTTCCTCCCATGAAACGCTTCTTCACCGCACTGATTGCCCTGATGGGGCTCGTCTATGTTTTTTCCCTGTTTCTCTCGGCATACGGCTTGTTTATCTCCCGCGGTTGGTGGGTGGTCGAGCCTTGGCTGGGAGAGCGTCCCGAGATTGTTTACCACGATACGTTCAGCGGAAGTGCATGGCGCGTCAAGGCCGACAAGGCGCGGATTCAGGAGATGGTGCAGCGTCTGCAGGCCGAGCCTATCGAGTATCCGGCTTATGACTATGACGAGGCTTTTGCGCATCTGTGTCTGGACCGACACTATAGCACGGCAGCCTACCGCACCCCGCACCGCTGCCGTCTGATGACGCCGAACGGTTGGGTGTTGACGGAAGATTCCGTCTGTGACATTTGGGAGCTGACGGACGGCTATGCCTACATCAGACTCCGCGACATCGGCGATGCCGAGAGGGAGAGGGTTGACTACCCTGCGCCCTCGTTCCCCTTCCTGTACTACCTGATGCCCCTTGCCGCCATCGGCGTGAGCTTCGGTCCGGCGCTTCCTGTGGCGGGCGCACTGTACCTCCTGCCGCTGACAAAGAGCCGCCGACGCCGACTGGTGGTGCTGTTGCCGCTGCTGCACCTGCTGTACCTGCTGCCCTGCCTCTATATCCTCGAACGAAATGACAGTGCCCCCGTCGGCACACCGCCCGACTATACGCTGATTCTCGCCGCCGCGCTTCTTTGGTGTATCTTCTCCCAGCTGCAATCCTCCGTTGCCGCTGCGGTGTTGTCCCGCATTCCGCATTTCTCCCCCCGACACGCATGAACACCTCCCGTTCCGAACAAGCCCTTTCGTATTTCTACCGCGGCTACAGCTGCGCACAGTCCGTGCTCGCGCCCTTTGCGGCGGAGCTGCACCTGAGTGAAGCCGAAGCCCTGCGGCTCGCCTCCGCCTTCGGCGCGGGGCTGGGGCGCATGCGCGGCACCTGCGGCGCGTTCTCTGCGCTCTGCATGATAGCGGGCTGGCGCCACGGCAACACAGAGGGCACCGCCGAGGGCAAGGAGCGCATCTACACCCTGACGCGCACGCTTGCCGAACGCTTCCGCGCCGAGTTGGGGGCGCTGGAGTGCCGCGAGCTGCTGCACCTCAACCCGGGACAGGAACCCGCCCGCCCCGAAGAGCGCACCGCCGCGTACTACGAAGGCCGCCCCTGCATGAAGTGCATCGCCACCGCCGCCGCATGGGCGGAAGAGATGTTGACAAGTCCGAAGGCCTAAGTCTGAAAGTCCGAAAAAATCTCTTCCGATGATGAACAGGCCCCTGAAACACCTCTCTCTGGTGTTCATTCTCGCTTGAGGCGCGGTGGGGCTGCTCTCGTGTCAACCGCAGCGGAAGATTCGCCGCCATGGGACGATGCGACATGGTTGGAGGTGCAGGTGGGATGCCGGGGACGTATCACGATTTTCAGTATGACACCTGTTTCGAATGGATCTCGGCTGACGGCAAGGTCACGGTAAATCCCGGCGATTCCGAGTATGTCACGGACGATATCGCCCTTGCCGGGCAATACCGCACGTTCACCCTTCGCCGGCCTGCGTTTCCGGTGCCGTCCGACACGCTGAAGCGTTGGCGGAGCTTGCCCTGCCTCAACACCCTGCGCAAGAAAATGGCAGAGTTGGGCATGAATTTGTAGGGATGTACATTGCACTTACAAACGGCTCCTTTATTCGGCAGACGGCGCAAAAAAACTGCTTTTTTGAAAAATACCTGATTTTACGCTTGACGGTAGCGGGTATCGCATGGTAGATTACACACGTCTACGGGAGCGGACGTAAAATTGCTTCCCGGGCGCGCAAGCGTCCGATTCATAGGGTAGTTGGGCACCCACGGGCTTCGGCCCGTGGGTGACTTCCTTTTCAGGGGAAAAGGAGTGACTCCGACTTTTTCATTCGGCTCGCCACCCTCTTATCCTCATGTATCAAGCGGGGAAACGATAGTCTCCTTCTCCGATTTCATGCTCGACCGCAACCGCAGGCAGGTGCGCGTCCTTCACCTCCCCTTTTACCCGACCGATAAAAGGCAAAAACATACAATCCGCGCACAATCCCTTCTTGACATTTTTGTCTAAAATCGGCATAATCCTCCGCAAGATGGCCCGCCTCTCTCCCGCCCATTCTTCTCCTGTTTCTGCGCGAGCACTCGTGGCGCTCGCCATGAGCTGTTGTGCCGCTTATGCCCAACAGAGCGAATTGATGCCCCTGCCCTCGCAAATGTACGACGGCGGGGCGGCGGCTTCCAACCCTGTGCTGGATTTGCGCGACAAGGCACTCGGCACCACAGGAGCACTCGCTGCGGAGATTCCTGACAGTCTTGACGTGGACAACCACGGCGGCAGTATTATCTACGACGGAGAGAAACGCACTATCACCTATGACGGCGCAGGGCAACCCGTCAATCTGACGACCGATACGGCAGGATACATGCAGGCGCAACGCATCTCGGCAGACCTCGGCGCCGGGCTTGCGACACTGGAAGGGCCGCTCACCATCTACAACAGCGATGTGCTCGTGCGCTGCAAGGGCAATGCCACCTACGACCTCAATAGCAAAGTTGCCCGCATGGACGGCGTCCGCGCCAAGGTCGGCGGCATGATTATCCGCGGTTCCGCCATCGAATACCACACAGACGCAGCAGAAAAGCCCTACATCATCATCCGTGATGCCTATGTTTCCACCGAGGATGTGGAAGAGCCATCCGCCTGGATCGGCACGGGGACACTCACTATTTATCCCGGTGAATCCGGCAGCATCTCGCGCCTGAGCATCGCCGGCAAAGAAGGGCATGAAATGGCGGTTCCCCTGCTCGGGTGGATTCGCTTCTCCCACTCCCTGAACCCCAGAGAGGGGTACATGCCCAATGTGGGCGGCAAATCTGTATGGGGCACCTATCTGCTCAACAGCTACGGCTTCCTGCTGGGCAACCGCCGCGTGGAGCACGGCATCCCGACGGCAGACTACCTGCTCACCACCCACTTGGATTTCCGCAGCCGCCGCGGGGCGGCACTCGGTGCCGATTGGGAAGACATCGCGCTTGCCCGGCGCTATGAGGAGCTGGACGGGCTGAAGATATATGGTCTTGCAGACTCCGACCCCATGATTAACCCCGTGGAGGGAGAACGCAACCACACGCGCCACAACCGCTACCGCATCGCTCTGCAATGGGAGCACGATGTCACACCCGCCGCGGATACACACGGCAAGTGGAACCTCGCCGCCAATGTCAATGCTCTGTCCGACCGCTATGTCCTGCGCGACTTCTTCGAGGAGAAAGCCCGCACGGATGGTTGCCCCGACAACACGGTGAGACTCACCCGCCGCGGGCGCGACTCGCAGGCCATGCTCTACACACGCTTTGCGCCGAACAACTACTACGCCACGGAAGAACGCGTGGAGGCGAGTATCTACCGCGTCCGCAAGCCCATCGCCGATACGCCCATCGCCTATGAGACAAACAACTCCGCCACCCTCATGCGGCAGTACCTGCCCGTCGAAGAGCGTTTCGAGTATCAGCTCCTCCTATACTACCTGAGCGAAGGCGAACTGAAAGACTACTTCACCCGTCTGCTCAACACGGACTCTTACCTCCGCGTCAACACCACCCACGAAATCAGTACCGCGCTGAAGCCCCTGCGCTTCCTCAACGTAACACCCAAAGCGGGCTTCGGTTATACGGGCTACTATGACGTAGGCGGTATCGGATCGGACAATCGTTTCCTCGGCTACCTCGGCTGCGATGTGGACATGAAGTTCCACCGGAGCTACCGCAACTTCTCCTACAAGCGCTTCGGACTGAAGGGGCTCACGCACGTCATCCACCCCTACGTCTCGCTCTCACACGCCACCATCTCTTCCTCCAACAGACTGGTGCCGCAGGTGGACTACTGGTCCAGCGCCATGGGCAGCGCGACCATCACCCCCATGCCGCTGGATTTCATCGGATTCAACGGCTTGGATGGCTGGGGCAAGTGGACGGTGATTCGCTTCGGTGTGCAGAACATCCTCAACAGCACCGTGGACCGGGAGCGCGTACGCCTGCTGGACTGGAATCTCTTCGTGGATTACAATGCGGACGGTGACGACGGCGAGAGCAAGTACTCCAACCTCTACTCCTACATCCGTTTCCGCCCCTCCGAACGCCTGCGATTCTCGCTGGAATCCCAGACCCCCACCTTCAGCGACGGATACGACTTCCGCCGCTACAGCCTCAGCGCGTCGTACATGCCCTTCCAATGGCTGGAGGGTACGTTCGGCTACCGCTGCATGAAAGACCACCCTCTGCTGAAAGACGCCGAGCAGCTGTACATGCAGGAAAACCTGCGCTTCAATGAGCGCTACAGCTTCTGCGGGCGATGGTACTTCGACATGGAATCCCACCGCGTGCCGATTCAGGAATACTCGCTGTACCGCCACTGCGGCGCGTGGTATGTGGGCGCCACCCTCTTCCTGCGCGACAACGGCGGTAAGAAGGAGGAAGGCTTCGGCTTCTCCTTCACCCTCAGCGAAACCGGTTCCGCCCTGCCCGTTAAGTTCCTGTGATGAGCGATTCCGGCAACAGATTGGCAGAACTCGTGGGCGACAGCCTGGAGCTGCGCGTGCTCTCGGGCATCTCCCGCGTGCTGGTCGGCCGGCGAGAAGTGGCGGACCTGCTGGAGCACATCCTGCAGGTGCTGGAAGAAAACCTCGGTTTCTCGCAGGGCGCCCTCTGTCTGTTGCAGAACGATGTGCTGGTGATTGAGGCCTCCTACGGCCTGTCGGAAGAAGAAAAAGCCCGCGGCACCTACCGGCTCGGAGAAGGTATCACGGGTGAGGTGGGCCGCAGCGGCAGCCCCGCCGTCATCCGCGACACGGCGCGTTCCCGCTCCTTCCTGAACCGCACGGGTGCGCTGCACGGCGACATGAGCGAATCCTTCCTCTGCGTCCCCATTCTGCACACAGGTGCCATCATCGGCACGCTCTCGCTCTCCTTCCCCGTGCAGCGGCAAAGCGTGCTGGACAAACTGCTGCGCCTCCTCGAGGTGGTGGCCAACATTCTGGCCGATGCCGTAGCCGACCTGCGCGCCCAGGTGAGCGAACGCCAGCTGCTGGAGCGCGAAAACGACCGCATGCGCTACGAGCTGGGCGAGAAAGGCTTTGAGAACATCATCGGCCACTCCTCCGCCATGCGCTCCGTGTATCAGGAGATGGCGAAGGTCGCCCGCTCCTCCGCCAACGTGCTGCTGCTCGGAGAATCCGGCACGGGCAAAGAGCTGCTTGCGCAGTCCATCCACTACGCCTCCGACCGCCGAGACGGACCCTTCGTCGCCGTCAACTGCGCCGCCCTGCCGGAAGGGCTCATCGAATCCGAGCTCTTCGGCCACGAGAAAGGAGCCTTCACCGGGGCCATCAAGCAGCGTATCGGGCGCTTTGAGGAAGCCTCCACCGGCACCCTCTTCCTCGATGAAATCGGGGACATCCCCGTGCAGACGCAGGTGAAACTGCTGCGCGTGCTGCAGGAAAAAGTCTTTGAGCGCGTGGGCTCCCAGCAACCGCTGCATACCAACGCCCGCATCATCGCCGCCACCTCCCGCAATCTGGAGAAGATGAAGGACGAAGGCTCCTTCCGCGAAGACCTTTACTACCGCCTCGCCGTGCTCCCCATTGCCGTGCCGCCCCTGCGCTCCCGCAAGGCGGACATCATCTCGCTGGCGGACTTCTTCCTCTCCAAGTACAACAAGCAGTACGGCAAGCAGGTGTTGCGCCTCTCCACCCCCGCCATCGACATGCTCATGTCCTACCACTGGCCGGGCAACGTGCGCGAGCTGGAAAACATGATTGAACGCGCCGTCATCATGTCCAACAGCACGGTCATCAACGCCGTGGATCTGCCCCCCTCCCTCCAGACGGAGCAGTCCGTGGGCACGGAACAGCGTCTGCTGCCCCCCACCGCCGAGCAGGAGCAGAGCGCCGGCATCGAAACGCTGACCGCCGCTTTCGAGAAAGAGCTCATCACCGCCTCCCTCAAACGCACCCGGGGCAACGTCTCCGCCTCCGCCCGCGAGCTCGCAACCACCATCCGCAAGCTGAACTACCGCATCCGCCAGCTGCACATCAACCCCGCCCTGTACCGCTGATGGGGGATGCACGATGGACGAGGTACGAAGTCAGAATTCGGCTCGCAACGCTCGCAAGTGTAGAAAACGGTCTGACATTTAGTCAGACCGTTTTTATTCTTGCGGCGTAGCCGCACTCTCTTCCTCCTTCGTCCATCGTACCTCGTCCATCGTACATCCCATTTGTGCCGTTCTCGGCACAAAGTGCGTCAGTTCATGGCTTTTTACTTGCAAACGATGAAAGATAAGTTCACTATGGAGAGGCGTTCCTGCCCCTTTTTATCATGCCTGCGCCCTACACCAAAATCGGCCTACTTCAGACATCTCCCCTTCCCGGTGATTTTTCCGTCAACCTGCGCACCATCGTGCAGGGCTACCGCGAGTGCCTTGACCACGGCGCACAGATTGTCATTGCTCCCGCCGAAGCTCTCTGCGGCATTGCCCCGCGCGATTTGAGCACGAGAGCCTCCTTCCTGCACCAGATGCAGGCCGCTTTTGATGCTCTTTCCCACGAGCTCGGCAGCGCCCCGCTGCTCACCTGCGGCTACGCCTCCCCCATCAGCGAGGAGGATTTGTGGGATGGTCTGCTGGGCGAGGAGGAAGAGGACCCGGAACGACCTGACGTGACAGTGGACCTTGTTCCCTTCCTGATTGAGAAAGACACTGTGACGGAGCTGGATGACGGCGAAATCAACTTTATTGATGAACACACCGTCTTCATCGCCGTGGGAGAGGAAGTCATGCTGCCGGATGCGGAACCCGCCGACCTCATGGTGCACTTTGCCACCACACCATGGCACACCGCGTCTGCAGCGAGCGATGAGGAGGAGCACAGCTGGGAAGCCCGCACCAACGGCGCTCCCGTGGTGACGATGCGTGCGTTCGGCACGGCGGGCAGCTCCGTTTACGGCGGAGGCTCCTCTCTCTGCAACCGCGCGGGCAAGTGCGTGCTGCGCCTGCCTTTCTTCCGCAGTGCAGCCATGGTCGCAGACATGCGCCACCCCAAGCCCGTGCTCGCCGCTCCCGCGCCGGAAAACCTCATGAGAGAGGCGCTTGAGCTCGGCATCCGCGACACCGTGCGCCACCACGGCTACGGCGGCGTCTGCGTGCCGCTGGACCACGCCAACTCCACCCTGCTGGCCGCGCTGGCTGTCTCCGCCCTCGGCTCCGCCAACGTCTGCGGCATCACCTTCACGGGCAACACGTCCACGGCCAAAGCGCTCGGCATTGACTGCCGCGATTGGAAGGATGCCGCCCTCACCGCCGCAGCCACCGAGGCTGCCGGCATGGGCAACGACAGTGCAGCCCCCCTCACAGCCAGACTCCGCGCCGCCCTCATGCAAAGCTTTGCAGAAAGCCGCGGCATGTTGCTGCTCTCCCCCGTAGACCGCCACGCCGCCCTCATGGGCGACTTCGTGCTCTTCGGCGACACGTGCGGCGCTCTCGCCCCGCTCGGCAATCTGTATCAGGTCGACCTCTTCCTGCTCTGCCGCAGCCTGAGCGAGGAGCACGCCGACCTCTTCGGCTCGCTGTCCGAACCCGCGGACTCGACGCAGGATCGCATCCTGCACGAGCTGGCCGACCTCAACATCAGCGCAGGCGACCTCATTGCCAAGCAGGGGATTCTCTTCAAGGAGAACGATGTGCGCTATCTCCAGCGTCGTCTCATCTCCTCCGCGCTGCGACGCAAACTCCTGCCTCCCGCCCTCCGCGTCGACCCGCTCAGCGAGCGCATCACCATCCCGAGCAATCACCGGCTCAATGATTGACGATGCGGCCCTCCGCAGCGGCCGGAGAGCCTACAGGCGGCTCTCCCCAAAAGGGGACTGAGGCCTTCCTCAGCCCCTTTTCTGCATTGTGGTGCTACCCTAAGAGCTGCCTCACGCGCTCTCCCGGGAGAACGCCGGGTTCCATGCGGTTCATGACATAAGCGAAGGAAAGGCCCGTCTGCGGGATACAGAAGGCGAGGGAGCCGCCGGCCCCGGCGTGGCCGAAGCCGTGCTCGCCCTCGATGGTGAAAAGCTCGGCGGGTTCGCTCATGGCTCCGCAGGTGAAGGTTGTGGGCTCCAAAAGCGTTTCGTCCTGTCCCGAGGCCATGGGGGTGCGCATCCACGTGAGCACCTGCGCGGGGAAAGGTGCAGCGGGGATGTAGCCCAAGAGAGCCTGATAGAAGCGGCACAGCCCCTCCGCACTCGCCACACCGCCCTTGGCCGGGCAGGCGCATTGCCACGCAGCGGGGGTGTTCATCTGTTGCATGGTGTCGAGCCCCTCGATGCTGTGAAAGGCGCGGTTCACAGGGCTTTGCGGGTCGAAAAAGGCGCGGAAAAAGGGCGTCGACGGCAGAGGTCCGTGCAGCCTGGCATTTTCCAAGGAGGCAACGCGAGCAAAGTCCGCCTCGGGCAGATGACCGATGAAGAAATCCAACCCCAGGGGGCGGCGCACACGCTCCTCCCACCAGTCGCCGATGCGCTGCCCCGTGAGGGCGAGCATGAGGATATCCAACATCGGCCCATAAGTGTGCGGGTGGTAGCCGTGGTGCGGCGGACCCCAGAGCGGCGAGCTCTGCTCCAGCGCGAGCTTGCACGCATCGAGGTCGAAGACGGAAGCGGGTTCCTGCGTGGCGGCCAAGCCCGACTGGTGGGAGAGCAACTCTCCGATGGAGAGGGCGGGCGCCGGGAATTCCGGCCAGAGGGCGCCGACCTCCAGCTCCGGTCCCTGTGCGCATTCGTAGAGGGCGGTCAGCAGGCAAGCAGCAGAAGCAGCTTTTGTCGCGGAAAAGATGGGGACGAGGGTCTTGTCATCCCATGCTTCCCTGCCCTCACCGCGCGTGCCGCCGCAGAGGGAGAGCACGCACTCCCCCTTGCGGTACACGCAGAGAGCCGCCCCGCGCTCCCGGCCCGCGGCGAAGTTCGCGTCAAAAGCCTGTGTGATGCGGTCAAGCATGGGGGCGGACGGAGGTGACGAGGGCGATGCCGTTTTCCACGCGGAAGTCAATCTCAAACGGGAGCAGGATGAGGTGGTACACCCGCAGAGGGTCATCCTGATAGGCAGGGCGCGGATCCTGTGCCAAGGTTTCTTTCAGTGCCGCCACCCAGTCAGGAGAAACTCCTGCGGGCAGTTGCACGGGCAGCTGCACCTCCAGCGGCTCCCACGGCGCGGCGGTAAACCCGCTTGCCGCCTCGGGGATGGCGTCGCTGTAGGGAACGTAGGGCTTGATATCGTAGATGGGCGTGCCGTCCACCATGTCGGCCCCCGACACACGTATCACCCCCTGCTCTACGCTCACGATTTTCACCACGGAGAGGCCGAGTCCGTTCGGGCGGAAGGGGGAGCGGCTGGCGAAGACACCGATGCGCGTGTTACCGCCCAAACGCGGCGGGCGCACGGTGGGGTGCCAATCGGAGCCGTTGCAATGGAAGCCCCAGATGAGCCAGAGGTGCGAAAAGCCCTCCAACCCGCGTAGGCAATCCGTGCCGCGGAAAGCGGGCTCCAGCACCACCTCGCTGATGACGTGCGGGGCGAGATTACCCTGCCGCGGCACGCCGAATTTTTCCGCAAAAGGACTGCGGAGCACGGCGACGGCTTGCAGGGAGGAAGCTTCCATCACAGACCGAAGAAATCACGGAAGACCTGCTTGTAGACAGGGCGCTTGAAGTCCGGCAGACACTCCATGTCAAAGGCACGCGGGGATACCCACTTGTAGCCCTTGAACTCCTTGTTGTCCAACCAAGGTTCGGCCTTGTCATCGTGCATGCGGCAGAGGAAGTAGCGCTGCTCCTGCCCCGCGTAGGGAATGCCGCGCTTGCGCAGCACGCGTTCGCGCTCCTTGGGCGGGTAGTCGTAGCGGTAGGGGCCGTGCTCGGCAATCACGTCGTACTCGTTGGGACGGAACCCCGTTTCCTCCATTCCTTCGCGGCAGGCGGCGGAGAGGGGGCTCTCCCCCTTCTTGATGCCGCCCTGCGGGAATTGCCACGCACCCTCGGGGTTCACGCGCTCGCAGATGAGCACCGTGCCGTTGGAACGCTGGTAGATAATGGCGGCATTCGGGCGATACAGTTCCTGATTCATGGATGTGACGTCGTTGATTGCTTTCAGGTCTCATCCTAGCACAGGAAAAACCTTTTGGCAAGCATGGACGAACAGGAGCGTGAGATTTCGCCGCAAAAAACCGCCCCGCAGCATCATGCCCGGGGCGGTGAAAGAGGGGTGGAAGAAAGGATGGCTTAGGCTTCCGTTTCTTCGGAGGTATCATCCTCGTCAGCCTCGGGAGCAGCTGCATCCGCGGCGGGCTTGTGGCGGGCGGCCTCCAGCAGGAAAAGCTCGGCCACGCGGAAGGCGCGGCGGGAAGCTTCCTGAGCGGTGCGGTCGTCCATGAGGGCAAGACCTTCTTCCGTCACTTCGCCGAGGAAAATCTTCCACGCACGGCGGTAGAGTTCATCAGCATCCACGCGGGGGGCGGGGCCGTTCTGCTGGGGCTGGCGCTCCTCACCGCCGCGGCGGTTGCGGTTGCGGCGACGCTTGCGGCGACCATTGCCGCCGTTGCCGCCTTCTCCACCCACGGTCTCGGGCGTCGCAAAACCGGGCACGGAGGCGGGTTTCGGAGCGCTCTGTTCGATGTTGCGGACGAGGGGGCGCTCCTCGCTGGTGGAGTCGGCGCGTTCCTCGCTGGTGTTCAGAGGCTTGGCGTTCGTGTTCTCCGCGGGCTTGGGGGCGTTCTGCTGATGTCCCTTCTCGTGGCGGGGACGGCGTTCCTCTCGCTTCTCCTGCTTGGGCTGTTCCTGCTGCGGAGCGGGCGCAGGGGCGGGTGTTGCCTCAGGCGCGGACGCGGCGGCGGGTTTCTTGTCCGCCTTCTTGCGGGGGGCGGGCTTCTTCTTGGCGGGTGTTTCCGCGGCGGGGGCGGGCGTAGGCGCACCGACTTCCCCGGCGGCAGGGGCAGCGGCCTTCGGTGTGCGCTTGCGCGGCGCACGGGTCTTGGCGGGCTTCACCTCTGCATCGGTTTTCTGTTCTTCAGCCATGATATGGTGTTACTGTGTGTCATTGTTGTTCCTGCTGCACGGAGGCGTCAACGGCGAACGACCACTCAGCCTTGTGGCTGGTGCCGTCCGTGCTGTTCCATGTCACGTGCACGGAAAGGTTCGGCATGTAGATGCGCATGGGGGGCGTCCACTGCACGGTTCGGGTATTCTCGTCCACTTTGGCGGGCACGCGACCGAAGCCGCTCACCGCCATGCGGACGGAAGAGAGATCGACACCCGCGACATCGCTCATGTAGGCGGTGATGGCGGGCACGTCGTTGCCGACAACTTCATTCGGCTTGGGGGAAACGGAGAAAGGCGGCGGGGGCGTCGTGGCCGGCAGGGTGCCGGGGGTGGAGCCCGTGGAGACGGTCTTGCCGAGCTGCGCCACGCGGAAATCCATGGCGTTGGCGAAGATGGAGGCATCCGTGCCGAAGACCATGTAGCGGTGGATGCGCAGCGGGTCTTCCTTGTCCGTCACCTTGCCGGGCACCACGGTGAAGGCAGCCACATAGCCGTACCCCGGCAAACGCTCCACCATCTGCGGCGTGATGTAGCCGCCGGGGTAGCAGTAGGTGTTGATGGGGCCGAAGAGCTTGCCGAGCTTGGTGAAGGAGTCGCCGATTTCCTTGTCGATGAAGGCGGCGTAATCCTCCTCGCCGTTCGCTTCATGGGATTTCCACTCCTTGGGATAGGGGTGCGTGGTGGTGTGACTGCCGATGCTGGCACCGTGCTCCATCATCTCCTTCACCTGCTTGGGGCTCATGCTGTCCCCGCGCCCGGAGAGGAAGGTGGTATAGAGGAAAAGGTGGAAGGGGTAGCCGTATTCTTTCAGGATGGGATAGGCGTCGGTGTAGACGCTTTTCCAGCCGTCATCCAACGTGATAAGCACGCACTTGGCGGGCAGCTCCCGGTCGCCGAAGCGCCACTCCAGAAACTCCTGCATGCTGATGACGGTGTAGCCCAGGCGGCGGATGGTCTCCATCTGATCACGGAACTCGGAGGTGCGCATGAGCATCTCCGTGACGGGGGCTGTCTCGCTGAAATTGTGGTAGCCGAGCACGGCAACGCGCGTCTGGTCATGCGGCACGGGCAAGGCGCGGTCTTCGGTCTCCGCGGCGGGGGCCGCGCTCGTCTTCTGCGCCGCGGCATCCAGCGACACAGGGTCGAAGTCCAACACGCCCGGTTCCTCTGCCATGCAGCAGAGAAGCCCCCCGAAGGCAAGCAGGAACATCAGCATGCGGTGTTTCATCTCGAAAAGAATCTAGCAGGAATACGCTGTTTTGGCAAGCGATATCGGCAAAAGAGGATGAGTTATTGCGCGGAGAAAACAGGCTCCGGCAGTTTTTCCGCCGGGTCGCCGCTCACGATATCGCCCACGTCCTTAAAGGTGACAAAGAGGAAGAAGGCAAGCAGAACAAAGAAGAAGCCGTTCTGAATCCAATCCAGCAGCTTGCCGCCCACGGGGCGACGGAAGATGAGTTCCAGCGTGCCGAGCACCACATGTCCACCGTCCACGATAGGCAGCGGCAGGATGTTGAGCACGGCAAGGTTCACATTGAGCACCACGGCGAACCAGAGGATGAGCATCCACCCCTCCGGCACGGCGAGCATGCGATAGAGGTAGTTGCCGATGCCCACGGGGCCGGAGAGGTGCTCCATGCCCACGCTGCTGCCGGGAGCCGCCACCTTCGCCAACGTGTCGCCCATCAGCTTGAAGCTTTGGTTCACCTGCGCCTGTGGCGAGGGGTGCTCCAGCTCCATATTGAGCAAGGGGTTCCCCCAGCGGAAGCCCATGACGGGGCGTGCTGCCTCCATGCCCTGCCAATTGGCAGGTACGGCGGGCGTGAGAGTCGTTTCGACAGTCGAGCCATCCTCATTTTCCAAAAGCAGCTGCATGGGCTCACCCTTCTCCGCGACATCCGCCACGGCCGCGGGGGAGTACACCTCCGTGCCATTAACCCGGAGGAGTTTTTGCCCCTCTGTCAACCCGGCCTTCTCCGCCGGGGATGCGGGCAGGATACCGCCGACGACACAGGGCGACGCGGGGCTGATACCCACCAGACGCAGACCGCCGCGCTGCCACCACTTCTTTTCAGGCAAACGGAAACCGCTCTGCACCACGAGGTGCTGCACACTGCCGTCCGCTGCGGGGCGGTCGATATCAAAGCGAATCGTCTCCTTCTCGCTCATGGCGACGAGCTCCTTCACGCCGTCCATGTTGCCCGTCCACTTGGTGACCGGCTGACCATCCACAGCAGTGATGACATCCCCGGGCAGCAGGCCTGCCTGCGCCGCAGGAGAATCTGCAGGCACATAGCCGATGGTGGTCGTCTGCACCTCCCCCACGGGCTTGCCCACGCCCCACACGATGACGGCGAACACATAGGCCAGCAACAGGGAGAAGAAGGGACCCGCCGCTGCAATGATGATTTTATCGAGTGCGCCGAGAGGTTTCAGGTCCGCGGGAATCTCCGCCTCGCCCTCCACGGCCTGCATGTCCGCCAACTGCGGCAGGGAAACGAAGCCGCCCGCGGGGATCCAGCCGATACCCCACTGCACCCCGCCGATTTTCTTCTGCCACAAGGGCTTGCCGAACCAAATCTGAAAGCGATCGATGTACGCCCCGCGCCACTTACCCGCGAGGAAATGCCCCAATTCATGCACGAAAATCATCAGGTTGAAGAACATGATGACGAGGAAAATCAACCACGCCGTGTGCAGATGGGAAAGCAAAGATTCAAGCATGCGGACAGTCTAGCGAAAGGAGCATCGGAATGCAACCCTACAAGTTGACATGGCACGAGATTTATACGCGAGGTGCTGCGACGGCAGCGCCGCCCCCACGCCCGCATTCCTCGCGGAGAACAGTCGGCAGAGCCCCTTCATCGACAGGCTCTCGAGACAGCAGTGAAAGCTGCGAGCATCTTGTCGGGCATTTTGATACCGGGGGCGATTTCGATGCCGCTGTTGAAGTCGAGGCCGTCGGGTCGGACCTCGGAGAGGACCTCCCCGATGTTGTCGCCGCTCAGACCGCCCGCAAGAATCCACGGGTGGGGAAAGCGGAGCTTGCCGAACTCGGAGACATTGAGACGGCGACCATGACCACCCGCCTGACCATAGGCACCGGCATCCAGCAGGTAGTAGGCGCAGTAGGGCGCCCAGTCGTCAATCTGCTGCTGCAGCTCATCGATGCTTTCGCAATGCTCGGGCCAGAGCACGCGGATGATGCGCTGCGGACCGATGAGGGCGGCGTCTTCCTTCGTCTGCTTGCCGTGCAGCTGAACGAAGTCGAGGCGAGCCTGCGTCAACACGGAAAGGATTTCATCCGCCGACTGGCGCACGAAAACGCCGACACGCCCCACGTTCGCGGAGTTGATGGCCGATACCATCTCGGGCGACACGCTGCGCGGGCTGCCCTGATGGAAGATGAAGCCCACGAAATGCGCCCCGTAGGCAGCGGCGCAATCCACGGTGGAGGGATGCGTCTGCCCACAGACCTTGATGAAGGGCGTTTTATCGGTGGTGCTTGTCGTCATGCGTATCAGCGTTCGGGGTGCAGGATGCGTGTGAGATTGGCCAACGGCGAGTCACCCGTCATGAGGGCGGTGCCGATGAGTGCGGCATTATACCCTGCCGCGGCGGCTTCGTCAAGGTGAACCCATGTCTGCATGGCACTGGCGGCAATCCAGCACTCCTGCGGCAAACGGTGTGCGGCGAGCTTCAGCCCCTCCACGCGGTCGGTCTTAAAAGTTTCCAGGTTGCGGGCGTTCACCTGAATGATGCGGGCGCCGGACTCGCGCGCCATCTCCAGCTCACGATCGGTAAAGACCTCGACAACGGCGTGAATCCCCTGCGTCTCCGCCAGCTCGCGCAGGGCTCGCAGGCGGGCGACATCGGGGGTCAGTGCCACGATGAGCAGCATCGCGCTCGCGGGGGTCGCAAAGGTCTGCCGCACCTGCAATTCATCGAAGATAAAATCTTTTCTCAACAGCGGAATGCCCGCCGTCGCCGCTGCGGAGAGGTCGCGCACGTGCCCCGTGAAGTATTGCTCTTCCGTGAGCACACTCATGCAGGTCGCCCCGCCTGCGGCATACTGCCGCGCCACATCGGCGGGAGCAAGGCGATCGTTGATCACACCCGCGGAGGGCGAGGAGCGCTTGAACTCCGCAATCACGCGCAGAGGCACACCCGCAGGGGGCGGAGCCATGAGCGCACGCAGGAAATCCGGGCGCACGCCCTCTCGCGGCGCGGGCATCTCCCGCCGCAGAGCCGCCAGCTCCTCCTGCTTGGCATCGATGAAACGCTGCAAATTCATAGGAAGTACGATGTACGATGTACGATGTACGATTTGAAAGTCAGGCGCGGCAAAGCCGCGCGGAATTTTCAATTTGTAATTTGTAATTTGTAAATTGTAATTTACCAGGCAGCAATGACCTTCATCGCAGCCCCCTGTGCCACCGCCATGCGGGCGCGGGAGACGCAGGACTGCATATCCAGCTCGGGGGCCATGAGGCTCAGGGCGAGGGAGAGGTTGATGGTCACCATGTCGTTCATGGCCTTGCTGCCCTGCCCCGCGAGCACGGAGCGCACGGCACTCTCGGCCTCCTCTCGGGTTTCCACGCGCAGCTCATCCTCCGAGGCGGGGGGCGTGAAGCCGTAGTCGGCGGGGTCGAAGCGGAAGGGTTTCACCTCACCCTCTTCGATGAGGGCGGCGGTCACAGGGCCGAAAGCGGTAGCTTCATCATAACCGCCCGCGCCGTGAATCACCAGCGCACGGCGGTAGCCGCCCAGGGCCATCACTCGGGCAATTTTTTCCACCATCTCGGGCTTGGCGACGCCCATCATCATGTGGGTGGGGCGGCTCGGGTTAATCATGGGCCCCAGCAGGTTGAAGAGGGTGCGCACGCCGAGCTCGCGGCGAATCGGCACAATGTTCTTGAAACCGGGGTGGTAATGCGGCGCAAGGCAGAAAGCAAAGCCGCTCTTCTTCAGAGAGTCACGAATGCCCTCGGGGTCGAGGTTGAGGGGGTAGCCCACGCTCTCCAGCGCATCGGCCGCGCCCGAAGAGGAGGACACGGCGCGGTTGCCGTGCTTGAGCACCTGATAACCCATGCCCGCGAGGATGAGCGCCGTGCAGGTGGAGCAGTTGAAACTGTGCTTGCCGTCACCGCCCGTGCCCACGATGTCGATGTATTCGCCCTCGATGCCCGTCACCGCAACGGCGCGGGAAAGGCAGACCTCTACGGCGGCGGCCAGCTCCTCCGCCGTCTCGCCCTTGGCGCGCAGCGTGAGCAACAGCGCCCCCGCCTGCGCGGGAGACAGGTGACCGTCCATCAGTTCGGTCATCGCATACTTGGCCTCGGACGGCTCCAGATTGATACCGTCAGCCAACTTATCCAGAATAGGAGCAATAGTCATGAGAATGTACGATTTACGATGTACGATGTACGAAGTTTGAATTCGGCGCACTTCGTGCGCGGGGGAAAGGGATTAGATGTTTTCGGGGAAGTTTGCGATGAGTTTCAGCCCGTCGGTCGTTAAGATACTTTCGGGGTGATACTGCACGCTCACCCACGGGCGGTCCTTGTAGCGCATGCTCTGCACCTCGCCGTCCTCGTCTCGGGCGGTGACCTCCAACAGGGGGTGGTTCTCGGGCACCTTCACCACGAGGGAGTGGTAGCGGCCGATGGTCATGGGGTTGCAGACACCCGTGTAGATGCCCGTGCCGTCGTGCTCAATCACGCTGGTCTTGCCGTGCATCACGCGCGGTCCGCGCACCACCTCGCAGCCGGCGAAGTGGCCGAGGCACTGGTGGCCGAGACACACGCCCAGCACGGGAATGTGGTGCGGCAAGCGGGCGAGGAACTCCAGACAGTAGCCCGCGTGTTCGGGGTTGCTGGGGCCGGGGGAAAGCACCACGTACTCCAGCTCGGGAGATGTCGCCAGCTCCAAGAGCCGCGGGTCATCGTTCGTCAACACCGTGGGCGTGCGCCCCGTCTGCATGAAATACTGGACGATGTTGTAGGAAAACGAGTCGTAGTTATCAATAAAGAGGAACATGGTCGGAAAAAATGGTTTAGTCTTCAGCCAAAATGGTATCGATAATGCGGCCTTTATTACGGCATTCCATCCATTCGTACTTGGGTTCGGAGTCATACACAAGCCCCGCGCCCATCTGCCAGTAGACGCGGCCGTTGCGGTGCCACATGGAGCGGATGGTGATGCCCGTGTCGAGATGCACGGCATCCTTGTCGAGCCCCAGCCAGCCGATGCAGCCCGCGTAGGGTCCGCGCGGCACTTCCTCAATCTCGTGGATAATCTCCATGGCGCGCACCTTGGGCGCACCGCTCACCGTGCCCGCGGGGAACGCACTCGCCAGCAGGTCGAGCCCGTCCATGCCGGGGGCGAGATCCGCCGTCACGCGGCTGGTCATGTGCATCACATGGGAGAAACGCTCCACATCCATCAGGCGTTCCACCTTCACGCTGCCGCCCACCGCCACGCGACCGAGGTCGTTGCGGCCGAGGTCCACGAGCATCACGTGCTCCGCGCGCTCCTTGGGGCTGGCGGTCATCTCGCGGGCAAAGGCCTCGTCCTCCTCCTCCGTGCGGCCGCGGCGGCGCGTGCCGGCAATCGGGGAAAGCAGCAGATGATTCTCCGTGCAGCGCACCATCACCTCGGGGGAGGCACCGAAGAGCTCCATATCCGAGAAATGCATGTAGAACATGTAGGGAGAGGGATTGATGGAGCGCATGCGGCGGTAGAGTGTGAAGGTATCGCCCTCAAACGCCGCGCTGCACTGCGTGGAGCCCACCACCTGAATGGCCTCGCCGTCGTGCAGCATCTGCCGCACCTTCTCCACGCCTGCCTTGAAATTCTCCTCGGAGGGGCAACGTTCGGTCTCGCCCGCCTTGCAGGGTTTGCGGCGGCTGTCGCGCAGCTGCGGCATGTTCTCGATGTCGCGGGGCTCGCCGATGCTCAGCTGGTAGAGGCGGTTGTACACATGGTCGAACACCAGCACCGTGGCGGCGATGACAAGGCGGCTCTCCGCATCCGACACGCGCAGGGTCTGCGCCAGCTTGGGCTGGAAAATCGCCGCCATCTCATAGCCCCAGTAGCCGTAGAGCGCACGGGTGATGGGTGCCATATCGGGCTTATCGGGCACGATGTCCACCGCCTTCATCACGGCGCGCATGCCCTCCATGTAGGGCAGACCATCCAGCGCGGCGAGGGGGGCGAGCGCGGCATCGTGCGTCTCCACCTTCAGCTTGCCGTCCGCCACGGAGAACTCCGCGAGGAAATCCGTCGCAATCACGCTGTAGCGGCCCCATCGCCCGTCCACTTCCGTACTTTCGAGCAGGATACCATTGGGGTTCTGCTCGGAAATCTGCATGAAGAGGCGAATAGGCGTCTGCGTGTCGCCCTCCGTCAATCGTCGGCATTGCTGTCGGAGCTGAATCTGTTGCATGATGTAATGTTTCGGAAAATGTCGTTTATAAAAAAACCGCTGCGGTCCTTCGGGAAGCCGTAGCGGTCAGATACCTTTGTTTCTTCGATAAACCCCGTGCGCCGCACGGGCTGAGCTTCCCATGTGTTCAACAAGCATAGCCACGCCAGCTCCAGGCCTCCGCCCGGAACACGCTGCCGTTGTTGTACACGCAAGAAATCATTTCCTGCATTGTATTCCTTCTGTTATCTCCTGCAAGGATTTGTTTTGTCATAATCTCAGGGGAAGAATACGACGACATGCACGGAGGGGAGAAGAACGAGAAAAAGGCGCATACCTTACCCGTTGCGCCCTTGCAACTTACTCCGCCCACCATGGCAGCAAGCGACCGCCGGAGCTCGCCGGAGAGGAGGAGCGGTGAGACGAGCCCTGCGTGCGCCCTTCGGTGCGGCGATAGCGGGTGGTGTTCGGGTGAAGAGAACCGGGCGTGAGATGGCTCGTCAGGTTGAAGCTCGCAAGCGGTTGGTAGCCCTTGTTCGCCATGAGCTTCTCCCAGTTCTTCGGCAGCTCAATTTTCATGGTTACAAAGCCGCCGCCGGGCAGACACATGGTCTTGTTGCGGTTGGCGTCGCCCGTGAGGAGGATCGCCGTCTTGCCCTCCTGCATCACGGGTACGGTCTGCATCTGCTGCTTACCTGTCCATTGCAGCCAGAGGGGCGTGGGCGTTTCAGCTGCGCCCTCAGCCTGCGCAATCTTGCGGATATGCTGCGCAAGAGGATAGGTCTCAGGGTTAAACGCACTGCCGGGGTTGCCCCAGTAATTCGCCGTTGCCCGCTGTTCCAGCGGCATGCGGGCGGTCTGCACAAGAGCTCGCTCCAAGTCCTCTTTGCTCCTATACTTCCGCGCGAGATCGTGCGCCACCTGCTCCGTGATGAGCATGGTGCGGTAAACGAAAGGCGTGCCGCTGCCCACGGCGAACTGCTGTTTCTCCGTAGCATCCCACGCCATCATCTCCATGATTTTCTCCGCATCGGAGGTCGCGGGGGCGAGATTGTTGCCCCAGCAGAGCGCTGAGCCCGCCGTGAGCGTGTTGTCATTGAGCGCATAGCCCTGCTGCATGTGGTAGGGGCGCCAGCCGAGCTTCACCGCGGCGGCCTCATCCTCCGCCAGGCACCACGGCATCAGGTAGCCGAAGGTGCCCATGCGGTTCTCTTTAATATAATAGCCGCCGAAGTTCAGCATAGCGAGGTTGATGAAGCGGCCGAGCTTCGCGTTGCGTCGGTCGGAGATTGCACCCTGCCCGTGGTCCAGCCCCAGCTGACGTGCGACGGGGCCGTTCACCCAGCAGAAAGGCGTCCACGCATGCGTGCTGGCCAACGTGCGGCGAAAATCGCCGTTCGTCATCGCTTTTGTCATCGCCACGAGCAGAGGCATATACTCGGGCGGGCACCCCGCCATCACGCCGTTCACGGCCACCTGACGCGCGGTCACCTCGCGCTGCGCAGGGGGTACCATCGCCACCACCTCATCGGCGGGGGTATCCGTGAACTTCAGGAACTCCGCGACAGCTTCTTTCGAGGGCGGCACGATGGGCAGACCATCCGTCCACCCCTGCTCCGCAAAATAGGCGTTCACCTCTTCCAACGTCCCCGTGAAAATGACACCCTTCTTCTTTGTCGCGGCCTCCTTCACGCGTTCCTTGTCCGAGAGCGGGGTCGTCAGCGCCTTGACAATCTGCGGCCACAGTACCTCGCGGGTGTTCTTCCTGAGCTCCTCGGGCGTGTGGGCGGAGAACGCACCGGGGTATTCCGCCACGCGGGGAATGGGAACCCCCGCCGCACGCGCTGCGGACTTAGCTTGCTCCGTGAAGCCGGGCGCGGCAATCATGACAGCGGGCAGCCCGCAGTATTCCGCCGCGATGCAGGAGCCCATCTCCTTCGGCGTGCAGAGACCGCAACCGCCGTTGCCGGAGATGACGGCATCCACCTTCAACTCCTTCAACTTCGCCACGAACGCATCTTTCTGCTCGCGCACCACGCCGGGTCCCGGCCAAGGCCCCGCCGAACCGATTTCGTTGAGCACATACACCGTCGTGTTCTTGTCATGTTCCTGTATCAGCCGCTTCAACTCGGGGTGCGTCACATAGGCCATGAAACTGCCGCCCACGATGGCGATAGTCTTGCCATCCAAGGTATCGAGGCGTTTCCCCTGATTAATCTCTTTGATATGACTCCTGCCCACGGGGGAATACACGGCATAGCGCCCGTCTTTCGCGGCGGCACTCGACGGGGAGCACACCCCCTCGGGGCAATTCTCCGCAGCAAACAGCGACACAGACGAGATGAACAAGGAGAGCAAGAGGAGGGAGGTTTTCATGACGACAAGGGATAGAACGCAACCGCTTGAAAAAATCTACAAAGGAATTGTATCAGAGCTCATGAACGCCATCGTGCGACCCACAGCAAACCATGAGAGATGCTTAAATATAAGCCCTTTCGGGCTTTAAACCCTCTCGCTACGCCCACCTGCATGAATGAAAACAGACTCTTGGGGACGAGTATGGCAGCAAAGCGCGTCTTACTTTCCCCCTTGAAGCAACGCGAGCTGCGTGGTATACTGGGGAAACGCTATGAAGTCCCTTTTCCTTTTTTTCCTTTTCGCTCTTGCCGCTGCACCGCTGATGGCGCAGGGACCGGCGGGTGCTCCGCCCAGCCATGTGCAAGTGGAAAAAGTCACCGTCGGCAAGGACCGCGTGTTCCGCACGGGTATCGGCCATGCCGAGGCCCAGCGCACCATGAAGGTCATTGCGGCGGTGGAAGGTTTTATCTCGGAGATTGCGTTCACGGAGGGCAGCATGGTGCAGCAGGGCGATGTGTTGGTGCGCATCAATCCCATCCGCTATGAGGCCGCGCTGAAACAGGCCAAGGCCGCCGTCGCGCAGCTCGATGCGCAGGTCATCTACGCCGAGAACCGCTACAAGCGTCTCGCCGAGCTCTCCAAGACGCAGGCCACCAGTTTGGAGAACGTGGAGACGGCTCTTGCCCAGTTGGAGGGGCTCAAAGCCCGCCGCGCGGGCGCACAGGCCGAGGTCGTGCGTGCGCAGAAGAATCTCGACGACTGCACCATCCGTGCGGAGGTGACGGGGCGCATCGGCCGCGTGGCCCTCTGCGCAGGCAACTATGTCACGCAGGGCGAACATCTGGCCACGCTCACGCAAATTGACCCCATCTATGTGCGTTTCCCGCTCTCCCAGCACGATGTGGACGCCATTTTCCGCGGTCCCGAGCACATCGGGGAGGTCGCGGACATCCGCCTCACCACGGCGGCAGGGCTCCCCTACCCCGCGGCGGGCAAAATCGCCATTGTGGACAACAAGCTCACGGGCAACACGGACACCTACACCCTGTGGGCCACCTTCCCGAATGAAGCGCACATCCTCACGGACAAAAGCATCGCCGCCGTGCGCGTGAGCCTCAACGATACCGCAGAGGTCTGCATGGTGCCGCTCACCGCCGTGCATCACGATGCACAGGGAGCCTTCGTCTACACGGTGGAGGCGGAATCCGGCACCGTCGCCCGCCGCAATGTGAGCGCGGGCAGCGTCCAAGGCCGATTCCAGACGATTTACGACGGCTTGCAGGAGGGAGAATCCGTCATCACGGACGGCTCGCACAAGACGCGCGTTGGGGCGACGGTCGTGCCCGTCTATCCCGAGGAGAGCGCGGAAGCGGCCGCCGCCAAGCCCGCCGCACAGGCTGTCGCCGTGCCCGTGAAGACGGCGGCCGTCACCGAAATCAGCGACCCCACGGTCATCACCTGTCAGGGCGCGCGCGTGGAGGCGGTGAGCACGATTCACCTGCGCCCGCTCGTGCAGGGGCTGCTGCAAACGCAGGAGTTCCGCGAGGGCGACCGCGTGCAGAAGGACGAAGAGCTGTTCCGCATCGACACCACCCGCTATCAGGCGGCGGTGGATGTCTGCCAATCCGAGCTGGCGCAACTGGATGTGAGCATCCGCGACGCGGAAACCAAGTACGAACGCCAGCGGCTGCTGCGCTCCAAGGGCATCAGCAGCAAGGACGAAGAGGAAAACGCCAAGGCGACCCTCGATGAGCTGCGCGCCCGCAAGCTGAGCGCGGAGGCCGCCCTCACCATTGCGGAGGACGACCTGAGCCGCTGCGTCATCCGCGCGGGGCTGCCGAACGCCCGCATCGGCCGCGTGACCGTGAACCCCGGCAACTACATCACCGACCTGCGCTCCCCGCTGGCCACGCTGGTGCAGCAGAGCCCCATCTATGTGCGCTTCCCCCTCAGCGAGACGGTGATTCTCTCCACCTTCGGCAACGATGAGCAGTTCATGCAGCAGGCGGAGATCACCCTCACCACGGGCACGGGGAAAACCTTCGAGGAGACGGGCCGCGTGTCCTTCTGTGACAACAGCGTGAAGCCCGCCACCGCCACGAAGAACGTCTGGGCAACCTTCGCCAACGAGAACGGAAAACTTTCCCCCGGCGGTGTGGTCGGCATCCGCATCACCCGCAAGGCCGACGTGAAGGTGCCCGCCGTGCCCACCGCTGCGGTGCAGACCGACACGCACGGCCGCTTCGTCTGGGTGGCGGAGGAGGGGCACGCCCGCAAGACGAGCATCATCACGGGCGGCACGGATGCCGAAGGCAACACCGCCGTCTTCCACGGCCTCACGCCCGGCCAAAAGGTCATTCTCACGAACCTTGCCGAGTTGGAAGAAGGAATGGAGATTGCGGAATGATTTAAGATTTAGGATTTAAGATTTAGAATTTGTTATTATGTTTTCTGCCTTTTTCATTCATCGACCGAAGTTCGCCTTCGTGGTGTCCATCCTGATGATGCTCGGCGGTCTCATCTGCCTGAGCAAGATGCCCGTGTCCGAATACCCGGAGGTGTCGCCGCCCACCATTTCCGTGCGCATGAACTATGCGGGTGCCAGCGCGGAGGAGCTGGCGCAGGTGGTCGCCGCGCCCGTGGAGGAACAGCTCATCGGCATGGACGATTTGGAGTATTTCCACTCCTCCTGCGGCAACGACGGCTCCTATGCCCTCACCCTCATCTTCCGCTCGGGCGCGGACGATGACATGGCGATGATTAACGTCTCCAACGCCATCAAGCGCGTGGAGCCCAAACTGCCCTCCGAAATCAAGCAGACGGGCTACAACGTGCATAAGCGTTCGGGCGATATGCTCTGCTTCCTGAGCTTCACCTGCGACGAGAACAAGATGAGCACCCTTGAGCTCTCCAACTGGGTGCGCATGAACGTGAAGGACCGCCTCTCCCAAGTGGACGGCGTGTCCAGCGCCGATATCATCCCGCCGCGCAACTACGCCATGCGCGTGTGGATGAACATCACCCGCATGAGCGCACTCAACATCACGCCCGATGATGTTGCCAACGCCATCCGCTCGCAGAACGTGCAGGCGGCGGCGGGCTCCGTCGGCTCGCAGGATGTGCAGTCCTACGCCACCTTCAAGGTGACCGCCCTCGGCCGACTCAAGACGGAGGAGGAGTTCGGCAACATCGTTGTGAAGCGCGGCGAGGACGGCGACGTGACCTATCTGCGCGACATCGCCACCATCACCCTCGGCGCGGAGAGCGAATCGGGCTACAGCCGCCTGAACGGCCGCAACGCCGTGGGCATGATTGTCTTCCGCAACAACGAAGCGAACGCCCTCGCCACGGTGTCCGCCGTGGAGAAAAGCATGAACGAGCTGAAGGCCAACTTCCCCGAGAGCGTGGACTGGTGCTTCGGTTACGACCCCACGAAGGCCATCTCCGCCACGATGGAGGAGATTCTGACGACCCTCGTGCTCGCCCTGCTGCTGGTGGTGCTCGTCACCTACGTCTTCCTTCAGGATTGGCGCGCCACGCTCATCCCCGCGCTCGCCATCCCCGTCTCCCTGCTCGGTGCCTTCATGCTCATGTACATCTTGGGCTACACCATCAACGTGCTGACGATGTTCGGCCTCATCCTCGTCATCGGCTCGCTGGTGGATGACGCCATCGTGGTGGTGGAGAATGTGATGCGCCTCATCCACGAGGAAAAACTCTCCCCCAAGGAGGCCACCATCAAGAGCATGCAGCAGATTACGGGTGCCGTCATCGCCACCACGCTGGTGACGCTCGCCGTGTATGTGCCTATCGCCTTCTACGGCGGCATGGTCGGCACCATCTACACGCAGTTCTCCGTCACCATGTGCGTGGCGCTCTGCATCTCCACCTTCAACGCCCTGACGCTCTCCCCCGCCCTCTGCGCGCTCATCCTGCGCCCTGCGAGCGAGAAGAAGAGCCGCCTTGCCGACATCATCTTCTACCCCTTCAACAAACTGCTGGCGGGCTGCCGCTTCATCTACCTGAAGGGCGCGGGCGTGCTGGTGCGCAACGCGTGGCTCACGGTGCTGGTGCTGGGGCTCGTGCTCGGCGGCAACTACCTCTACTTCAACGGGCTCCCCACCTCGTGGCTCATGGCCGTGATGGGCGGCGGCAAACCGGCTGCGGGTGCACCGGCGGGCGGCGCGGCCAAGGGCGGGCACCCCGGTGCGGGTGCGGCACAGGCCAAGCCCAATCCCCTGCTCAACCTCCTGCTGCCGCGCCACATCAACTCCTCTTTC
The DNA here is from genome assembly GCA_937893015.1 of uncultured Verrucomicrobiales bacterium. GTDB lineage: Bacteria > Verrucomicrobiota > Verrucomicrobiia > Verrucomicrobiales > Akkermansiaceae > Akkermansia. The sequence goes on along the minus strand of CALBJX010000094.1, from coordinate 122,589 downwards.
ATCCCCACGGAGGATAAGGGCACGCTCTTCGTCATGGTAACCATGGAAGGCACCGCCACCGCCAAGCAGCGCACAGACAAGGTGATGCGCCAGATTGAAGAGCGCGTGAAAAACATCCCCGGTATCGCCCAGGCCACCACGCAGAGCGGCTACAGCTTCTCCAGCGGCTCGGGCGAAAACGCGGGCATGATGATTATCCAGCTCAAGCCGTGGAAGGAGCGCAAGACGCCTGACCTGCAAATCGCCGCCATCCAGCAGAAGGTGAACGCCGCCTGTGCGGACATCCCCGAGGCCTCCGTCATGGCCGTGACCCCGCCCGCCATCATGGGCTTGGGCATCACGGGCGGCGTGTCCATGGTGCTCACCGTCACGGGTGATGCCACCCCGCAGGACCTCGGCAACATGGTGAAGGAGATGCAGGTGCGCCTCATGTCCAAGCCGCAGCTCGTCGTCATGGCGCGCAGCGAGTACGACGCGGACAATCCCCAGATTCACCTCGAAATCAACCGCGAAAAGGCGCAGTCGCTGCACATCCCCGTCAACACCATCTTCAGCACGCTCCAGAGCGTCATGGCATCCTCCTACGTCAACGACTTCACGCTCAACGGCTTCAACTTCAAGGTGATGATTCAGGGCAGCACGCACGACCGCCGCACGGCGGACGACATCCTGAACCAGATGGTGCGCAACGACAAGGGCGAGATGGTGCCGCTCTCCGCCGTCTGCTCCCTCTCCTACCGCATGGGTCCCGCGCGCTACAACCGCTTCAACCAGCTCATGAGCGCAGACATCACCGTCATCGGCATGCCCGGTGTCGGCTCGGGCCAGATTATGAGCTATATCGAGGACACCATCACGCAGCTCAACAACGAAGAACGCGCCGCGGGCCGCAACCGCACCTGGGGCGTCAGCTGGAAAGACCTCTCCTACCAGGAACGCCAGAACGACGGCAAAATCGGCGGGCTTATCGCCCTCGCCCTGCTCTTCGCCTACCTCTTCCTCGTGGCGCAGTATGAGAGCTGGACAACGCCCATCCCCGTCATGCTCTCCGTCAGCGTGGCGACGCTGGGGGCTCTCATGGGGGCGCAGCTCTTCGGGCTCACGCTCTCCATCTATGTGCAGCTCGGCATCCTGATGCTCATCGGCCTTGCCGCCAAGAACGCCATTCTCATGGTGGAATTCAGCAAGGACGACCACGAGCGCCGGGGCACGGACTGCCGCACCGCCGCCCTCAACGGCGCGGGCATGCGTTTCCGCGCCGTGCTCATGACGGCCATTTCCTTCCTCTTCGGCGTGTTCCCCATGGTCGTCGCCACGGGTTCGGGCGCGGCGAGCCGTCAGGAAATCGGCATCACCACCTTCTGCGGCATGCTGCTGGCCACCTGCTTCGGCATCCTGCTGGTGCCCGCGCTCTACTCCATCTTCGCCCGCATGCGCGACCGGACAGCACAAAAGCTCTTCTTGAACAAATAATCAGACACCACTCCATACAAGAAACCGCGACAGACATTCATCTCATCTGTCGCGGTTTTTCCGTGCAAGAATCCACACGGGAAGAGAGAGGTCCTTATCGCTCACCCTGTCGGCAAGCCTCTTCTTCAGCGTTCAATCCACTCTTACCCCGTTCCGGGTGCGAATCCACCTGCGCTTCCGCGGCGTCTTCCGTGCAGAGGTACATCGTATCACTGTTTTCACCCGCTATCAACTCGGGAGACTGGATACCATCTGTCAGCGTGTATACATTCCGTTTCAACGCATTGGCCAAGTCCTGCACAGGAAGAGGTGATTTGCGGTTGAGCAGCTCGAGCAAACAGGCTGCAAAAGCACCATTTTTCCAATGAGGCGATTCAAGAGCGGCTTCCGCCCCCGCCGCAGCGGCGATGATATTGACCCCCGGTACACTCCGTCCGCGGGCAAACATCTCTTCCACATAACGCTTCACGCCGCGTGTTGTCAAGCCGTCATAGTTCCTTCGGAGGCGCATGCCACGGAAGCGAGAAAAACGCACGCTGCTCGGAGCGGAAGAATGGAGGGCGGCCAGACGCTCCTCATCCCGTTCCCCGACAATGCCTGCGTGGCAGGTATCCAGCATCAGCAAGCGGCGGCGGGCCTTGCATTCGGTGAGACAACTCGTCAAGGCATCCATCGGTATTCCCGTATCGGCGATATGTTCCGGGTTGAAGTCGACAGGTGCAAAGAAATAATCCAGTTTCTCATCCAACATCCCATGTCCCGCAACATAGAAGACGACGCGGTCATTCTCTTTGGCCCCGGCAAGGAAGTCCTTAACCTTCGGGAGAACATCCTTCCCCGTCACTTCAGCATCCGTCAGACACAGTGTGTGTTGATGCCCGGCTCCATACTGCTGCAGGGCCGCACAAACATCGCAAGCATCTTTGGCGGCATATTCCAAATGCAAATCTTCATTACGATAGGCGGATACGCCCAACGCAACGATGTAGAGCTCGGATTTTTTACGGAGACGGCAAATATGACGGAAGCGGAATGTTTCGCCGGCAATGCCTGCGCTGTCGACGGGGGTGAGTTCAATGCGGTTTTCGCCGGGAATGAGAGGCAGGGTTACCATCAATTTCTCCTGTTGCCCGGGCGAGACGGCAGGGGCGGTTCGCTGAGGAATAAGGGTGCCGTCCACCCGCACTATCAGCTTATTGATGGGGTGACTTGCAGCCTGCAATGTCACAGGGAAGCTCAATGTTTCGGCAGAACTGAACAGCGGAGGTAACGCGACATCGAGACTCGGAAAATCCTCAAGCTTCGGTTCAGCAGGCATATGATTCGGGTCGAATCCCCGGCGGCTCAACCAACGCTCCGTCGTCGACCGCAGGGCAGCCACGGCATCGCTATCCCCACCTATGGCCTGCAAAACCTCAGCCGGGCGATTACGCCAAGGTGCCAAGGCCTCCATGCCGATAGTTTTTTCCCCGGCAGAAATTTGCAAAAAGCTCTCACAACCGGGAGAACCGGCATAACGGCCGTCATTCAACACCACGGCATAACCACCGGAACGCGTCAGGAACAGGCGAGCCAAGGGCTCCTGCTCCTGTCCTCCGCGGATGGGAATAATGCTGTACGAGGTTTCGTCCAAAGGTTTCAGGAACCATGAGACAGAGGAAAGATACAGGGGAATCAGCGATGTATGCTTGCATTTCCACACATGACGTACCTCATATGACCGAGCCGCGCTATCAATATCCAGCACAGCACAGATGACTACACCTGATTGATTCTGTCCGGTGAGCACCAACTCAAGCGAACCGGAACGTTTACCTCGCGTCAGGGACAACAGCCGAAGCTTGCATGCAAAGTTTCTCCATTCCTTCTCTTTTTTCAACACCATGCCGCAATCGTCCGTGAAGCTGCTGCGGAACAATTCTCTTTCTTCCTCGGCAAGCGGAGCCAGGCGGCCTTTTTTCCCTGCTGTCAGCTTCATGATAGGCGGCAGCAAATAGGCAGTTCCCTGAGCATCCGCCACCCCGATATAACCGACCTCTTGGTTCTCTATACCCGCTTGGCACCCAAAAGCGAACCAGCCCTCCGCGGCGGCGGAAGTCAGCACACTTTCCGTGCACGGCACCGGTTCCTCTGCAGCATTCGGGCCATGCCACACAACGACAGCCACTTTATCCAAGGCAGGACGGAGAATATCCGGTGACACGGGCGTCGGCACCACCAAAGGTCGGGATTGCAAATCGCGGAAATCGAAATCGAGGGAATGGCGCCCGCCGGGCAACTCAGCATGCAGGCTGTGCTCATTAAACGACATCTCCCATATCATTTCCTGTGTCGGGTTAAAATCTTCGTCCCATTCTGCTTCATGAAGGTTCCGCACAACATTCGCAGTGCGCAGCACAGACTCATCCGGACCTACAGAAGAAACAGAGAATCCATCCGGTTCACCCTCCCATCCGGAAGCTTTCGTCAGCAAGCCATTTTGATAAACCTCCTCCGGGATATTCAAATTTCCCACTAAACGGGGCATTGATTGCTGCTGTTGCTCCGCGGGACGGACAAAATACGTCGTACCTCTATTTCCTGCCCAATCATACGCAAAATGGGGCACACCGGCGGTGCCGCCCCATACAGCGGCGAAATAATAAATGCCCGATTGCGGTGCGGGAGCATACTCGCGAATGAGGCTCGGCGCCGTCCATGCGGAGACCAAGCGATACGTTCGCGAATCCCAAAAGCGCATGAGGGCGGATTCTCCGCCGCTGACACCGCGAGAGCGCGTGAGAATATAGTGTTCGTCTGCCCCGAAGAGCTCACTCATGGTGTTTTGCAAGTGCTCGCGCAGGCAGACACCCTGCGCGTGTGATTCCAAGAAATGAGCACGGGCAAAGGTCTCTTCTCTTTTCGGATCCTCAAGAATGTTCTGCAAGCCCTGTTTCAGCCGGATAAGATTTTTCTGAGCATAAGAATCCGGGGTCGTAGCAATTTTCCGATTATCACACAGCTGTCCTAATTCCCCCATGAGCACTTCCGTGTAATCCTGCTGCGAGAGCCGCAGCCGGAGCTGCCGGTGCAAGTCCGCTGTTTCCTTGACATACCAAGTCGGCAAAGGAATTTCCAACCCATTCTGCCCTGTCGGCATCAACACTATGTCGTCCTCCGCCGGAGCCACGGCACAGATAAAGAGGAGGGCGCAAACGTATAATCTCTTCATGATGGTTGATTCGTTCCAAATATAGCAAGCCTGCCTTTTTCTGTCAAAAAATAAAGTAGCAGCAACCGAAAATGTGAGTATCTTCCCCTCCCCTCATCATCACCCGAGACGGGACGTTTCCTCAACACTTCCCACGATATCCGTCATTTTTCCGCTATTTGTCACAATTTTTTCTTTCATCATTCCGCACAGGGGGGTATACTCTGGCGCATGCGGGTTCAACAGCCCGCCTTCTCTGCAGAAATGAAAATCGTTCTCGCATACTCCGGTGGTCTTGACACATCTGTCCTTCTGGTGTGGCTCAAGGAGAAGTACAACGCCGAAATCATCGCCTACTGCGCCGACGTCGGTCAGGCCGAAGAGCTTGACGGGCTCGAGGCCAAGGCTCTCGCCACGGGTGCCTCCAAGTGCATCATCGGCGACCTGAAGGCTGATTTCGCCGCCAACTACATTTACCCGATGTTCCAAGCGAACGCCGTGTACGAAGGCCGCTATCTGCTGGGCACCTCCATCGCCCGCCCCTGCATCTCCAAGGCCATGGTGGACGTGGCTCTGGCCGAGGGTGCCGACGCCATCGCCCATGGTGCCACGGGCAAGGGCAACGACCAGGTGCGCTTCGAGCTTTCCATCAACGCCCTCGCCCCGCAGCTCAAGGTCATCGCCCCTTGGCGCATGAAGGAGTGGCGCGACCAGTTCCCCGGCCGCACGGAGCTCATCAAGTACGCCGAGGAGCACAACATCCCCATCCGCCAGAGCGTGAAGAAGCCCTACTCCATGGACCGCAACCTGCTCCACATCTCCTACGAGGCCGGTATTCTCGAGGACACGTGGTATGACGCCACCAAGGAGGAGGACCGCAAGATGTACCTGCTTTCCAACGCCCCTGAGGACGCGCCCGACAAGCCCCAGTATGTGCAGTGCCTCTTTGAGAAGGGCGACATCGTGGGTCTGCAGACGGAAGGTCTCGCGGACATCATCGCCAAGGTTGGCACGGAAGCCAAGGGCGAGAAGGACGGCTACACGCTGCTCGACCCGCTGGGCGTCATGCTCGTGCTGAACTACCTCGGCGGTCTGCACGGCATCGGCCGTATCGACATCGTGGAGAACCGCTTCGTGGGCATGAAGAGCCGCGGCATTTATGAGACCCCCGGCGGCACCATCCTGCTGGCCGCCCACCGCGACATCGAGACCATCACCATGGACCGCGAAGCCCAGAAGGTGCGCGATTCCCTTATCCCCGAGTACGCCGCCATGGTGTACAACGGCTTCTGGTTCGCTCAGGAGCGTGAGGCCATCCAGGCCCTCGTCTCCAAGACGCAGGAGACCGTCAACGGCGAGGTGCGCCTGAAGCTCTACAAGGGCAATGTGATGTGCGCGGGCCGCAAGAGCCCCAACAGCCTCTACAGCTACGCCATCGCCACCATGGAAGGCGACTACACCGACGAGGACTACAACCAGGACGACGCCAGCGGCTTCATCCACCTCAATGGGCTGCGACTCAAGCAGTGGCAGCGCGTCAATAAGATGTACTAAGTACGATTTTGATGAATAATGGCGCGGCGTTGCCGTGCGGAATTCAAAGAAAAACGGTCTGACCGATGGTCAGACCGTTTTTTTAGTGTAAAGAGTCCAGCAGCTCGGAAAGGGAAGCAAAACGGCTGACGGCGCGGGAGAAATCCATGTGTTCCGTCATGCGGCAGGGGACGGCTGCACAGGGGATGCCCGCGTTTGCCGCGGCGATGGTACCATTCTCGGAGTCCTCGATAATGAGGCAGGCCTCTTTCTCCAACCCGAGGCAGTTCTGCGCCGCGAGAAAGAGGGCGGGGTCGGGTTTCACGGGGTAACCATCCGTGCGGGTAAAAACACCGCAGAACTCATCGTAGATGTTCAGGCGGCGCAGCCACCCCTCCACCCAATGGCGGGTTGAAGAAGAGGCCACAGCCATGGTGATTCCTTCCGCATGACAATAGTCCATCAGCTCGCGGACTCCTGCCATCAAGCCATGTTGCGAGAGATGTGCATGTATCTCCTCCCTGCGACGCGCGTGGAGGCTCTCCCAGTCGTAGCGTTTCCCCGTCAGGCCTTCCAAATGAGTTGCGGGATTCCACAAGCCGTAATCTGCGCCGACGCAAACGGCATAGGTCTCCACGCTCAATGGTTGATTCTCCGCCGCAAACAGGCGCACCCACGATTGATAAATCGCCCATTCGGTGTCCACCATGACACCATCGAAATCAAAAATGATGCCGCGGGGGTGTTTCATCAGGGTTTGCCGTGCAAGCGAGCGCACAGCCATTCCGCAAAGGAGCGGTGCGCGAGGTTCATGCGGAAAAGATAGACAGAAATAACAAGGTAACAGGCGTTGGGAATCCACGCACTCACCCACGCCTGAATCACCCTGGCCTCACCGAGCGCGGGGAACACGCGATAGAAGAAGAGCAGCAGCGCCGCCAGCAGCACGGCGATACCGATACCTTTCATGGTGCCGCGGCGTTGGAAGGTGATGGCACTGGGCACGGCGAGCAAAACCAGAACGATGCAAGAGAAAATGCGGGCAATGCGGACATGCCACTCCGTGCGCATTTTGGCGCGATCCTCTTGGTTGCCGGCACCGCTCTCAATGTATTCGTACAGCGCAGAGGTGCCGATGGCATCAATGCGCCCGCCCTGCCCCGGTGTCAGAATCTGGTATGGCTTTTCGTTGAAGTCGTAGGTCTGTTCCCCGACATAGGTATCATCCACGGGATGCACGGAGGCATCTGCCAATTCGCGCACATAGGTGTTGTGCAGGGTCCATGTGGAATCAGCCTTATTCCATGTGGCGGAATCCGCGATATATTGGCGGATGAGGTTGCCGCGATTCTCGGGGTCAAATTGCTCCACAATCACCTCCCGCATAGGCTCACCGGGGTTGGCGATAGTAGCGGGTTTGGCGATGCGCCAGATGCGGAAAGATGCTTCGCTGCGATAGACGAGCGCCTTTTCCTCCCCTGCCTTGGGGGCCTCTTTCAGCAGCAACTGGCGGTAAAGCGAGCCGTTCGGCGCCCAGTGGAAACCGAAAATACCATAGGCTACCGCCACCAGCACGGACACGGCGAACACCGGGCGGCAAACACGCAGCAGGGAACGCCCCGATTGCAGCATACCCGTGATTTCGCAGGTACCGGAGAGCTTACTGAGGCACCAGAGGGCCCCCATCAGCAGTGTGTAGGGCAAAATTTGGTACAGGAACATGGGCAGTTGCATGCCGTAGAACTTCAGCGCCTGCACCATAGGGTTATCGAAGCGGGTACGGAAGCGCTCCATATTCTCCGTGAAATCCGCGAGGATGTAGATGAGCAGAAGGATGAGCGTACACATCAGGAAGTAGCTCACGAAATTGCGCACCATGTATCGATCCATCGTCGCCATGCACCCGTACATCATGGCGCCGATGAAAGGCAGGAAGCACAGCAGGCCGAGGAAAATCGGGCGGCATTGCTGCTCCAGCGGATAGGTGGACGGCATGCCCGGCACCTCCCACTGCATCTGCTCCAGCTCGGCGGGCACAAGGTACAGCGCCAACAGCCCCCCGAGAATCAGGAGGATGAAAGCGGGCAGAAACTGGCGGAAAATGGTCATAGGAAAGAGCATATCAGACACCGCGCACGAGGCGATCCGCCAAAGGAGCGGGCAAGCCCGCCGCGATGACGGCCTCCTGTGCGGAGGCGACGTCATAGACCAAGCGGCGGAAAGTCACGATGCGAGCGTCGGAATCATAGACGACGTAGCAGGCACGGGGGTCGGCATCGCGGGGCTGACCGACGGAACCGACATTGATGAAATATTTGTAGCCGTCCGCCAAAGAAAGGGAGACCTCCCCCTTCTCCCGGAGCTCCGTCATGGCGTCCGCGTCCTCCGCAGCACGCATGCCGTCGTACACAAAGATGCGCGGCACATGGGTGTGCCCGTGGAAGCAAAGCGCGTTGAACTGCTTGCGGAAGCTCGCCGTGGCATCATTAGCATTCATGATGTAGTTCCATGCCATCGGTTGGTCCAAACAAGCGTGCACCATCGTGAAAAGGGAACGTTCCAAGCGTTGGTATGAGAGGCGTTTCAGCCACAGGCAAGCCTCGTCATCCAGCTGCTCGCGGGTCCACTCAATGGCACGACGGGCCACGGGATTCATGCGCGTCAGGTCACCGCCGGAGACATCGGCATCGTGATTTCCCTTCACCACGGGGCAGGCGAGACTACGGATGTAGTCGAGACATTCGCGGGGATAGGCGTTATAGCCCACCACATCACCGAGGCAGACAACCTCTGTGCATCCCTGTTGCTGCAGGGCATCCTCCATCACCGTACACAGGGCGTGCAGGTTGGCATGAATATCGCTGATGACGGCAAAACGAGGCATGAGAACGCGTTTTTATAGCATATTTTCACCGCTGCTGCAAGAGAGAAAAGCAATCGACATGCATGAAAACGGCGCCGACGGCCGCGACCTCCCTTTTTTGCCGATGCTTGACGCCATTTCCCGCGCGTGGTATGATGTACCCCATGATGAGGTCGCCCCTGCTCTGTCTCTCCGCTCTGTTCGCCGCCGTGCTGCCCGCTGCGGCGTTTCCGTGGAGCGATGCAGCACCCGCCGAGCTGGTACAGGAGTCCGTGACGCCTGATATCGTAGCGCACGAAACGCCCTGTGACTGGCGCCCCGTCATCACCCCCATGGCGGAGGACATCGTGCGCGACTGCGGCAGTGCGCGGGAGGCCGTGCTGTCCTTGGCCTCCCAGCTTCCCGCCGTGTCCGGCGTGCACTACTCCACGGAACGGCGCAAAGCGTCGATGAATGCTCTGGAAGCCCTCGCCGAGAAAAAGGTTTCCTGCACAGGGCAAAGCATCTTTCTCATCTGCGCCCTGCGCTCGGTCGGCATCCCCGCCCGCATGGTCGGCCTGCTGACGTGGAACCATGTACTCGGCAATCACACGTGGGCGGAGGCGTGGTTCGAGGGCGAATGGCATATGATTGAATACAACGAGCACGATTTCAACACGCCTTGGGTGATGGAGAACATCGGCATGCTCGACCCGCAGGAGCTGACGCAGCGGATTCAGGCGCTCACCCCCGCAGGTGACGAGCCTTACCTCACCGCCTATGTGCTGGAGAAGCGCCTTCTTCCGGCCGTCAACGTTTCCGCACGCTATGCGCAACTGGCGCAGGAGTGGTACGACCGCTCCGGCAGCTCAGCTGCGGGGCAACGACTGATGGTGGACTGCGAGCAACGCGCGGATGCCCCTATCCCCGTGCGGGTGGAAACGGAGGCGGGCGAGTGTATCTCAGCCGACACCCTGCCGACGACGCAGGACGACGTCCGTCGTTTTGCCCGTCTTACGCTGCCGAGAGACACAGAGACCCGTTACTTCCTCCGCATCGGGGAGGAGGGCGACCGACGCCCCCTGCTCTGCACCCCTGCCCCCGTGCAGATTCTGCGCCTGAAATAATCTTAACAAATCCTGTCTGCGAAGGCTTTCCGCATTGACCGCCGTTCCGCTTTTTGATAGGATGTTACAAGTAAGCACGATTTTTCAAACGTTGCGATTCCCTTCCTCACCATCATGAGACAAAAAATTTTCGATTTAACCGAACAGGCACCGGGGCTGTGTAAAATTCTGCCCAAGTGTCTCATCAAAGGGCTGGAAAACCTGCTGGGTTTCACCGCTTTCAATATCGGTCACGACAAGGTGGAGGACGAATGGGAACAAGGCAGCAAGGAGAACTTCTTCGCCCTCGCCTGCAAGCATCTTCCCCTGAATTACGAGCTCGAAGGGCTCGACAACATCCCCAAGGAAGGCCCCGTCGTCATTGTCTCCAACCACCCGCACGGCATGTCCGACGGCCTCATGTTCGGCGATGTGGCGCTCAAAGCCCGCAGCGATGTCAAAATCATCGTCAACGAGTGGCTGAACTACGTGCGCGGCATGCGCCCCTACACCATCCAAGTGGATGTCTACGGCGGTGAAAAGGCCAAGGCTGCCAACATGCGCGGCATGCGCGAGAGCATCAAATGGCTGCGCGAGGGGCATTGTCTGCTCGTGTTCCCCAGCGGTTCCGCCGCCACCTTCTCCCCGCGCGATGCCCGCGTGATTGAGGACCCGTGGCAGGAGAACATGGCCGCACTCATCCGCAAGACGGGTGCCACCGTCGTACCGATGAACATCTCGGGCCGCACGGGTATCTTCTTCCAAGTGGTGAGCATGGTGGCCAAGGGGATGCGCGCCATGTTCCTGCCCCGCGAAATCAAGCGCGATGTCCGCACCAAGCACACCATCCGCCTCGGCAAACCCATCACGCCCACCACCATCGCCCAGCTGCCGGACAACACCGCGCTGAGCAACTATCTGCGCCTGTCCTCCTGCCTGCTGCGCTACCCGCTCGTTTCCACCTCCGTCACCAACGCCCCGCGCGAGATGCAGCCCATTGCGGAGCCCGAGAACCCCGATGTGTTGCAGGCCGAGCTCGACAAGTGCGAGGAGGATATCTGCTATGTCAACGAGCGCGCAGGGCTCGTGGTCTACGCCCTGACCGCCGACAAGGTGCCGCACATGATTAACGAAATCGGCGTGCAGCGGGAAATCACCTTCCGCGCCGTGGGCGAAGGCTGCGGCCAACCCCGCGACCTCGACGCCTACGACGCCCACTATGTGCAGCTCATCATGTGGGATCGCAACAACAAGCGACTCGCGGGTGCCTACCGCATCGGCCGCACGGACGACATCATGCGCCGCATGGGCCGCAAGGGTATCTACAATTCCCTCTTCTTCCACCTCCGCCACCAGTTCACCAACGCCGTGGATAATGGTTTGGAGATGGGCCGCGCCTTCATCACCGCGCCCTACCAGCGCGCCGCCGCTTCGCTGGATACGCTCTGGATGGGCATCGGCCGCTACCTCAACAAGCACCCCGAGTACCGCTATCTCTACGGCAACGTGACCGTCTCTCAGGATTACACGCCTGCCGCCCGTTCGCTCATGCTCTCCTACCTGCGCGCCCACGCCATGGATGAGAAGCTCAAGAAGTACGTGATTGCCTACGAGCCCCCGCCAGCGCTGGAAATCGGGCTCCGCAGCCAGGATCGCCGCCTCGTCCCCACCGCGCTCTGCGACCTCAGCCTCATGAACACCATGGTCTGCGCACTGGAGCCGGACGGCAAGGGCATTCCCGTCCTGCTTCGCCAGTACCTCCGCCTCGGCGGCAAGATGGTCTCCTTCAACTTCGACCCCGAGTTCGGCAACACGCTGGACTGCCTCGTGCTGGTCGATTTGGCCAACGCCCCCGAGCGCATCATGAAGCGCTACCGCGGCATCTAAGGGAACTTCCGGTTTTCTCTACGCCCCCCACACGTGTTCCGGAGTTTTTAGCGGAATAAGGGACGGAACGATATAAACACACGGGAGAGGGCATATCAATCCTCCATTTCCCTACTTCCTGCTTGCGGGTGCGCACGAGGCATGATACAATGAACGCATGAAGAACATGCTGCGTTGTCTGTTGCCTGCCTTGGCTCTGTGCGTGCTCCCCTGCACCGCTCAGTTTGATTTGATGTCGATGATGTCCCCCACGGGGGCGGACAGCGCGGAAACGCCGACGCTGGAGCTCTCGACGGATGCGAATGTCAGCTCCTACAAGAAGGGCGAATCCTTCTGCCTCACCGTGCGCGGTGCCGTTCCTGCGCCGTGGCATGCCTACTACCGCAACCCCGGCACTGTGGGTCAGGCCATGACAGCGGAGCTGCAAGCCCCTGAAGGCTTTACTGTTTCCGAACCTGTATGGAGCATGCCCGAGCGCGAGGAGGGTGTGACAGGCGTCGCCTACATCCACACGCACCCCACCATCACCTGGGTCATCACCCCGCAGGAAAACGCCCCCGCGGAAGCCGACTTTACCATCACCGCCGCCGCCCAGCTCTGCTCCGGGGATGGTTGTCTGCCCGAGCAAATGGTGACGACCGCCCTGCACCTCGCGGCCGGTGACGGCGCCCCCAACGCCGCGTGGCAACGCCCCGCCGCGCTCGACACGCAGGACCTCACCATCACCGCCACGCAGGACGGCGACATGGTGAAACTCACCTTCACGGGCAAGGGTGCGCCCACGGAAGGGCCCGTCTACTTCTTCTCCGATGACAACAGCATCGACCCCACCGCCCCGCAGGTGTGGGAGAACGGCACGCTGACGATGAAGCGCAACGACGGCACGGACACCCTGTATCCCGTGGCCGACCCCGATGCCGTGGGTGCCCCCCTCACCAAGCTCAGCGGTGCGCTCCGCATCGGTGACAGCGGCGCGGGTCAGGAGATTACCGTGGAGTTCGCCCCCGCGGCCCCCGCCGCAGCGGGCGAGGGCATGCTCATGGTCTGTCTCTCCCTCTTCCTCGGCGGTCTCATCCTGAACCTCATGCCCTGCGTGTTCCCCGTCATCGGGCTGAAGGTGATGAGCTTCGTGCAGCTCGGCGGCGGCGAACGCCGCAAGATTATCGCCCACGCGCTCACCTTCGTGGCGGGCATCCTCGTCTCCTTCTGGGTGATTGCCGCCCTCATCGCCGTGTTCACCGACCCCGCCACCCGCAGCTGGGCGGCTTGGATGCAGAATGCCTGGGTCGTGTACGGCATCACCCTGCTGCTGCTCGTGCTCGGCATGAGCATGTTCGGCATCTTTGAAATCGGCGTCGGTGCCACGGGCGCAGGTCAGGGTCTCCAGAGCAAGGGCGGTCTCGTCGGCTCTTTCTTCCAAGGCCTGCTCATCACTGTGGTGGCCACGCCCTGCTCCGCGCCCTTCCTCGGTGCCGCCCTGCCCGCCGCCATGGCGCAGCCCGCGGGTTGGATGACGCTCGCGCTTACATTCATGGCCCTGGGGCTCTCCCTGCCCTACATCATCCTCGGCTGCTTCCCCGCCTTGGTCGAGAAGCTGCCCGCCCCCGGCGCGTGGATGGAATCGCTGAAACAGGCTCTCTCCTTCCTCATGTTCGCTGCGGCGGCATGGTTCCTGTTGGTGTACCTCGCCTTCGTGGACCACGCGGATGCTCCGTGGGTCATGGTGAGCATGGTCGTCATCGCCGCCGCCTTCTGGGTCTACGGCCGCTGGTGCCCCATGTACCGCAGCAAGAAGGAGCGCATCACGGGTCTCATCGTGGCGCTGCTGCTGCTGATTCTCGGTGTTCTCGGCAGCATGCCCAAGAGCGATGACCATCCGCAGTGGGTGGCATGGAGCCCCGCCGCTATGCAGGAAGCGCTGGAAGAGGGCAAGCCCGTCTATGTGGACTTCACGGCGACGTGGTGCGCCACCTGCCAGTCCAACAAGAAGTTGGCCTACAGCGAGGAGGTATACGGCTTGGTGAAGGAGCACGACGTCGTGCTCATGCGCGCCGACATGACGAAGCCCAACGCGGACATCGCCAAGGAGATGAAGAAGCTCAAGCGCAGCAATGTGCCCGTGAACGCTCTCTACATGCCCGACGAGAAGCCCGCTGTCACAACGGAGCTGCTCTCCGCGGGCTACCTCTACGACTTCCTGAAGGAACACCTCACGGAGGAAGAGGGGGATGACGCTGCGGAAGAATCCCCTGAGGAAAGCAGCGAAGAAGCGAGCGAGAACTGATTTCCATGCCCTTGAACGAGGAGCTGCTGAGCGATTATCTTGATTCGCCCGCCTACACGCCGTCGACACCCGATGAGATGGCGGCGGTGCTCGGCATCCGCAGTGCGCAGGGGCGGCGTGAGCTGAAAATGCTGCTGCAGCAGCTCTGCGAGCGCGGGCAGCTCACGCGGCTCTCGGGCAACAGCTACGCCCTGCGCAAGCCCAAGGACGGCGGCGCACTCACGGGGCGCATCATCCGCACCAAATCCGGCAAACTCCTCTTTCTCCCCAACGAGGAGGGACAGCGCGAAGTCGAACGCCTCTGTCCCGACCGAGAGGACGCGCTCATCCCCGTGCAGGAGGGGCGCGGCATGGATGCCATGGACGGCGACACCGTGCGCGCGAGCATCCGTCTGCAACGCCGCACTCCCTTCCGCCGCGGTCGCAGCCCGCGCCGCGCGCGTGACCTGAGCGACTGCACCCTCTCCGCACGCGTGGAGGAAATTCTTTCCCGCGGGCACCATCAATGGATTGGCTCCTATGTGAGCGATGTGCGCTACGGCAGCGTGGCGGGGGACGGCAAAACATCTCCCGCGCGCATCCGCTTGGTGGAGCCGCCCCCGCCCGATGTGCTGCCCTTCATGACCGTGGTGGTGGAGCCCCTTTCCCGCCCCATCGGCAAGATGGAGGCCACGGGACGTATCATCGAAGTGCTCGGCTGGCCCGAGGACGCGAACGTGCAAATCACCACCGTGATGCGCAAGTACGAGCTCCCCGAGCGCTTCCCAGAAGCCGTGCTGGACGAGGTGCGACGCCTGCCTGATGCGGTGAGCGAAGCCGAATGCGCGGAGCGAGATGACTGGCGCGACCGCTGCGTGCTCACCATCGACCCCGAAAGCGCACGCGACTACGACGACGCCATCTCCCTGACGCGCGAGAAGAACGGCTGGGTGCTCGCCGTCCACATTGCGGACGTGAGCCACTATGTGCGCCCCGGGTCCGCGCTGGATGCGGAGGCCCTGCGGCGCGGCAATTCCACCTACCTGCCCGACCGCGTGCTGCCCATGCTGCCGCCCAAGCTCTGCGACGGGCTCTGCTCCCTGCGCGAGGGCGAAGACCGCCTGACGCGGCTCGCGCTGCTGCACATCAACCGCGCGGGCAAGGTTTTTCGCTCCGAATTCCGCGATGCCGTCATCCGCTCCCGCCGCCGTCTCACCTACGCGCAGGCTCTCGCCGTGCTGGAGGACCGAGGCAGCACGGGCGATGAGGAATGCGACGCCATGCTGCGGGAAGCCCACAAGCTCGCCGCCCTGCTCCGCCGACGCCGTTTCGAGGCGGGTGCGCTGAACCTCGACATGCCCGAGCTGCGCCTGCTCACGGATGAGCACGGCACGCCCACAGACGTGGAGTTCAACGAGAGCGACATCGCCCACCAACTCATCGAGGAGTTCATGCTTGCGGCAAACGAGGCCGTGGCACAGGCACTCAACGCGGAGACGCTGCCCGCGCTCTACCGCGTGCACGAAGCCCCGGATCCCGCTAAGCTCCACGCCTTCGCCCTGCAACTGAAGAGCTACGGCATCCCCGCGGGCACGCTGGAATCTCGCGAGGAAATCGCCCGCGTGCTCGAACAGATAGCGGGCCATGCCGACGAGGAACAGCTGAAACTCGCCCTGCTGCGCTGCCTCATGCGCGCCCGCTACAGCCCTAAGGCCCTCGGGCACTACGGCCTTGCCAAGGGCGATTACTGCCACTTTACCAGCCCCATCCGCCGCTATGCGGATTTGGTCGTCCACCGCGCTTTCGGGAGACTGAGCCACAGCAGCGACCAGCCCGCCCTCCCCAAGCCGTCCGCGCTCGCCTCCGTCGCCGAGCACATCTCTGAGACGGAGCGCAACTCCGCCGCCGCCGAGAACGAAGCGCAGGGGCAGATGCTCTCCCTCTACCTCCTGCACCAATGCGAGAGCGAGCACCCGCGCGTGTGGCAAGCCGTCATCACCGCCTGTTGGGCGCAGGGTGTCGCCGTCGAGATTCCCCTCCTCAAAGTCAAGGGTTTTATCTCAACTGCCGACTTCCCTGATAATGCTCATTGGTTTTTCGAACGCCACACCTCCCGCTGGAGCTCCACCGACGCCCGCGTGCTCTACCCCGGTCTCACGCTCTCCGTCATCCCCCACCGCGTCGACCAAGCCACGGGATTTGTGGATTTCCGCCCCGTGCAGGGCTAATCCTTAGCCCCCGCCTTTTCCCAAAAGCGCTCGCGGTGCGTGTAGCGCGGAAGCGTGACGCCGAAAAAAGACACAGCGGGACGTGCGGTTGCACGCATCACCGGGGATGGGGCAGAAGTAAAGACAGCGCCCCCGCTCCTCATATTACTGCGGCACAGTTTGCCCGAAAGAAGCGGCTTTGCACGCCCTTACTCCTTTTCCTCGGCCTCGCGGATGTCCTGCGAGAGCTTCATGGCGCAGAAGTTCGGGCCGCACATGGAGCAGAAGTGAGCCTTCTTGGCGCTGGTGTGCGGGAGCGTGAGGTCGTGGTATTCCTTCGCGCGGTGCGGGTCGAGGGAGAGGTTGAACTGGTCCTCCCAACGGAACTCGAAACGAGCCTTGGCGAGCGCGTTGTCGCGGAGCTGTGCACCGGGATGCCCCTTCGCCAAATCAGCGGCGTGGGCGGCGAGCTTGTAGGTCACCACGCCTTCGCGCACGTCCTCGCGGTCGGGCAGACCGAGGTGCTCCTTGCGGGTCACATAGCAGAGCATGGCGCAACCGCGCTGCGCAATGGCCGCACCGCCGAGCGCACCCGTGATGTGGTCGTAGCCGGGGGCGATATCCGTCGCCAGCGGTCCGAGGGTGTAGAAGGGCGCCTCGTAACACCACTCCAGCTGTTTGCGCATGTTCTCGGGCACAAGCTGCAAGGGCACATGGCCGGGGCCCTCGTTCATCACCTGCACGCCCTTGTCCCACGCGCGCTTGGTGAGCTCGCCCTGCACCTCCAGCTCCGCGAGCTGCGCGAAGTCGTTGGCATCCGCGATGGAACCGGGACGCAGACCGTCACCGATGGAGATGGCAACGTCGTAGGTGGCGAGGATGTCGCAAATCTCGTCCCAATGCTCGTAGAGGAAATTTTCCTTATTGTTCACCATCATCCACTTGGCGATGATGGAACCGCCACGGGAGACGATGCCCGTTGCACGGCGGGCGGTGTGCGGCACGAAGCGTTGCAGCAGAGCAGCGTGGATGGTCACGTAATCGACCCCCTGCTTCGCCTGCTCGATGAGCGTGTCGCGGAAAATCGGCCACGACAGGTGCTCCACCATGCCGCTGCACTTTTCGAGGCTCTGGTACATGGGCACGGTGCCGATGGGCACGGGGCTGTTGCGCAGAATCCACTCGCGGGTCTTGTGGATATCCTTGCCCGTGGAGAGGTCCATCACGGTGTCGGAGCCCCAGTGGATGGCCCAGCGCAGTTTCTCCACCTCTTCCTCAATGCCGGAGGAAATGGCGGAATTACCGATGTTGGCGTTGATTTTGCAGAGGAAGTTGCGCCCGATAATCATGGGCTCTGCCTCGGGGTGGTTGATGTTGGCGGGGATGAGGGCGCGGCCTGCGGCAATCTCCTGACGCACGAACTCCGCTGTGTAGAATGCGGGGATGCGGTTGCCCGTGCGGGGCTCGGCGGGGTGGCGGTAGTGCAGCTCCGCACGGCGGGGCATGCTGCGGGCAGAGAAGCCCTCACGAGCCTCCAGCTCAGAGGGTCGGGGCATCCCCGTGCCCACTTCATCGAACAGGATGCCGTCTTCGGGCGTTTCAAAGCAGTCGCAAACGCTCTCGTAAGCCGCCGCACGACCGAGATTTTCACGGATGGCCACGTACTCCATCTCGGGCGTGATGATGCCGCGCAAGGCATACTCGCGCTGGGTCGGCGGGCGGGTGCCGTCCGCGGCTTTCAGGGAGCCGTCGGCATCGCGCACCACATCCCCGCGGGCGGCAATCCACGCCTCGCGCAGCTTGGGTAATCCTTCCTCCACAGAGCCGCGGAAGTTCTCATCGCCCCAAGGGCCGGAGCAGTCATAGATGCGGACGGGCTCGTTCTTCTCGGTTGAGCCGTCGGGGAACAGGGAATCCTCCAACACCACCTCGCGCATCGCCACCTGCACCTCGGGGTGAATCTCACCCTGAACATAGATACGATGCGACCCGGGATATTTCAGCTCATCCGTCTTCATGCCCCCATTCTACGCTGTTTTGCCCCGCAAGAAAAGCGAAAAATCTCGGCATATCCACCTGCTGACAGGCTTCCTGCGATCGGCGTCAGGCGCTCCTTTTCGCGGAGCAAACACCCTTTGCGCTTGCCAAGGCCGGTTCCGCCCGCTAAGATAGAGCCATGTCAGACGTAACGAAACAAGTGATGTCCTACCTCATCGGGCAGAATCTCAGCCGAGTGCTGCCCCAGATGCTCCCCGGTGTGGAGGCGGACGACCTCGTGGCCGAGTTCATCGGCAAGGGGCTCTTAGATGCCATGCAGCAGAAGGTAGACCCCGCCCTCATCAATGAAAAGGTGGAGGAGCACCAGCAAGCCTTCATCACCATGCTCCAAACCCGCGCGGACAGCAAGGGCAAGGCCAATCTTGAAGCCGGGCAGATTTACATGGCCGAGAACGGCAAGAAGGAAGGCGTGACGACCACTGCCAGCGGCCTTCAGTACGAAGTCATCACCCCCGGCAACGGAGAGAGCTACGACCCCGCCAAGCACGGCGAGGCCCCCACCGCCGAGGTGATGTACAAGGGCACGCTCATCGACGGCACGGTGTTCGACGCCAGCAAACAGCCCGTCAAATTCAACATCAAGCAGGTGATTCCCGGCTTCACGGAGGCGCTCAAGCTCATGCCCGTCGGCGCCAAGTGGAAGGTGACCATCCCCGCTAACCTCGCCTATGGTGCTCACGGCCCCGGCAGCATCGGTCCGAACTCCACCCTCATCTTCGAGATGGAGCTCATCTCCCTCACCAAGTAACACCACTTCCCCATGTCGCGCAACCGAGCCATCATCCTCGCCGTCCGCATTCTGCTCTTCATCGCGTTGGGCATCCTCTTTGTGCTGAAGGGCATGGAGATGGAAATCAACTGCATGAAAATGCTCTTTATCGGCATCGGCGTGGCGGACTTCGCCTATGCGTGGTTCCTCTCCCTACCCTTCCGCAAGCAGGCGAAGGAGAAGGAGGAAGAATAGGCGGCGCGACAGTGCATCAAAAACGGCTCGGAGCAGGACGCCCCGAGCCGTTTTTCTTGCCGAGATAAGCGCAAGGGCTTACCACTGGTTGTTGAGGCTTTCCGTGTGTTTCTCCACCTCGGTGTTGCGCTCCGTGCAGCCGCGGATGGGGGCGGGCTCCGTGCGGTTGATGTCCAGCACGGTAATGATATTGTTGCCCTTCTTCAGCCATTCTGCGGGGCAGTACAGGCGGTACTGCGGGCCCTCCTGCCAGTAGCGACCCAGCAGGTGGCCGTTCACCCAAACATAGCCCTTGTCCCATCGTGACATATCGAGGAAGGTGTCCTTCGCCTCCTCCACGGAGACAGTGCTGCGGAACAGACCGCCGATAACAGGGGCAGTCCACGGTTTGTCGGACACCTTGGGCGCAGCGTTCGGGTCGAGAATGAGCTGCTTGACACGCCAGCCGCGGACGGGTTCGTTGCCCAGCATCACCTCGCCGATGATACCCTTCTCATCCTTCTCCACATAGGGCGCGAAATTGACATGGCCGAAGGTATCCACCACAATGCAGCAGAAAGTCGGGCGCTTGCGCTCCGGCACGGCAACGGTACGCTGCCCCTTGCGGCGGTCGAGCGTGGCGACCATCTCATCGCCGATGTACACCTGCGCATAGTCGGAGGCGCGGATGGTCATCGTGGCAGCAGGGCCCGCAGGCAGCATGCCCGTGTACACGATGATGCCTTGGTTCTGCCCCAGAGATTCCAACGTGGGCGGTGAGTTAAATCGCTTGGACGGCATCTTCATGCGCAGATTGTGCAGCTTGGCCACCATCTCGGGGGTGAAGGAGGGAATCTCCATGCACTCGGGGACGGCGGGAGGCTCCGGGACGACGGCTTCCTGCGGCAGTGCGGCTTTGATCATCTCGCGGTACTCGAAATACTCTTTCGTCAGATTGCCGTGCTCACCGATGGGGGAACCATAATCGTAGCTGGTGAGGTCGGGCTGGAAGTTGCCGCCCTGACCATCGCTGTTCGCCCCCGCCGTGAGCCCGAAGCTCGTGCCGCCGTGCAACACGAAGAGGTTGAAAGAGAAACCTGTCTGCATATACCAGCGCACGGAATCGAGCGTCTTGCGCGTGGGTTCCCAGTTACCCTCGCCCCAGTGGCGCAGCCAACCGGGATAGGTCTCACTGGAAAACACGGGGGCTTTGCCGCGAGCCACGCTGACGGCGTGCTCCAAATTGGTGCCGGGTTCCGCAGGGTCAAGGCCGACGGCCACGCCCTCGGGTGTGAAGCGCAGGTGGTGGGCGGAGCTGCCCTCCGACACATAGAAGGTGCGGGCGCCCTTGCCCTCCCAATACGTCTTAAGCCACTGCATGTAGGCGGGTTCATCATGGCCGGAGTTGTAGCTGCCGTACTCGTTCTCCAGCTGGATCATGAGGATATTGCCCCCCTTCTCCGCCAAGCGAGGGATGGCAATCTCCGCCATTTTGTTGAGATAGCGTTCCTGCGCCTCCATATAGGCGGCATTGCGGGTATTGCGCAGCTCAGCCGGGCCATCTTTGATGAGATAGGTCGGCAAACCGCCCATGTCCCACTCGCCGCAGGTGAAGGGACCGGGGCGGAAAAGCACCCACATCTTTTCCTCCGCGCAGAGATCGATGAACGCGGCAATATCGTTCATTCCCTCAAAGTTCCAGCTGCCGTTCTCCTGTTCGAGGGCATTCCAAAACACATAGAACGCAATGGTGTTGAGCCCCATAGCTTTGGCCGCCTGAATGCGATTTCGCCAGTAGGCGCGGGGAATGCGCTGCGGATGCATCTCGCCCGAACGGATTTGGAAAGGCTTGCCGTCCAACATGAACTCGGCGTTGTTCTCCCCGCCGAAGCCGAAAGCGACAGTCTTACCTGCCACCGGAGTCTGCAGATTCTGCACCGCCTCCACACCGCCGAACGCCACCGCTGAGCCCAGCGCCAACGCCACCGCCATTGCTTTTCGGAAATGTACCATGAAATGATTCTACCAAAACAATGCGTGCATGTACAGAAGAAAAGATTTCCTCTTTTCCTACTATTCCTATTCTTTTACAAGGAAATCAATTGACAGAAAGACTCGGAACGCCTACAATGAGGGCGTTATGATGAGAATCTCCACCAAGGGGCGCTACGCCGTGCGCATCATGCTCGATTTGGCACAACACGCCGCGGGCGACCCGGTCTCGCTGCGTGATGTGGCGGAGCGCCAGCGCATCACGCCCAAGTACATGGAGAGCATCATGTCCCTGCTGCTGCGGGAAGGCATGGTGGTCAGCTCGCGCGGCAAGGCCGGCGGCTACCGCCTCGCCCGCCCCGCAGAGGAGTATACCGTCTACGACATTCTCTGTGCCGCGGAGGGCGATTTGGCCCCCGTGGCCTGCCTCTCGCAGGTGCCGCAGGGCTGCGAGCTGGCCGCCCGCTGCGCCACCCTGCCCGTCTGGCGCGGGCTGGACGAGGTCATTCGCGGCTACCTTTCGGGCGTGCGCCTTTCCGAGCTGGCGGAGGGTGACACGACGCCCTGCGCGGAAATGTGAGGCGCCCAAGAAGCAAAGCATCAGACCTTTCACGGAAATTCGCGCGGCAGACGGCGAATTTATGCTTGAACTCGCGCGAAAAAGGTGTAAAAAAATAGGCAAATGTCCGATACGCCTGCACCCTTCTCCCACCATCAGGGAGTGTCCTCCGTTTTCCAATGGAAAATGGTGCGCAAAGCCCTGCGCGCAGCGGAAGAAGGCGTCTATTGCTGGGACCTTGCCACGGGGGAGATTTTCTACACCGAGCAGTGCATGAAGACGCTCGGGCTCTCCAACAAGGAGTGGGCGCCGAACATCTTCACGGAGGTCGACAAATGTATCCACCCCGCCGACCGCAATTTCTTCATCAACGCGGTGCAGCACTACCTCGACCGCCCCGGCAGCCAGCCCCTGCGCGTGGAGGTGCGCCTGCTCAAGCAGCGTTCCCGCGGGTGGAAGTGGACGCGCATCAACGGCCTCGTGGAGCGCGATGCCGAGCACAAGCCCCTGCGCCTCGTCGGCATGTGGGTGGACATCACGCGCCGCAAGATGGCGGATTTGCACGCCATGGAAGACCGCGACCTCTTCCGCACGCTGCTCAACTGCCTGCCCGACAACATTTATTACAAGAACCGCGAATCCCGCTTCGTGATTGCCAACGAGGCCACCGCCCGCAAGATGGCGGTGCCCACGCCCTCCGACCTCATCGGGCGGCGCGACTCGGACTTCTTCGACACGGAGATGAGCGACATCGCCGCGCACGAGGAGCAGGAAATCATGCGCACGGGGCAACCCATCACCAACCGCCAACACCACGAAACGTGGAAGGGCGGGCGCGACACATGGTCCCGCGTCTCCAAGTTCCCGTGGTATGCCGCCGACGGCAGCGTGAAAGGCGTCGTGGGCATCACCTCCGACATCACGGAGCTGGTGGAAGCCCAGCAGCGTTACCGCCGCCTCGCCAAGAAACTGGAGGAACAGAACCGCGCCTTGGAAAAGGAAATCGGCCTGGCCCGCGAGATTCAGCAGGCGCTCCAGCGCAGCAACATCCCCGACCGCGTGTGGACCACGCCCGACGGCAAAAAGCGCACCGCCGCCTTCCACCACGTCTACATGCCCTCCACAGGCGTGGCGGGCGACTGCTACGAGGTGTTCCCCATCGGCAACTCGGGCGTGGGCATGATTATCTGCGACGTGATGGGCCACGGCGTGAAGGCTGCGCTCATCGCCTCCATGCTGCGCGGGCTCATGGAGCAGGTCGCGAACCTGGCAGACACCCCCGCCCTGCTCCTCTCCTCGCTCAACCGCCAGCTCTTCCGCATTTTCAGCCAGGCGAACATCACCATGTTCGCCTCCGCCTGCTACGTCTACCTCGACCTCGCAACGGGCCGTCTGACCCTCTCGGGTGCCGGGCACCCCGCCCCCATCGTTCTCTCCGCGGGCGGCGAGCCCATCCTGCCCGCCATCCCGCGTTCCCCCGCCCTCGGCCTGTTGGAGAACGCCATGTTCCGCGAGAGCGAAGTGCGGCTGGAGCCCGGCATGAAGCTCATGCTCTACACGGACGGCCTCACCGAAGCCCGCAACGACGAAGGCGAGGAGATGGGAGCCGCCCGCGTCATGGATTTCCTGCAGCAGCGCAGCCCCGCCAACATCCGCGAGATGCTGGATATCTCCCTGGCCTGCATGCACCGCTTCACCGCTTCCGCCAAGCAGGATGACGACATCTGCCTGCTCGGCGTGGAGTACACGGAAAGCTGACCGCCGCCTATTTCTCCGACAACAACGAAGCCCGACCGCCGCAAGCAGTCGGGCTTGTTTCTGAAAAGGGGGCGTGTTTCTCAGAACGCATCGGGCGCGAAGTAGAACTTCAGCAGGGCCAGCTCGTCGTCGCGGGTGAGCAGGTAGCCGTCCTTCGGGTCGAGCCACTGGAAGGAGTGAACCGAGCTGCGGCGGGAGCCGACGGGGTCGCTCTCCTTAGGATCGCGGAGTTTCTTTTTCAGCTGCGGCGCGAGGGCCTCCACCAGCTCCGTGGTCGTCAACGGCGGCATGGCGGGGATGATGCTCGGGATACCCAGCGGGATGCAGCGCTCCACATCCATCAGAATGCGGTCGGGCAGGTAGAGCTGGTGGTACTCCAGCGGGGCGAAAGGCAGCTTACCCTTCACTGTCTCGGGGTGCGTGAGGGCATACAGCAGCGGGTTGAACTCCTGCTTCGGGTAGGCGATAGAGGGCAGATGCACATTGAGCACGCGGCCGTAGGTATGGTTCACCGCCTTGTACAGATTGATGCGGTTCTGCACATAGGGGTCGTCGCTGTGCTGCAGCACGGGGGTGTTCTCATCAGCCTTCGGCTCCAGCATGTCGCAGGTGGTCACAAAGATGGTGAGCTCGGGCTTGATGTCGCCCAGGCGGCGGATGAGGTAATCCGTTGTCTTCGTATCGCCCTCCACATCCTGCCGAATCAGCGCGGGGCCGTTGGCCACGGCGGGGTCCAGAAACACCATCATGCGGAAGCTGCGGCCGAACACCAATTTGAAATTTTCCTTGTCAATCAGGTAATCAAAATGGCGGTGCTTCGTCCAGTATTTGCCGAAGACCGTGCTTGCACCCAGAAATGCCGTATCGTGGTTCATGACGCGAAGAGAGGAAGCGACAGACGCTCGCTGCCGTGGTTTTCTATATTTTACCCTAATCCGCCCCGCATGGCAAGGTGGAAAAGAAGAGATGCACGACAAAATGACGAGAGGAGGCGCCTCCGCACGCAGTTTCTCGCTTGCCAAGGGAGGGAGGGCAAGGTACAATGAGGGCATGAAAACCTGTCTGGGCAGTCTGCTTCTCGTCCCCGTCATCGTGGCCCTTGTGCTCACGGCGGTGTACCACACCTCCGTGAACGGAGAGGTGCGCTTTGAGCAGCGCGACACCAATGCCCAGTATATCAACACAGCGCGCTCCTACCGCCCGCCGGAGGTAAAACAGGCCCCGAAACGAGCAGAGGAAGCCCAACATGCCGCGACCGACCAACTGCGCGATGATGATGCGGCCGAGGAGGTGGACGAATGAGCGCGTTGACACGCCCCGTCATCGGCTACACGCTGGGGGAGCAGGCCGGCATCGGCCCCGAGGTCATCCGCAAAGCACTGGCCGCCCTACCGCATGATGCGGACTACCGCCTCATCGGGGCTGAGATACCCGCCGAACCGGGCTGTCCTACAACCGCCACGGCGCAGGCTGCCTTCGAGCACTTGGAGATGGCGGCAGCCGCACTGAAAGAAGGAACGATTGACGCCGTCGTCACCGCCCCCGTGTACAAGGAGGGCCTGCACAAGGTCGGCTTCCCCTTCCCCGGGCAGACGGAGTTTTTTGCAAACCGCCTCGGCATCACCGATTTCGCCATGTGCCTGACAGGCCGACGCCTGACTGTCGCCCTTGCCACCACGCATGTAGCGCTGGCAGATGTACCCCGACTGCTCCGCACGGAGGAGCTGGTCCGCATCGGCGCCCTGCTCTGCCGCTTCCTGCGCCGCACGGGCGTCGAACGCCCGCGCCTCGCCCTCGCCGGGCTCAATCCCCACAATGGAGAAGCAGGCGCCTTCGGCGACGAAGAATCAACGGTGATCGCTCCCGCTGCCGAGCAGTTGCAGCAGCTCCTGCCTTGGGCGGAAATTTCGGGTCCCTGCGTTCCCGACTGTGTGTACCGAGATGCGGCAGAAGGCCAATTTGACGGCATCCTCGCTCCCTACCACGATCAGGCCCTCATTCCCCTGAAACTTCTTGATTTTGACAACGCCGTGAACGCCACCATCGGGCTGCCCCGCCTCCGCGTCAGCCCCGACCACGGCACCGCCTTCGGCATCGCGGGCAAGGGTATAGCCTCCCCCGCCAGCACCATCCGCGCCTTTGAGGTGGCCCTGCGCAGTGTGATGTAAACGAATATCCCCGGCACCTCGCAAAAAAAACGGCCTGATGCGAACCATCAGGCCGTTTTTCTTTTACTTTTTTCGGCAGAATCACTTCTGCCCCTTCTTGCGGGGAAGAAGCTCGATGTCGCCGTAGGAGGAAGTATTATTCTCCGTGCGGATGGTGACGATGATGCTGCAGCTGTTGTTGCCCGCCGTGGTGTCAGCGGGGATGCCGTGCTCGTAGATGTTGTTCTGCGGCTTGCTGCCCGCGATGCCGTCGTGCTGAATGTCCGCGACAATGGCGCCGTCCATCTCCACGCGCACGCGCTTGATGAGCAGCTGCTGGTTGCCGCGGGTGTAGCGCAGGCGGATGGCGCGGCTGCTCTTGATGTCGCCGGGTGTGCAGGGGATGGTGATGTCCTTCCACTCCGTGCAGGAGAGAACGGAGGGATTCCACGCGCCGATAATCTTGCCCTCGCCCTGCTTGCGGAGCAGGCTGTCGTTGATGTCCGCCGTTTCCTTCAGCAGACGGCAGGCGGCCTCCGCGGGCGCGGAGAAGGGCTCGCAGGCGGAAAGGCCGTGCCCCTGTTCCACCCAGGCGCGTTCCCACGCGGCGCGGTCCTGCTGCTTGTCGGGGTGCAGGCGGTTGTTGACGTGAATCTTGCGGCGCGGCAGGTAGTAGTCGCGGATGAGGCCGGACCAGATGCGGGCGGCGTAGTCATCCACGGGCGGGCCCCAGATGGTGACGATACGGCGCGCGTTCTTCTCGTAGTAATCCTTCAGCGCGGGGCTGTCGCCGTGTCGGCGGGCAAAGTCAATCCAGCGCTGCATGCGGAAGAGGGGGTGCCCCTCCAGCAGCTTGTCCATGGCGAGCATCACCTGCTCCAAGCGGGCCTCGTATTGCTCCGCCAAATCGTTATCGCCGTCGCGCAGGGCCTGTTCGCTCGCGCAGATGAGGAGTTCCGCCTTCGCACCGAGGGCGGCCGCGACAAACTCCATCATGTCGTATTGGTAGAGCGTGTTGTCCGGGTACTCGGGCGCAGCGGCGGCAAAGGCATCCACCGCCTTGAAGAATTCCTCGTTGGCGTTGATGCTGCCCTTGCGGGGAGAGCCGGGGCCCACCTGCCAGTTGTAGCGCGGGTGGTCGGTGAAGGAGCCGTACACGGACGCCATCATGTGCTGCCAGAACGCATCCATCTGCGGACAGCTCTTGCCGTAGCGACAGGCGGTGTAGTCGCGCAGCCACTGCGCGGTGTCGATGTGCTTCTCCGACCACGCGGCATCGGCCATCAGCTCGTAGACCACCTGATTGTTCTCAATGCCTTCCGGTGCCATGCCGTGGCCCACCAAGCGTCCGCGGTTCGGGGAGTTCAGGGCCTCCAAGTGGCCGTTGGCGTAGAAATCCAGCACACCTGTCAGACCGCACTTGCCGCCCATGTTGGGGATAACGCTGTAAATCCAGGGCTTGTTGTAGAAACCCTTGTGGTAGTCCCAGTTCGTGCCGTTCTTCCACCAATGCTTGTTGTAGTCGACCGCTTCGTCGAGCAGCAGCATCTTGTCATCGGGCACCTTGGAGCAGAGAGCCTGCAAGGTTGCGGGGTCCCAGATGTTGCG
Organism: uncultured Verrucomicrobiales bacterium; assembly: GCA_937893015.1. Classification (GTDB taxonomy): domain Bacteria; phylum Verrucomicrobiota; class Verrucomicrobiia; order Verrucomicrobiales; family Akkermansiaceae; genus Akkermansia. The sequence goes on along the minus strand of CALBJX010000094.1, from coordinate 95,023 downwards.
TTGGAAGCCGAACATCCACCCCTGCATCACCCAGATAGCATCGGGATTCGCGTTGCGGATGGAGGAGTACACCTTGTCGCCGTACTCCGCCAACAGCTCATAGCGCTCAGCCGAGCCGTGCGGCGGGAACGGCACCTCCATCTCGTTGAAGCTGTCAATGAGGTAGTGCTCATTCTTGCCGAACTCCTTCTCCCATTCCTGAATGAACATGGTGCCGATGCGCTCGAAGAGGGGATTGTTCGGCATAATCATCCAGTTGTGGAAACGGCCGCTGCACCAGCTGGTCTCCACCAGCTCGGTATCGGGGAACACGCGCGTCAACGCCTGCGGCACAAAGCCCGCAAAGCCGGGGCAGATGGGCTTCATCCCCAGCTCGCGCATGCGCTTGAGAATCTTGTGTTGGAGGGCAATCTGGTCCTCATGCCACTCCCGGGGCATGGGGCCGTCAATACCGCTGATATTGCCCATGCGCATCCACGGCAGGTGGGCGGGACCGACAAAGTAGTCGGCGATTTCCTCATCCGTGAGGCCGAGCTTTTTGAACACGCGGGCAGAGATAGCCTCCTGCGCCACGAGCGCGAGCGGGGCATTGATGCCGTGCAGTGCCATGTAGTCGATTTCCTGCTCCCAGCGCGCCCAGTCCCAATAGGGCATGGTGTAGCCGTAGGTCACCACGTTGAAATAGTAGCGGTACGCAAAGGGGGTACTCCCCTGCACCGCCGCCGCGTCATTCCAAGGTTCTGCCGAAAAGCGGTTGCCGGACCAACTGCAAATTCCCTTGTGCTGCGCCTTAGTGGCAGCATAGTAACCATGGCAGAGTGCCACGGGGCTGTTGGCGGTCACGGAGAGCGTGCCGTCCTTCACCGTCGCGGCATAGCTCTCGCGCTCGCCGTCCTTCGTCAGTTGCAGCTGCACCGCGGCGTTATCCCCCGCAAAACGGCGGATGACATCGCGCGCAGCATCTGCCCCATCCGCTCCGAAAGCAGAGGCAGCAGAGGCCAAACACAAAGCAGCAAATAAAGGTTTCATCATCATATATAGAAGAGCTGTGACGCGACATTCTACCACATAACAAAGCATGTTGAAACGAAAAAATCACTTATCATGTTTTTTTCGGAATCAGCTGCCTACAGCATTCTGAATGCTGTATACACAAAAACCTGCGCAACAGATTGACTGTGAGATAGAAACAACTAATACTAAAGGCATGTTTTCCTCATTTCAATTCACGGCAAAATCTCCGTCAGCAGAGAGGGCCCGAGAGGAGCGTATGGGGCAAGTGCCAATGAGGTGGTGGCAAATCGTCGTTGCGGGGCGCAGCCCCTAGGAGGAGCCACGGCTGTTGATATAAAAAAGCATCCGCCTCATAAGAAGCGGATGCCGAAGAATGAAGCCGTAGCTTGTCGCTTTAGTGGCGACGGCGGCGAGCCGCCAGACCGGCGAGAGCCAGCAGGGAAAGCGTGGCGGTCGCAGGCTCGGGGGTGGAAACGAAGCTAACGTCATAACTCGAAACGCGGCCAACGTTGAGCTGAATTTGGGTGGGGTCAATAGCCTTATCCACATTCAGCACGATGGGGGTGGTGAACGCCCCGTCGCCGCTGGGCTTCGTGATGGAAATCTTTGTGGTGTCTGTCTCGATGGTGGCCTCGAAACACAGCGTCAGGCTGTTCAGTCGATTACCTCCCAGATTGATGAACCAAAACTCACTTTCTCCGGCTGTGACTGTGATAGGAGACTCATTGTAGTGGTCGACGCCGCCTACAGAGGACAGGGTGTCGTTCCCGTCTTTTTCCACACCGACGTATTGCCCTATCTGGCAGAACAGATTCACACCATCAGCAGTTTTGAGGATGTGTTTGGATGCACCGGCGTAGTCTGTCGTATTGAGCGTCAGCGTCAGCGTGTAATCGTTGCCGGCAACGTAATCGAGGTCAAGTGTGCTGAAAGAATCTTCAGCAGCCATGGCCATGCCGGAGAGAGCCACAAGGGCAATCAGAGTCTTTTTCATAATGTTGTTGTATATGTATGTTCTTGTTAATAAATGCAGAGTGGCGGGAAATCCATGCACGTGATATGGCGTTTTCGCACAACCCTGCGAGGGAAGTATACAGCATTCTGAATGCTGTATACAAAAGAGCCGGCGCAATGCATTGAATGTGAGACGAAAACAGCAGAATAAGAAAGCAATTTGTGCTCGTTTGCTCATCCCCTGTCATGACGGCTGTCTGTTCTACAGATGGTGTCATGTCCCTCGGGTACGACTTTTGTCCTCTGTTCGGGGTGCTTGTTGCAATACCATACTTCGCCTAAAGATTCAGCACCCCGCAAATCCGCCTCTGACGCGGGATTTTGCCATTTTCTTCACTATCGTATTTGAAACCTGAAAACGATTAGTGCCTAACGAATACTTTTTTCAATGTTTTATAAAAAAAAGGCTTGCTACAGCATTCAGAATGCTGTATACTTCCCTCGCAGGGTTGTGCGAAAACGCCATATCACGTGCATGGATTTCCCGCCACTCTGCATTTATTAACAAGAACATACATTATATCACACCATGAAAAAAACGCTCATTGCGCTTTTAGCCCTCAGCAGCATCGCTATGGCAGTAACCCGCACGGCGGACATCACGTCGGCCTCGGGTTCCGACTTCAACACAGACTGGGAGACAATCCTTTCTGACATCGGCTATGTGTACGGCAACGACTACACCCTGACACTGAATGTTACCGGTGGTCTCGCTGCCAGTGGGGCTAATGCGTATATCATGCAGCTGACCAACACGACGGAGGGCAACCGCTATCTTGTGAATCAGAATAGCGGTGCCGATGTCTACTTCGGCATTAATACGCGCACGGCGACTCAAGGCAAAAACGATATGCCCTCCAACTGGAAGAGCACCTTCACGCTCAACAAAGACGGTGACACCACCACGTTGACAGAAGCCATGAACCAAGTGCTGTGCTCTTGGACAATGACCGATGCAAACAACTCCGGCTCCAGAGCATGGAATAATTCTCTGACCTTGACCATTTCCTACACGAAAGCGCAAGGCACGGTGGTGCAGTACTCCTATGGTAGCCCCACGGATGCTATCGATAAGTTCGTGATGCCTACGACCAGTCTGGACCTGAATGATTTCTCGGTCAAAGACGGAATCGTGCTGAATGGCGCGAATGGTCGTCTCACCGTCACCCCTGAGCCCGCGACTGCCGCGCTGTCCCTGCTGGCTCTCGCCGGTCTGGCGGCTCGTCGTCGTCGCCACTAAACATTAGACTAAGGCTTAACACTTCGACCTCCGCTCTTCACAGGGCGGGGGTCATTTTTATATCGTGCGCCGTGGCTCCTCCTCCTCGGGGCTGCGCCCCACGTTGATTCGTGCCCGCCCCACGGGCACTCACCCCCTGCGGGGGCAAACACTGCGTGTTTGTCCAATCCGCCTTACCACCTGCTGCGCAGGTGCCCCTTCGGGGGCCGTCGGCGGCTTTGTCGTCGCCACTAAACATTAGACTAAGGCTTAACACTTCGACCTCCGCTCTTCACAGGGCGGGGGTCATTTTTATATCGTGCGCCGTGGCTCCTCCTCCTCGGGGCTGCGCCCCACGTTGCCAAAAGCCCCGCCCCACGGGGCTTTTGCCCTTCGGGCAACTGCTACGCAGTTGGCTAATCCGCCTTACAGCCGTCGGCGGCTTTGATTCGTGCCCGCCCCACGGGCACTCACCCCCTGCGGGGGCAAACACTGCGGTATTGCTTCGCGCTCGCCTCACGAGCGCTCACCCCGCTACGCGGGGCTGTGGCTTTGCCACAGGCTAACCTGCCTTACAGCCGTCGGCAGTCTTGTCCAATCCGCCTTACCACCTGCTGCGCAGGTGCCCCTTCGGGGGCCGTCGGCGGCTTTGTCGTCGCCACTAAAGCGACAAGCTACGGCTTCATTCTTCGGCATCCGCTTCTTATGAGGCGGATGCTTTTTTTGCAGAGGACACAGTACTGCTAACCCTCTCTAACGGCGCGACAAATGAGGATTTGTCGAATTGCGCTATGGAAGGTTAAAGTTTTCCCATCCCCAATTCGCCGCGCTGTGTGCGCACGGCATGACACGCGCGGGGCGTTTTCGTGCTTGCAACGCAGCGGGATTGCGGTAGAATAGCCGCGTTGTCCTGTCCGCAGAGCGGGCGACACGTCATTTTTCACACATTCTCGTCATGACCTTTCTCGAATTCATCCGCAAGAACTCCATCCTCGTTCTCATCGTCATCGGCGTGGTCGGTCTCGGCCTCGTGATGATGGACTACAGCGGCAAGGGCAGCTACTTCTCCCGCGACTACTACGTGGAAGTGAACGGCACGGGCTACAATTATCAGGAAGCCGTCGCGCTGGGCGAGAACGGGCAGCAGTATGTGCAGTCCCTCTACTCCGCCACCACGAACAAGCTCCGCACGCAGTTCGACACCAACGAGGACGACATCATCAGCGAGGACGAACAGGCGTCCATGAACGCCTACCTCTCCCAGCACCCGGAAGTGCAGGAGTTTATGAGCTTCCTCAACGGCGTGATGCAAGGCTGGAGCTACGGCTACGCCGGCGAGGCATGGTGCAACATCGCCGTGAACCGCGCCATCCTGCATGCGGAATCCGCGAAGCTGGGTATCGCCCCCTCCAAGGAGCAGATTGACGCCTACATTCAGGCCATGCCCGCGTTCCGCAAGGCTGACGGCGGATTCGACCAGGCTCTGTACCAGCGTCTCACGGGCTTCCACAACGGCATGAGCAACAACGCGCAGGAAGGTGCGTTCCGCAAAGTGGTGGCCGACATGATGATTTGGGAATGCGTGAGCAGCCTGATGACGGACGGCGTGAAGTACCAGACCAAGGCCGTCTCCGACCTCGCGGACATGCTCACGCAGAAAGTGAGCGGCATCACTGCTTGGCTGCCCGCCGACAAGGTGCAGGCTCCCGCCGACCCCACGGAGGAAGAGCTCAAGGCCTATTGGGAGCAGCACACCGACAGCTACAAGACCGAGGAACGCCGCATCATCTCCGTCTACACCCTGACCCCCGGGGAGGGTTCCTCCACGGAATCCCTGATGGTGGCTGCCGATGCGCTCATGCAGGACCTCTCCGCCGCCAACGGCAAGGGCTTTGACAATCTGCTCGCCACTGCCGCCGAGAATCCTGAAAACGAACCCTTCACCTACCTGAACGCCGAAGGCAAGTCCCATGTGACCTACGCCCTGAGCACCTTTGCCGACGCCGATGCCGCCCTGCAGCAACAGGTGGAGCACAACGGCAAGACCGCCACCTTGGCGGAAATCGCCTTCAACGAGGTAGAGAGTGCCCCCGCCGTGGCGGACTACGAAAAGGCCGCCGCCGAGGGGCGCACGGACGACATCGCCTCCATCACGCAGGTGCGCGGCTACTTCCCCACCGCGGGCGGCAAACTGCTCTTCATCCGCGTGGAAGCCGTCGAGCCCGCAGCCGAGCTACCCTTTGAACAGGCGCGTGAGGCCGCCCTCGCCGACCTGAAGAAAGAGCGCACCGACAACGCCCTCGACATTGCCGCCAAGGAACTCTTCTCCCGCATGGAAGCCGCGGAAAACCTCGATGCCGCCTTTGCCCTCGCCGAGGAAGCGGGTGCCGCGAAGGAGAGCTTCGGCCCCGTCGCCGTGGGGCTGACGGAAGAGAAGCTGCCCGAGCATCTGGAGCCGCAGGCGCTCATCAGCGTGGCGAGCGGCAAGATGGCGCCCGTCGTCATCACCGCGGACGGCGCCCGCTTCACGGGTGTGACGGGTCGCATCGTGGAGCAGAGCCCCGAGTACGAGATGGCCAAGGCGTTCAGCCTGATTCCCTCTCAGAATGCGCAGCTCAGCACCTCCGTCCTGCTGGACTGGATCCACAACGCCTATACGCGCTACCACATCAACCTCTCCGAGCACGCCCGCGCCAAGAAATAAGCCGCGCAGACCGCGAGCTTGCAACGCACGAAAAAACTTCCGAACGGTCTGACGCCCCTGTCAGGCCGTTCTTTTCATTCCGACAACATTTTCCCATGGCATCCTTCCCCTCCCAGACCAAATACATCGTCGGCAACGAAGCCTGCGAACGTTTCAGTTTCTACGGCATGCGCAGCATCCTCACGCTCTACATGTGCAACATGCTCTGCATGAGCGAGAGCCAAGCCATGGAGGTGGCGCACCTCTTCAGCGCGGGCATCTATATCCTGCCCCTGCTCGGCGCGTGGATTGCCGACCGCTTTCTCGGCCGCTACAAGACCATCCTGTACATCTCCCTCTTCTACTGTCTCGGCCACGCTGTGCTCGCCACGGCGGACTTGGTGAACACCGTGGAAGCGCGGCAGGCCATCCTCTTCGTCGGTCTCTTCATCATCGCGCTGGGGGCGGGCGGCATCAAGCCCTGCGTCTCCGCCTTCGTGGGCGACCAAGTGGAGGGAGAAAAGGACGGCAGCATCATGACGCGCGTGTATGCCGCGTTCTACTGGTCCATCAACCTCGGCTCGTTCTTCTCCTTCCTCGTCATCCCGTGGGTGCGCCAGAACTGGGGCTACAGCTGGGCTTTCGGCATCCCCGGCATTTTCATGGGCATTGCCACCCTCGTGTTCTGGTGCGGGCGCAAGCAGTACCGCCACCGCGAGCCCTCTCAGCCGCGCTTCCTGCCCGCCCTGCTCACCCGCCTCTTCCGCGGGCGCAGCACCGCCGTTGAACGCTTCGGCGCGGAAGCCGTCGGACAGGCCGTCAACACCGCCATCGGCATCTTCGCGTTCATTGTCATCGCCCCGCCCGTGTTGCTGCTCGGCCGGCAGACGCAGAGCGGTGCCATCGCGCTGGCCACCCTGTCGGGCGCGGGGGAGGTCGCGGCTTCCCTCTGCGGCCTGGCCGCCCTGCTGCTCTACATCGCCGCCCTGCTCCTTGCCGCGCTGAAGCTCGCCGCCGCCACCCGCGCGGGCGGATTCTTCGGGCTCATGGGCAGCATGATCTTCGATGACACTGCCACCTGCGCCGCCCGCCACAGCGAGGAAGAACGCCGCGGCGCACACAATCTCCTGCGCGTGCTCATCGTCTTTGCGATGATCATCCCCTTCTGGAGCCTCTTTGACCAAACCATGACGAGCTGGGTGCTGCAAGGGGCCAAGATGCAGCCCATCAGCCTCGACACCTCGTGGTGCACCTTCTCCTTCGGCGCGGAGGAGATGCAGAGCTTCAATCCCCTGCTCGTCATGATTTTCGTGCCCGTTATGACCCTGCTCGTGTACCCCTATGTCGGCCGATGGAGCAAGCCGCTCAAGCGCATGGGCATCGGCATCGTGCTGGCGGGGCTCTCCTACGGCGTGGTGGCGCTGCTGCAACAGTTCCTCGATGAGGGTGCGCAGCTTTCCATCATGTGGCAGGGCGTGCCCTACCTCATGCTCACGATTTCGGAAATCCTCGTGAGCACCACGGGCCTCGAGTACGCCTACACCGCCGCCGGCAAGAATATGAAGAGCCTTGTCTCCAGCTTCTGGTTTCTCACCAGCACCATGGGCAATTTCCTCGTCATCTACCTCACCACCCTCGTGAGCGACCCCGCCTCCGTCTCCACATTCCTGATATACGGCGGGCTTGCGGTCGTGATCGGGCTGCTCTTCCTCTTTGTCACCACGCGCCGTTTCTTCCGCACGGAAGAGGCTTGACACCCCCGCTATAATAACCGCATGAAGAAGCCGCTTTACCTGCTTATCGGCGCCCTGCCCTTTGTCGGCACGGCGATGTTCGGCCAAAATCTCAGCACGGAAATTTACAAGATGGCCATGCGCCCCGCTGCGGACTATGTGCTGGAGCACAACTGCAACGGTGCCCGCGACCAGATGGAGCAGCTCACCATCAACACCCACTCCCTGCTGCCTGTCATGGGCAAGCCTGTGGTGGACACCATGAGCGTCACCAAAGTCGACGTGATGACGAAGGACAACGGACCCGCCATCGGCTGGACGGGCGCCAACCTCATGGGAACGATATACGAAATCTCCGTACAGTGGCACGGCAGCCTCATCAACAAGCCGCAGACCACAGTCTTTGCCGTCACCATGCCCTCGGGCGACAGCAAACCCACCGTGCGACTGGTGAGCACCACCGAGCCCGTGGCCAACGGCGCCAACGACGCCGTCCGCGCCGCAGGCAGTGCGCTGAAGAGCTTCTTCGGCAACTAAAAGGCACCACATGCCGCACACCACGCGCCCTTGAACGTTCTTTTTGCTGTTCAAGGGCGCTTGTTTATGCTATTCTACGCGCACATATGGCAGACAGCCCCATCATCTGCAAGCCCACGGCGGACACCTTCGTCCGTTTCGCCATTGTGTTGGCCGCCTTCTTCGGGTTCGGCCTGTACTTCTTTTATGACGGAGCCATCGGCTACCGCGTGGAAAATGAAGTCTTTTGCAGCTACCACGCCTTCGCCGAGCTCGGCGGCAAGGTGGACAGCATGAGCGAGGAGGAGTGGCAGCACCAAGTGGCGGAAAAGCCCCTGCTGGCCACGGAGCAGCAGGACGGCGAACGGGTGTTTGTCACAGGCGGCGAGAAACCCGTTGCCCTGCCTCTGCCCGCCGATTGTGAAGGTGCGGCAGTCTGCCCGAACGAAGCAGCCGATTTCAATGCCATGAAGAAGGGCTGGATGGATTGCTGGCAGGCCTACACCGAGAGAAAACATTTCCCCATCAAACCCGGAGAGCACGGGCACGACAAGGGCGCCATCCGCGAACAATGGATAGCGGGCGGTGTCTGCATGCTTATCTCCGCCACGCTCGCCTTCCTCATGGTCCGCACCTCCCGCCGCGTGATGTCCCTGCACGAGGACGTGGTCAACGCTGCGGGCGAAACTTTTACTATTGCGGACATCTCCCGTCTCGACCTGCGCCAATGGGGCAAGGGATTCAAGGGCGTGGCCTACGCCAGCGTCAAAGGGCGCAAAATCCGCATGGACGGCATGACTTACGGCGGATTCTCCCCGGAAAAAGGCGAGCCGGCCGAACAGTTCATGCAGGCTCTGCTCGCGCAGTACAAGGGCGAGATTATCGAATATGCCGCAAACGAAGAAAAGTGAGCCGCGCCGCCGCACGGCAACCGACTTCCGAGCAGCCGTGCGTGCGCTCGGTCGCGGAGCCGTGGCGCTGTTCCTCGGCCGCCGCTTCGTGGTGACGGCTCTTTTCCTCATCATCTCGGCGGAGCTGACCACCCTCGGCGTAGGGCTCTCCCGCCGATTGGAAATGTCCTACGAGAAGTCGCTGGAGGCCTCCCGCGCGATGCTCGCCGTGATTGAAGCCCGCGAGCTGGGCAACGAACATCTCAACGATGGGGCCGCGGGCATCGCCGCCGCAGACAGCAGCGCAACCGCCGCCCCCGCCGACACGGAAAACAGCCCCGATGCGCCGCCGCCCCTGCGCCCCCGCGATGTGGAGACGATTCTGGCGCAGGAGGGAGGGCTCGACCTGACGGATACCCCCGAGGGGGAGGATGGTGAGGATGGCAAAGACACCCCCGCCGACACCGCCGCCGCGGAAGCGGCCGGGACCGCCGCCACCGCACAGCTCAGCCAGGACGACCGCGATGAGCTCGACCTGCTCATCCGCAAGGCTGTCACCGCCTTGACGGCGGGCGACATGCGTCTCTGTGTGCTCAGCTTGGAGGAAGCCCGCACCATCTCCCCCGAGCACCCCGCCCTGCTCTACTACTACGGGCTCGCCTACGACAAGCTGCTCAACCCCGAGAAAGCACGCGTCTTCTACACCCGCGTGTTCCAAATGCGTGATGCGGCGGGCATCTACTTCAACCGCGCCTCCCGCCGCCTGACCTTCGGCTTCGAGCAGCCCTCCGCCATGCGCGGCAAGCTCTCCTTCGGCCCGCACCACGTCAACCACACCTACGACCCCGACCGCGGCGAGAGCGTGGATATCCTGCTGCCCGTCATGCTCGCCCCCGGCGAGGAGGTGCGCCCCGACGACATCTACATCACCATCCAGTTCTTCGACCTCGTGAACGGGCGCAAGATTGAGTTCTCCCGCCTCGCCACGCCCAAGCTGAGCTGGGAGAACGAGAAGCCCGACTGGCGCGAGTGGGAGGAAAATCTGCTTGTCACCTACGCCGTGCCTGCCCTCACGCAGGAGGAGCTGGATGCCTACGGCGACCTGAAATACTACGGCTTCACCGCCAAGCTCTATTACAAGGGCGAGCCTCTGGACTGCATCAGCTCGCCCTCCGCCCTCATCCTGCAGGAGCAGCGTCTCAACAGCCGCCGCCGCAACTCCGTGCGCAGCAGCCTGCTGCCCGATGACGGGCTCGACCCCAACAGCTACGAAGAAGCGCAGCCTGTCTCCGATTTCCTGAACGACCTCGCCAACCCCGCCGCCGAATGACCCCGCTCTTCCCCGACCTGCCGCACCCGCTCGGTGCCTACACGCTCACGCGCCTGCTCGCCGTGCGCGAGGGGAGCGATGTGTACGCCGCCAAACAGGGCAGCGTGGACCGCGAGGTGGCGCTGGAGGTGCTGCACCGCGGGGCCGCGCCCGAGCAACAGGCCGCCTTCCTCCTCACCGCGAGAGCCCGCGTGAGCGCGGCGGATTTGCCCCACGTCGGGCAGGTGTATGAAACCCTCTGCGCGGATGGGCTCTGGTTCCTCACACAGGAGCTGCCCGCGGGCAAGGCCCTCAACGCCATGGCCGAGGGCGAAACGCTCTCCGTGCCCGCCGCCGCACGCATCATCGCCGCCGCCGCGGAGCTCTATGAACGCTGCGCCGCCGCAGGACACGCCACCCTGCCCCTGACCGCCGACAGCGTCATTCTCAACGAACAGGGCAAGCCCTGCTTCCTCTCCCCCGTCATCGGCAAGGCAGATGAGCGCGTCAACGACATGGTCCTCATGCGCACGCTCGCAGCCATGCTGGACCCGCTGGTGCCCGATACGGGCGTGCCCGGTGCCACGCGCTTCGCCACCATCCTGCATTGGCTGAGGGAAGGCTACGAAGGGCAGATGCTCACGTGGGCGCAAATCCGCGAAACGGCGGAAACCCTGCGCAGCCAGCTCGGCGATGTCGAGCAGAAGCAGGAGGAGCAGCCCAGCGAGGCGGGGCTGCAACGCCGCCGTCGCCGCCGCGTGAAGAACATCATCACCGCCGCCGTCTGCGGTGTGCTCGGGCTCACCCTTATCGCAGCCATCGGTTCGACCGGTTTCTTCTTCCGCAGCACGAAGACAGTCCCCCTGCCCGCCGTGCATGCGGAGGGCGTCACCTGCCGCATGGCGGATGATTCCCTCGCCATCGTGGCGGCACAGCCCGTCAGCATCGCGGACTACGCCGCCTTCCTCCGCGAGTGGAGTAAGGCCGATGAGGAGGAAAAAGCCCGCTGCCTGAGCGGTGCTCCCTCGACCACCACCCTTACCCCCCTCAACTGGGAGGCGCAGCAAAAATCCAAGCCCGAAAAACCCGTCACGGGTGTCACCTACCGGCAGGCGCTCGCCTACGCCCGCTTCCGCCACGCTGCCCTGCCCACCGCCCCCGCCCTGCAAACGGCTCTGGCACAGCTCGGCGGCAGCAGCGCGGATGAATGGACCTGCGACTCCTTCATGAGCGGTCATGGCCAAGGGCTCATCCCCGAAAACGCCCCGCTCGCCATCCGTCACACCGCCCCCTTCGCCCCCCTGCCCCTGCCCGACCGCGAGTATGCCGCAGAGACGCTGGGATTCCGTTTGCTCACGCCCATCGCGCCGTAAACGCAAGAGAAATTACAATTTGCAAACGTTGCCATTCCATAGCGCAATTCGGCAAATGAGAGTTTGTCGAATTGAATGTACGATGTACGATGTACGAAGTACGAAGTTTGAGTTCCGCTCGCTACGCTCGCCGGATGAAGGGAAGAAGGACGCAAAGCGTTCATCAATAGCAGACTTTTCATACGCGCTTTGCGTCCTTGGTCCTTCTTCCCCGCGCGGCAAAGCCGCGCCTCAATTTGACTTCGTACATCGTACATCGTAAATCGTACATCCCTACAAATCCTCATTTGCCGAATGGTGCTATCGCATTGCCTCTTCAATCCCGCGCGGCTTTGCTGCGCCATGATTCGTGATTTGTCCATTGCTCATTGTACTTTGCACTTTCAAATAGAATTCGCATATGCTATAATTTCTGCGTTATCACCCTTTCCCATGAAACAGATTCTCACCCTGCTTCTCGTCCTCTGCTGCCTGCTCGGCAGTGCTTTTGCGCAGATGGAACTGCGGCTTGAACCCGTGCGCCACGACTACATCCTCGGGGAGCACGTCGCGCTTAAGCTCACCATCATCAACCGCACGGACAGCACCATCGCGCTTTCCAACCGCCCGCAGCGCCCGTGGCTGAACTTCTCCGTCAGCAAGCGCGGGGAAGCCGCACCCGTCTCGGCCTTCGCCAGCCCGCGTTTCCCCGACCTCACCATCACCCCGGGTTCCACGCGTTCCTTCCAAGTGGATTTGAAGAGCTTCTACCGCCTCGACTTCTCCGGCTCCTATGGTGCCGTGGCGACCATCCGCATGCCCGACGGCGTGACGACCTGCTCCTCCAACCGCGCCCTTTTTGCCCTGGCGAGCGGCGGCAAAGTGCGCGCCTTCACGGTTCGCGCGGGCGGCAAAAATCTGGAGATGAGCGTGCGGCTCGCCAGCATCGACGGGCACGACAACCTCTTCGGCCAAGTGACGGATGCCGACACCAAGCGCGTGCAGGGCGCGTGCTTCCTCGGTCGCTACCTCAACTTCATGCAGCCGCGCATCATGCTGGATGCCGCGCAGAACCTTCACATCCTCTGCCAGTCCACGCCGGACTTCTACACCTACGCCGTTATGAACACGAAGGGCGAGCGCTCCCACCAGCAGCTCTACAAGCGCGTGGGCGGCACTGTGGACCTCATCAGCACAGGCAAAGGTGTCACCCCCGTGGGTGTTGCGCCCTATGTGAAGCCCAAGAGCAGCGACCAAAACATTCACCACACCTCCGACCGCCCCTTCTGAGGATATTTCTTTCTTTTCTCGCCGCGCAGCGACCGACTGACAGGCGCCGCGCCCCCGCAAACAACAACCCGATACTGCATCATGTCCACACCGACCATCGCCATCGTAGGCCGCCCCAACGTGGGCAAATCCGCCATCTTCAACCGCATGGTGGGGCGCCGCATCGCCATCGTGCATGACCAGCCCGGCGTCACCCGCGACCGACTCTGCGCCCCCGTCCGCATCACGGACTACTCTGCCCTCGTGGTGGATACGGGCGGCATCGGCTCCACGCTGGATGATGGTTTCGCCACCGCCGTGGCGCGGGAGGCCGACATCGCCCTCAACGCCGCTGACTACATCATGTTCGTCTGCGACTGCCGCGACCACCTCACGCCCATCGACCGCGCCATCGCCGCCCAGCTGCACAAGAGCCCCGTGCCCGTGCTGCTGGTGCTCAACAAGGCCGACAGCGAGAAGCAGGAGCTCAACCTCGGTGAGTTCACCGAACTGGGCTTCACGGACTACGTGTTCACCAGCGCCGCCCACGGCCGCGGGTTCCAGCAGCTCGCCGCCAAGCTCAACGCCGCGCTGAAAGCCCTCGGCGCCACGCCCACGGAGGCGGAGGTCGCGCCCGATGCCACGCCCGAAGAGGAGGCGGAGCAAGAGGAAGTCACCGCCGATGCCCCCATCAAGGTAGCCATCGTGGGCCGCCCGAATGCAGGTAAATCCTCCCTCATCAACGCCATTCTCAACGACCGCCGCACCATCGTCTCCGATGTCGCGGGCACCACGCGCGACGCCATCGACATCCCCTACACCCGCGGCGACAAGGGCTTTGTGCTCATCGACACGGCGGGTATGCGCCCCCGCTCCAAGCGCGATACCTCCGTGGAGGTCTTCTCCGCCATGCGTTCCGAGAAGGCCATCCGCCGCGCGGACATCTGCCTGCTCGTCATCGACATGTCGGCAGGCGTCACGCAGCAGGATCGCCGCATCGGCTCCATCATTGCCAAGGAATGTAAGCCCTGCATCATCGTCATCAACAAGTTCGACCTTTACTGCCCCGACGCTCCTACTTCCGCCCGCAAGGAAGCCATCAAGGAGCATGTGAAGGAGAACCTCTTCTTCCTGGACTACGCGCCCATTGCCATCGTATCGGCCGCGCAGAGCGCGGGGCTCACGCACATCTTCAAGGCCATCGAGCGCGTGCAGGCGGGAGCCCGCAACATGCCGGGCACAGGCGAGCTGAACCGCCTGCTCCAACGCGCTATGGAGATGAATCCCCCCGGCCAGAGCCGCACGCTGCACAAGAGATTAAAACTCTTCTACGCCACCACCGCCCTCAACGAGAAGTACACGACCATCCCCGTGCCGACATACGTGCTCTTCGTCAACGACAAGCGACTGCTGGCGGACAGCTACGCGCAGTACCTGCGCAACGCCATCCGCTCCCGCATCAACGGCGGCGACGGCATCCCCATCGTGCTCTCCCCCCGCTCCCGCGTGCGCGAAACGAAGTAAAGACCGGAAACGGCCGGACCGCACAACATTTCCTTCATGGCGGAAAAAAGCTTCTCTTCCTTCCGCTTCTGTCGGCAGCAGCACTTCTGCTATTCCCTCTCCTTCCCCCCATGGCAAAAGGTGCCGCCTCCTACACCCGAACCGCCTTCGGCATGGCGGAAAATGACCGCAGCGAAGCAGCAAAGCAACGTGTGGCACCCCGCCTGAAAAAACTGTTCGGCTGCCCTGTCTACCTCCGCGCGTTCAAAGAGGAAGGCGTGTTGGAACTATGGGTGCAACAAGGCGGCAAGTGGCAGTTGCACCGCACCTACCCCATTTTGGGGCAAAGCGGTACAATCGGTCCCAAAACCGCCGAGGGAGACGAACAGGTACCCGAGGGCTTTTATGCCGTGACCCCGCGCAGCATGAATCCCTGCAGCAGCTATCACCTCTCCTTCAACATCGGCTACCCCAACGCCTACGACACGGCACAGGGACGCACGGGCAGCCTGATTATGATTCACGGCGAAGACTGCTCCATCGGCTGCCTGGCCATGGGCAACCCCGCGATTGAGGAAATCTACACGCTGGTCGCGGAAGCCCTGCGCACCGCTCCCGACCGCCCCGTCCCCGTGCACATTTTTCCCTTCCGCATGACAGAGGAACGCCTCTCTGCCGAAGCCGACAGCCCGCACATCGACTTCTGGCGCTACCTCCGTCGCGAAGCGCCCCAACAATCCCCGCTGAGAGGATATGCCGAATAAATAGCTGTAGCCCGACAAATGAAGATTTGTCGGGCAGCCTTGTTTTACCTCTTCAACTGCTCGGCAGGAACATCCGTGCGAGGTTCACCCTCTTTCTGCCATTCGAGGCGAAGTTTACCGGGGGACGACACGCCCTGCACCACCGTGAGGGTGATCTCATGCATCCCGGCGCGAAGGGGGACGCCTTTCTTGCCGGTCTTGTCGGGCAGAGCTTCCTCCGCGTTGGCAGCGGCGGAGCAATCGGCGGCGGTGCCGGGGGTGTAGTTCACATCCGCATCGATGAGTTGGAAGTTGTGCATCTTCATGTAGGCACGCGTGCCGACGCCGCCATCGGCGGTCAGCCGGAAGTGCCATACGCCGTCGCAAGGCACCTCGATGAAACCGCGGAATTCCGTCACAGTGCCGGCGGGCAGTTCGATGGCGAAGGGGTTTTCGACGCCTGTCACCTCGGCAGCCGCTGCATTCGGCAAGGTGTCAAAATCAGGCACCCACGGCGCGCCCCCCGCCACGCGGCGCATCTGCCAGCCCCCCTGCACCGCGGCGGGTGCATTGGCGGGCACGAGCTGCGCGTCATAGGGCCGGAAGCCGCCGCAGGGATTGCCGCGTTTTCCGATGGCGGGGTCGCGGTAGTAATCGTAGGCGCGGCGGTTGTAGGCGGCGGCGGCGCGGAGTTCGGGCTGTTTGTCGGCATACTGCGCGGCGAGGTTGTGCGCCTCGTGCGTATCGGCCTGCACATCGTAAATCTCAAAATCCTCCTCACCCGTCTGCATGTTCGTGCGCTCGGCTTTGAGCAGCTTGCCGCTCTCGGCATCGCGGAAGAAGATGACCTGCTGCTCCCCGCGCGGGTGGCTCCCGCGGCCGGGGGTAAAGTCGGGATACGGCGGCGTGTTGCCGCCGAAGGCATACTCGGCATACACCACGCCCTCGTTCGGCTTCTCACCGCGCAACAGGGGCAGCAGCGACACGCCGTCGCAACGCATGGGCTTGGGGACGCCCGCAAGGTCCGCGAAGGTGGCCATCCAGTCCTGGAACTGGGAGGCGTCCGCGGTGTTCACCACGCCGCGCTGAATGAGCTTGGGTGCGTACACGATGCAGGGCACGCGCAGACCGCCCTCCAGCACATCGCGCTTGATGCCGTCGAAGATGCCGTAGCTGCGGAAGAAGGCGGGGTTCTGCCGCGGCGCGGGGTGCCCCTCCTGCGCCCCCACGGCTCCGGGCTCATTGTGGGGGCCGTTGTCGCTGGTAAAGACAACGAAGGTGTTGTCGTCAATCCCGAGCTCGCGGAGCAGCTGCATCAGGTCGCCCACGGCATCATCCACGCGGGTTATCATCGTCGCGTGACGTTGGGCGGCCTCCAGAGCGGCTTCCGCGCCCGTGCCGAAGCGTTTCTCAGCGTAGCCCTGCCACGCCGCGCGGTCGGCGTAAGGAGAGAGATAGGTATCCCACTTGCCCTCGGCGGTGTTAATCATGTGCCCGGGGGTGCCGAGCCACTGCACGCCGCCCTTCAGCCCGCCGCCCGCGGGGTACGGCACGGAGGGCACGGCCAGGCGGGCGTGCGGCGCAATGAGCGTGAGTGCCAGGAAGAAGGGTTTGTCGGGGGCCGCCGCGTGCGTCTCGACGACCCACTTCTTGGCGCGTGCGGTGAAGAGATCCGTCGAATAGCAGGTGTCCAGCTGCTCCGTGATGACGGTGTCATTATCCCACACGGCGTTGCAATGCGTGTCGGGGTCGATGGCGGATTCCTCTTTGGGATAGTGGCGGTGCCCCGCGATGTGGTTGTGGTAGCCGAAGAAGTAGTCGAACCCGCGCTTGGTCGGCCACGCGGCGGAAGTCGTCGGTGTGCCGCCCTGCTCCTTGCCGCCGCCGATGCCCCACTTGCCGATGAGCGCGGTGGCATACCCCGCTTCTTTCAGCACACTCGCGAGCGTGTGGGAGTTTTCCAAAGCGGCATCGAAGCTGTTGTTGCGAATCACCTCCGCATGGCCCTGATGCACGCCGCTGAACAGAGACGCACGTGCGGGCGCACACACGGGAGCGGCGGTGTAGTGCTGCCGCAGCTGCACACCGAGGCTCGCCATCTGCGCCAGCTTGGGGGTCTGAATCGTAGGTCCGTCAGCACCGGGCTGCCCCTTCATGTTGGGTGAAAAATCCCCCCAGCCCATGTCGTCCACGAGGATGAGAATGATGTTGGGCGCTTTTTCCGCAGCGGCAAACAGCGGGGAAGCGGCCAAGGCAAAAGACAGCAGGGAAAAGAGAACGCGCTTCATAGACACGGAAGGCTTATTTGGCCGGGGCGGATTCTGCGGGCTTGGGAGCCAGCAGGTCGTCGATGGTCTGATACTTTGCCGCCGCCCCGAGACCGCCGATGTCATCCAGCAGCTCACGACAACGGGCGTTCAGACGAGCGTAATCGGGGGCTGTGTTGACGGGTTCCTTCGTATTCGGGAAAATCAGGTAGGAGACATTCAAATCGGACACAGGGCGGGCAAGCGATGTCGCCTTGGGATTCACCAGCTTAGCAAGACGCAGAGAGGCCTCCCCCGTCTTGTAATTGGGGCCGAAGTCGCCCACGATGGCGGGGAACACACGGTCTTCCACAATCACGGCGGCGTAGTCCCCGGGCTGCGGGCGGTAGCTGTCATCTTTGCCCTCCTTGAAGGTGAGCGGAATCACGATGAAGGGGTCATACTCCGCCAACAGGAAGCTGCAATTTCGGAGGTCATACACCGTCGCTTTTGCATCGGCGATGGCTTCCTTGGAGGCAGATTTATCCTTCTGCAAGCGGTCCAGACGATTCTCCCAGACCTTCAGCAGGGGGTTCGGCGTGGTGCCCGTCTTTTTCCATCGGTAGGAGGTGGTCGGCTGGTAGTAATCGCTCTTGAGCACCTTGTCGGGCATGGTCGGCAGGCGATCGCCGTCCGAGCCGTCGGACACCACATCCATGTCCGCCTGCACCCAAAGCACCTTGCGCCCCGTCTTGGGTGCGCTCATCTGGAGGATGGTGTCCGTATCGTAAAAATTGTGGCGGTCGAGCAGGCGGTCGAGCGTCGCCGCCGTCTTGCGGAGGCGGTTCTGCTTGTGCAGGTACAAGGAGCGGAACCACGGGGAAACCTTAGCGTTCGTCATCAGTCCCTCATAGTTTGCCAGCACCTGCGGCAGCTTGGGGTTGGCCTGCAGCAGCTCCTTGCCGTCCGCCGCGTGGGGCAGATAGAGCTGCATGGAAAGTTTCAGCATGTAGGCATCCTTCTTTTTGCGGTCGGCGAAGGCGGTTGTGCCGGGGGCAAAGAGCACCGAACTGTGCATATTGAAGCCCGGGGCGATGGTGTTGATGTGCTCGAAACGCCCCGGCTCCACCTTCTCGGGCAGCGCGGGCGGGAACGGCGGCAGCTGAATGGCGGGCATCGCAAAAGCATTCTCGGGGTGCCATGCCTGCACCACCTTCACCTCAGGCTCCGGGGCGGGCGGTGCCTCACCGGGCACCTCTTTCACGATGTGCTTCACGATGGTCTTGGGCGCAGGATTCTCCCGCAGCGCACGCACGAGTTGCGCGGGGTACGGCGTGTACAGAGAGCCTGCGGCACCTGCAGCAATGCCCAACAGGCAAACGCGGAACCAAGTGAAGAACGAAAAGCGGGAACGGCGGCGATTCATGCAGAGGGGGAGGGTTCAGATGCAGCAAGACGGACGACCTTGCGGGGGCGACGCCCCATCACGATGCGCAGCAGGCACAGCGGAACATTGCGGGCGATGAAGCCCACGAAGCGGATGCGTTTGGAGGGGTAAAAACGAGCCTTGCCGCGCTCCAGAGCCTTGAGGGAGCCGTCCACCACAGTGTCAATGGGCGTGTAAAACCATTTCTTGAAGGAAGAGTAGCCGTTGGAGCAGCCTGTGCGGCGTGCCACCTCGCCGAAGCCCGTATGCACAGGACCGGGGCAAACCGCCAACACGGGAACGCCCGATGCCTTCAGCTCCAGCCTCAGGGCCTCGCTGAAGGAGGCGATGTAAGCCTTGCTCGCCGCATACAGCGCGAAATCAGGGATAAACACATCTGCCGCCAAGGACGCAAGATTGATGACGGCACCCCCCTGCTCCTCCAACCGCGGCACCACGGCGCGGGCAAGTTCCGTCACCGCCATCACATTCACCTGCAACAGCAGGCGGTTGCGCTCGGGTGCGCTCGTGCCGAAAGAGCCGTAGTCGCCCAAGCCCGCGTTGTTCACCAGCAGCAGGGAGCCCTGCGGCAGTTCCGCCAGCTCTGCGCCCAGCGCCGTGCGCTCTGCTTCCTGCGACAAATCGCAGGGGCGCACCATCACACGCAGCCCCTCATGCGCCGCAGTCAGCTCCTCCGCAAGCGCCGCGAGCACCTCCGCTCGCCGCGCCACGAGCATGAGATGCGCACAGCACCCCGCCAGCTTCCGTGCAAAGGCTGCACCGAAGCCCGAGGACGCCCCTGTTATCACCACGTGCTCATACCTCATACGCGTGCGATTCTACCACACACCGCCCCGCAAAGCGAGCAAATTCGCAGCGAGCGCAACGCAGGCTCGGGCAAATTCCGCGCCCCCGCAACAAGGCCCCGCGCACGCCCATCAAGCGCCGCAGCTGGAACAGCGGAAAAACAGACGGGAACAGGGATGAAACAGTTCCCGAAAAGGTGTGGACGGGAAGCCTCCCCCTGCTTATAAAAAAGGGACTCAACCAACCCTGATTATCACAATGAGATTCCACACCATCATCAGACTGATGCCGCTGCTCGCCTTCCCGGCCATGGCGGAAAACCTCATCATCAGCAACAATGCCACGGACGCCAAAACCATACGCAACAGTATCGTCAGCCCCACGGGAGCCCTGTCTGCCTCGGACGTCTCCGCCACCATGAGCGACCCGCTCTTCATCAAACGCACACCGGAAGAAGCGGAGCCCTACGGCGACGCCCGCAGTCTCACCAGCGTCTCCTGCTCCATGGGCGATGCGAGCAGCTTCCGCTACACCCTCAACTGGACGGCGCAGGTGAACAGCACCTCCGGACACACCGCCTTCGCCATGGACCGCATGATGGTGGACTGGGCCCTGCTGCGTCTGCATCTCAACACCGTGGACGGTGCGGTGAGCACCTACGACGGCGAAGGCGTACGCAGTCCCTATGACCTGAGCTTTCACTACGAACTGCGCCGTGCAGACGGCACTCTTATCCGCAGAAGCGACCCGAACGCCCCCGTCACCCTCTCCGTCAACGCCATCGCCGAACGGGATGAACACCTGCGCAGCAACTCCGGCAGCATCTATAAGGACGGCATCGAGTTCACCACCTCTCCCGCGACGATTATGTCCGCCGCTCGCAGCGTCATCGACTTCGACACCCCGGTCATGCTCATAGACGACACGGCGTACAGCCTGACGCTGACCCTTGCCGGGGTATCCGAGCACAACACCGGATTGCCTTTTGAGCTGAACCACTGCGTCACCACGCCCTACGCCCTCGGCTCCGCACAAGAGTTCACTTATGCCGCCATCGGCAACATTGCCTTCTCGGGCGGCGTCACCCCGGAACCCGCTACGGCAAGCCTCAGCCTCCTTGCCCTCGCGGGGATGCTTTCGCGCCGCCGCCGCTCATAAAGTGCGTCCGCTTTCCGCATCCGGCCCCCTCCCCGCCGCGGGAAGGGGCCGTTTTTTTCGTTCTGACGCAAAAAAACGCAAAAATCACTTGACGCTCCCGCCACGCCCCTGTATACTCACCCCGCAACCACGCAACAGTGCTTGCGACAGCGGCGGGATAGCCAAGTGGCCTAAGGCAACGGTTTGCAAAACCGTCATTCGTGGGTTCAAATCCCACTCCCGCCTCTCAAAAAAGGACACCCGAATGGGTGTCCTTTTTTGTTCGGCGAAGTGGGTCAAGGTGGGTGGGTTCAGCAGAGCTCCAGCGTCAGGCCGTCGTAGGCGGGGGCCATGAAGGAGGGAAGTTCCCGGCGGAGCTTGTAGTAATCCAAGCGGTGCCCGCTGTGGGTGATGTAGCCCATCTTAGGGGCGAGGCGCTGCATGAGCGCAATGTTTTCATCGACAGTCAGGTGGGTGCGGTGCTGCGGATAGCAGAGGCCGTCCATGGCCAGGGCGTCCAAGTGCATCAGCTTCGGCGCGGAGGCTTCGGGCAGCTCTTTGATGTCCGGCACATAGCCGAAACTCCTGCTGCCGTGACGGAAGACGTAGCCGTAGGTCTCCACGAAGCCGTGTTGCACAAGCACGGGCGTCACCTCGATATCGCCGATGACAAAAGGTTTACCTCCGTGGTCATGGGCGGCGGGTTGGATGTAGCCCTTCCACGTATTTTCCTCCGAGAAGGCCCAGGCATACATGCGCTTGAGCTGCCGCATCGTGCCCGTGCCCGCATACAGCGGCAAGCGCGTGTCGCGGTGCCAGCAGAAGGCGCGGAGCTCATCGAATCCGGCCACGTGGTCAAGGTGTTCGTGGGTGTAGAGGATGGCGTCAATCTCCCGCAGGTCGTGCTCCAGGGCCTGTTGGTGCAGGTCGGGGCAGGAATCCACAAGCAGCGTTGTGGTCGCCGTGCGCACCAGAATGGAAGAGCGCCAACGGTGGTTGCGCGAGCCCGGCTCCTTCGCCTGCGTGCAGACGGGGCAGTCGCAGCCGATTTGGGGAACGCCTGTGGATGTACCGGTGCCGAGGAAAAGTATCTGCATACCAAACTAGGGATTGAAGCTCGCCGCCCATTATGCCATAATGACGCCGTAACGCAAGCCAAACCATGCTGACCCTCCTCAAGATTCGCAACCTCGCCCTCGTGGATGAACTTCTCTGGGAACCCGCCGCGGGCTTTCTCGGCATCACGGGTGAAACGGGCGCGGGCAAATCCGTCATCATGGGCGGCATCGCGCTGGTGCTGGGCGAGCGCGCGGACAAGGCTCTCATCCGCAGCGGCGAGACACAATGCAGCATCGAAGCCGTGTTCCAACTCTCCCGCCCCGAGGGCGTGAATGCACAGTTGGAGGAGGCGGGCGTGCCCCCCTGCGAGGACGGGCTGCTGCTCATCCGCCGCGTCATCACCGCCACGGCCAACCGCCAGTTCATCAACAATACCCCCGTCACCCAGCATCTGCTGCGCGACATCGGCGCGGGCTTGGTGGACCGCCACCACCCGGAGGCGCACCGCTCCCTCACCTCTCAGGAGCGCCAGCTCACCCTGCTGGATGCCTTTGCGGACGATGCCGCGCTGCTCGATGCCTACAAAAACACCTACCGCGCGTGGCAAGAGGCCCGCGCCGCCTACCGCGAGCTTGCCGAGAGCGAACAGGCCAACGAGCGCGAGCTGGACTTCCTGCGCCACCAGACGGAGGAGATTGAGCAGGCCGCCTTCACCGCGGAAGAGGTGGCTGATTTGGAAACCCGTTGGCAGCGTGCCCGCAACGCAGGGCGTCTGCGCGACACGGCACTCCCCATGGCGCAGCTCATCGACGGCTCGGATACCTCCCTGCTCTCGCAGCTGCACCAAGTGGTGCGACTCGGCCGCGAGCTCACGCGCTTAGACGCCTCGCTGCATGCCAAAATCGCCCCGCTGGACGGCATCATCGAGGAGCTGGAGGAGGTCGCGGACACCCTCAACGACTACGCCGACTCCCTCGGCGGCGACCCCGAAGAGCTGGCCGCGCTGGAAGCCCGCGTCGCCCTGCTCGACACACTGAAACGCAAGTACGGCGCAGATTTCGAGGCCATTCAGGCCCATCTCGCCGCCTGCCGCGAGCGGCTGGATGCCATCGACAACCGCGAGGATAGGCTCGCCGAGCTGGAGGCCGCCGAGAAACAGGCCCGCGCCGCCGTGCAGGAGGCGGGGCAAGCACTCTCCGCCGCCCGCCGCAAAGCCGCCCCGCGTCTGGAAAAGGATTTTCTCATGCACGCGGCGCAGCTGGGCTTCCGCCAATCCCTCTTCCGCGCGGAGCTGCATGCGGAGGACACCCCCGCTGCCCATGGTCTCGAAAACGCGGAATTCCTCTTCGGCCCCAACCCCGGGGAACCGCTGAAGCCGCTGCGTCTCATTGCCTCCTCCGGCGAGCTGGCGCGTGTGATGCTCGCCCTCAAGAGTGCGCTGGCCAAGCAGGACGACACCCCGCTGCTGGTCTTCGATGAAATCGACGCGAACGTGGGCGGCGAAATCGCCCGCGCCGTGGGCATGAAGATGCGCGAGCTCGGCACGGAACACCAGGTGATTGCCATCACGCACTTCCCGCAGGTCGCCGCGCTCGCCGACCACCACTACCTCATCTCCAAGGGCGTGGAGAACGGCCGCACCGTCTCCCGACTCCGTGAGGTGGAGGCCGAAGCACGCGTCAACGAGCTCATGCGCATGCTCGGCACCAAGGGCGACACCGCCGCTGCCCACGCTCGCGACCTCCTCAACGGCCGCTGATACCCCTACCCTCATGACGGACGACACGAAACCGGAGACAGAAAAAATCCCCCTCTTTGCGGAGGGTGTGGCGGCGGGTTTCCCTTCCCCCGCCCGCGGCGACATTGACGGCACGCTGGACCTCAACGAGCTCTGCGTGCGCCACCCCGCCGCCACCTACTTCATCCGCGCCCGCGGCGAAAGCATGATCGGCGCGGGCATCGGGGACGGCGACGTGCTCGTGGTTGACCGCAGCCTCGCTGCGCACGACGGCGACATCATCATTGCCGCCGTGGATGGTGCCTTCACCGTCAAGCGTTTGGAAAAGCGCGGCAACGCCGTGCGGCTGATCCCCGAAAACCCGGCCTTCTCACCCATCACCCTCAC
This sequence comes from uncultured Verrucomicrobiales bacterium, assembly GCA_937893015.1. Taxonomy (GTDB): domain Bacteria; phylum Verrucomicrobiota; class Verrucomicrobiia; order Verrucomicrobiales; family Akkermansiaceae; genus Akkermansia. The sequence continues at coordinate 70,978 of CALBJX010000094.1, read as the reverse complement.
CCCCGGCATGCAGGCGGAATTCTTCGGCGTGGTTACCCACGTTGTGAAAGCCCTGAAACGCTGACGAGGCGCACCCCATATGAATTTGTGATAAGAAATTTGTGATTTTTGATTTGTCATTTAGAGAATTCGCGCACCTGTCGTCTTCACCTGCGGCTCCGCCGAGACCGGGACGGCGCGGTATAAGGAAACCTGTCTGACGCTGACGTCAGACAGGTTTTTCTATCCTTGCGGCGACAGCCGCACTATATTTCCGAATCAAAAATTTCAAATCTCATCTTTCTGATCACAAATTGAAAAAACTTATTCGCTCTTGATGTTGCGGAGAGCATCGAAGAGAGGCGTCACCGCCTCGCTGCCGGCAAGGATGTTCGGGAACTTAATCTTGTCGAGGTTGTTGATGGTCTCCATACGGATGATGTTGTTGCCGATGGCATCGTTGAGAGCCTTTTTACCCTCGGCTTCCAGCTTCATACCCTCGGCTTCGGCGCGCTTCATGGCGAGGTGGGCGGCGGCCTCCTGCTGTCGGGCGTAGAGCTTGGCATCGGCTTCGGCCTTGGCGCGGAGGAGTTCACCCTGCGCTTCCTGATTCATGCGGTTGGCCTTGGCGCGGCCTTCGGCATCCGCAATTTCCTCGGAACGCTTGGCAATCTCCAGCTGAATAGCCTGTCGCTCGTACTCCTGAGAGGCTTCCACCTTTTTGGTGATACCCAGCGTCACGGACTCGGGCGGCGTGGTGGAGCCGATGGTGACGGACTCGACAATGAAGGGGGAATCTGCGAGCTGCTTGCGCAGGCTTTCCTCCACCATCTGCGTAATCTCGGGGATTTTGGCAGGGGCTTCCAGCCCGCGGAAGCGGGCGATGGCCGTGCGCACCGCCGTACGGAAAGGCTGGCGGATGAAGGATTCATACGCATCGTTGGCGATTTCGTCGGGATTGTTCGGGGTGTCGGCAATCGCGCCGTACTGCTCCACGAACTCCTTGACCTTGCTCTTGTCGATGCGGTACACCATGTAGGCCTGCGCGTTCATCTTGAGCTGGTCGGAGGCGCGGATGTCATCGAACTCCTCGGACATCGTGTAAGGCGTCACGCAGATGTTGACGGCTTTCTGTCGCCACACATAGCCCGTGCCGCTCGGCCCCATGAGCACACCCTTGAACTCCTTCTTGCCGAAGATGGGGTTCGTGTACACATAGGCGGCATAACCGCCGTCCACGCGCTCGTTGGAGCAGTTAGAGCCTACGATGACCGCCGCCGCACCGACCAGCACCAGCGCGGGAATCACCAGCTTGGAAAAGGGAGAGGCGGCTTTCACCACCACAGCATCAATGGGTGTATTGGGTTTCATACAAGGCTAGATTAGCAAGTATGGTACGCGTTTTCAAGGAGATTCGGAAATACCGCACAATTCGTTCGGAAATTCCGAAAAGCATTCCTCTCTCACATCAGCCCCACGGCGATTTCATCGGCGACGAGGCGACCATCCGTGGTAAGGTAGAGACGACCATCTTCGCCGAGGGTGGCGAGGTGTTGTTCTTGCAGCATGGCGAGGAAGGCGGCGTCCTGCGGGCGGAGGAAGGCAGCGGGGAGTCCTTCATCCGTGCGGAGCATGAGGCCGAGCAGCTCGGTGCGGCGGGCGTCGGGGGTGATGTGCTCGCAATCATGGGGCGGGAGGGTGCCCGCTTTCAGAGCGGCGATGTAGTCATCCGTGTTCTCGGCGTTGCGGTACCGCAGCCCCTGCCAGGAGCCGACGGCACCGGGGCCGAGGGCGGCGTAGTCCTCGCCGCGCCAGCAAGCGAGATTGTGCAGAGAGCGGCACCCTTCCTTCGCGTAGTTGGAAATCTCGTAGTGGCGGTAGCCCGCGGCGGTTAATTTCTCCTCTGTCAGACGGAAGAGGGCGACATCAGTCTCCTCATCCCCCGCTTCCGCGCCGTAGTGGCGGAAAAAGTCGGTGTCCTCCTCATAGGAGAGGTTGTAGGTGGAAAGGTGGTCGGGGTCGAGAGCAAGTGCAACGTCCAGCGTGTGCTCCCATTGGGCGAGGCTCTGCCCCGGTAGGGAGAACATGAGGTCGATGTTGATGTGCGGAATTCCCTCCGCGCGCAGCAGCGCGATATCCGCCGCCACCTGTTCGGGGGTGTGGGTGCGCCCCAGCAGCTTCAGCAGCTCGGGCTCGAAGCTCTGCACGCCCAGCGACACGCGGGTGATGCCCAGCTCGCGCCATTGCCGCACCTTGGCGGGCGTGAGGGTGGCGGGGTTCGCCTCAAAGCTCCATTCCTGCACGCGGGAGAAATCCACAGTTTCGCGCAGCCCCTGCACCATGAGCGCCAGATGCGTGGGCGAGAGCATACTCGGTGTGCCGCCGCCGCAGTACATCGTGGTCGGAGCAAAGCCCTCGGGCAGGCGCAGCGCGGCCTCCCGCGCCACGGCTTCCGCAAAGCCGCGCATATCCGTCCGCCCCGGCGTGTGCTTGAAGAACGCGCAGTACGGGCAGATGCGGTGGCAGAAGGGGATGTGGATGTACAGCCCCACCCCCTGCCCCGCCCTCGGCGCGGCCAAACGCCCTGTTGCGGTCGCCTCCCCCGTTTCTTGGGGGAGACCGGGCGCCATCTGCGTGTCGGAGGGCTTGTGGCTCGATGGGTTCATGGAGTGATGGGGGCTTTTCCCGGAGCATATACGATTTCACCCGTCCTTGACACCTTTTTTTTCAAAAAGACACAAAAAAATGATTTTTCCCTTACCGCCGCCTACACTTTTTTTTGAAAAAAAGCAGAAAAAAGGGTGGCAAGGGAGGCTGAGACTGCTTATACTTTATGTAAGCCGTCTCACGTGAGGCAGGAATCACGGATGGCTTGCATCATCTCCACAGCTTCACATCTACACGTCACGAATCATCAGCGATGAACAAACCGTTTTCTTTAACGACTCTCGTTGTCTCATACGGATTGGCATTGGGGCTTTTTGCGCTGCTTTGCCCGGAGGGAGAAATGCAGCAGGGGCTGGTGTTTCAGGTCATCGTTCTGGTGCTTGCGTCCGAGGCATGGAACTTCCTTTGGTGGCTCCCGTCTCTCTTCCTGATGTCCCGGGAGGCCAAGCAACAAAAGGAAGAAAAGCGATACGGCAAACTGGCGAAGCTCACCAGCCCGATTCTGTTGGTAGTGCCTCCCCTCCTCTACCTCGCCATGGCGGGCCTCCGGATGGCGTTGCCCGAGGCCTGCGGCTTTGCGGATATCGGGGCGCTGTTCAAGGCCTCCTACGCATCGGTCGTTCTGCTCTTTGTCGCCGCCGTCTTCTTCCCGCTGTTCCCCTTCTCCTTCACTAACTTTTGGGAGTACTTTCACTGGGATTCTCCCCTCAGCGCGGATCGCGGCATGGTTGACGCGCCCCAACCCGCCACCGCTGCCGCTGAGGTGCCGAGCACAACGCATGACGCGTTGCAGCAGCATCATTCCACCTTCTACGAGCAAAATCTGGCAACCCTCCGCACCCTCCTGCAGGAGGGGGAAGAACTCGTGTATGCCACGGCACCGCAGGTCGAGCTGTTGTGGCGGCGTTCCGGCAAAGGAGCGGTCAGCACCGCCGTCTGCCTCGTCACCCTTGCTGTCGGGCTGGGCGGGCTTGTCGGGCTGACGCAGGTCACGGATAGCTCCCTGCGCCTTTTCTGCGGGGTGCTTGCCTTGTTGGGGCTGGTGATGGGTGTGTGGAGCTACCGCGCTATCCGCACCGAGAAAAAACGCCTTGCAACCTGCGACTACTTCCTCACCACGAAACGCTTTTGCCGACTCAACGCAACGGATAAGCCCAAAAGCATCTTTTGGGAAAAGGATAAGCCGAGCATCAGCCTGAGCCAAATCCCCGGCACCGATGTCGGCAACATCCACATCTCCCCCACGAGTGGTTTCGTCTCCCGTCTTATGACCACGTTCGGCGGTGATTCCTTTAGCAAAAAGAGCGAAAAGCAGGGAGAATCAGAAGGCATGGAATACGTCGCCTCCTGTGTCTCCATCCATGCTCTGGTGCAGCAGTTGAACACACCATCCTCTGTTGAGAAATGATAAAACTCCATAAAGACGAGCAAATGATTTGGACGGGGCGACCCGGAAAGTTATCTGTTTCTACGGCTAAACAGGCGGGAGCTGTCGTTGTGGGACTTTCTCTTCTATGTGTCGCTCTGACACCGAAGTGGATACCTACCTCCGATTTCGCGAAAGTGATACCCGCGGACATAATGCTCCTTATCTCTTCCGCCGCAGATATCATCATCATTTCGGGTCTTGGCTTTTTGCTCTTACCCTTCATCATCAAAAAGATGTTGAGCACGACGGAGTATGTTGTCACCAATGAAAGAATCGTCGTGAAGGCTTTTCAACATGCCTCTTCATACATGTACAAGGATTTGTATCATGTTGATATGAACGCACAAACCGGTGGTCTATGCGATTTAGTTTTGTATAGTGAAAAAAATGTGACCGATATCGACACCGCCGCACGAAGCAAAGCTTATAAGATATTGTTTATCCCGCAAGATGTAGCGGAATATGTGAGAACACAGGTGGATTCCCGAAGTCAATCTTAAATCCGGTAGGTATGCAAATAAATCAATCGTTTCTTATCAGGTTTTTCTTGTGTTCATCAGTCGCCCTCTTCTTTTTATATCAGTCCTTTCGGAATTATCAGGAGGTTGAGCACAAAATGGCTTGTTGGGACACCACCAACGCAACGATTGTCGGATTCTCCTTGGGGGATTTCGGAGAAGAAGATTATTTCCGTCCGGAAGTCGCTTTTACAAGCAAAAACGGCCAAAAGGTAACAGCCGTGAGCCCCATCGGGCGCAAAAGTAATCCTTTGTCAGAAGGGGATACCCTGCGCATTTTTTACAATCCCGATCAGCCAACGGAGATTATGGAAGATTCCTTATCAGGTTTGTATCTGTTGAGTGCCGCATGGTTGGCTTTTTCGATGATTCCCATCTACTGCGCCTACCGAACCTGTCGTAAATACGGCATCACGTTAGACAGTTTCGCCGGACGGCCTTAACCTTACTTGTATTCTGAGCGTGTGATCGTGCGTTTCCTTGCTGCTTTTATGGGGATGCAGTCCTCTTCACGCCTCTGCCGCAAGTCAACCATTCCTTATCGTTGACGATACCGTACAATATCGCAGGGAACCACACGAAGGCAACGGGCAGCCTGAGGAGATTCTCAGGCGCTCATAATGTTCGCAGGAATGATATTCTTCCGACGCGTTACAGGCTCCGTTACTCCTCGAGCTTCGCATACGCGCTCACCTCATCGGGGTCAGCGCCATGCTGCTTCTTCTCCACCTTGGAGCGGAAGAGGCGCATGATGAAGACGAAGGAGGGGGGAATGAAGAAGATACCCACGGCGGAGGCGATGCTCATGCCGATGACGACCACCACGCCGATGGCGTTGCGGGCAAGCGCACCCGAACCCGCCGCCGTCAGCAGCGGCACGCAGCCGAGGATGAAGGCGAAAGAGGTCATCAGAATGGGGCGGAGACGCATGCGGGCGGCGGAGACGGCGGCATCCAGCAGGGACTGGCCGCGCTCCATCTGCAAGACGGCGAACTCCACAATGAGAATGGCGTTCTTGGCCGCCAAGCCCACGAGCATCACCAAACCGATTTGCGCGTAGAGGTTCAGCTCGATACCGAAGGCCCAGAGCCCGAGGAAGGCACCGAGCACGGCGACGGGCACGGAGAGGAAAATGGCGATGGGAAGCGTCCACTTCTCATACAGAGCCGCCATGATGAGGAAGGCGAACACGCCCGAAAGCGCGAAGATGGAGCCGAGGCCGAGACCATTTTGGACCTTCTTCTCTTGGAAGGACATATCGACATACTCCATGCCGAACTTGGTCTTATCCATGGTGGCATCGAAGATTTCCTCCACGGCGGCCATGGCCTGTGCGGTGGAAACGCCCTCCGCGGGGGTCACGGAAATCTTGCCGGAGTTGTAGATATTGTTGTGCAGCACGAACTCGGTGTCCTCGATATCCGTGACGGTGACGAGCGTGCTCAGCGGCACGGACTGCCCCGCCGCGTTGGCGACGTAGAAGTTGGCAATCATGTCCGTATTGGCGCGGGATTCGCCCTCGGCCTGCAGATAGACCTGCCACTGCTGGCCGAACTCGGTGTAGTAGTTCACGAAGCTCGAACCGTTGAAGCATTGCAGCAGGGCGTTTGCTTCCGCGTAGTTGACACCTTGCGCGAGGCACTTGTCCTTGTCGATGCGAATACTCTTCTGCGGCACGGCGGGCAGCATCATGTCCGTGGCGGACGTGATGCGCGGGTCAGAGGCGAGTGCGCCCTCCAGCTTCTTGACCTGTTCGTAGAGCGGAGCCACGCCCTGCCCTTCCAGATCCTCCAGCACGAAGGAGATGCCGTTGCCCGTGCCCACGCCGGGAATAGCGGGCGGGGAGACGGCGAAGCTCATGCCGTCCGCACCGCACATGGCGAGCTTAGCGGTCACGCGCTGCTGCACCTCGGCGGCGGTGGGGTGCTTGCCCTTTTCGTTCACGGGGCGTTCGTCGTAGGGCTTCAGCGGGATGAAGAAGGTGCTGGCGTTCGTGCTCTGCACACCATTGACGAGGTTCATGCCGATGATGGAGCAGACGAGGTCCACGGCGTCATCCTGTCGCACAACGGATTCCACGAGCTTGCTCTGCTCCGTCAGGCGTTGCAGGGAGACACCGGGCTTCATGATGAGACCCGCAATCAGGAAGCCTTGGTCTTCATCCGGCAGGAAGCCGCCGGGCACCTGCTTGGCGGCGGGGATGATGGCCGCCGTGAGCAGCGCGAGCATGGGGATGGAGATGATGAGCCGGCGGCAGAGGAAGCGGCACGCCGCGGCAAAGCCCGCCGCGAGCTTGTCGTAGCCCTTGTTGAAGAGGTTGTAGAGCGGCGTGAGCAGGGACTTGTGCCCCGCCTTGGAACGCAGCAGCAGGGAGGCGAGTGCGGGCGAGAGCGTGAGCGCGTTGAACGCGGAAATCAGCATGGACACGGCAATCGTGACCGCGAACTGCTGGAAGAGCGTGCCCGTGATACCCGGCAGCAGCACGGAGGGCAGGAACACCGCCGCCAGCACCAGAGCGATGGCGACCACGGGGCCGCTCACTTCCTTCATGGCGGCGAAGGTGGCCTCGCGCGGGTTCATGCCCTTGTCGAGGTGCGCTTCCACGGCTTCCACCACCACGATGGCATCATCCACCACCAGACCGATGGCGAGCACCATGCCGAGCAGGCAGATGGTGTTGAGCGAGAAGCCCAGCATGGGGAAGAAGCAGAAGGTCGTCACCAGCGAGACAGGCACGGCGATGAGCGGGATGAGCGTGGCGCGCCAGCCCTGCAGGAAGACGAACACGACGATGGCCACGAGCACGAGGGCCTCGAACAGCGTTTCGATAATCTCGGAGATGGAGTCTCGCACAGGCGTCGTCGTGTCCAGCGCGACATAGCCGTGCATGCCCTCGGGGTAGGATTTTTCCTTTTCGGCGAGCAGGGCTTTCACGGCATCCACGGTGGCGATGGCGTTGGCATCCGCGCTCTGGTAGACGGCGAGCGCGGTGGAGGGCTTGCCGTTCATGAGCGAGGCAATGGAGTAGGACTGGGAGCCCAGCTCGATGCGGGCGATATCCTTCAGGCGCACGGCCTGGGTGCCCTGCTGGCGCACGATGATGTCGCGGAACTCCGCGATGGAGGTCATGCGGCCTTGGTTGCGGATGGTGTAGGTGAACTCCTGGCCGTCGGGCATGGGTTCCGCGCCCACGGAGCCGCCGGGGTTGATGGCGTTCTGTGTATTGACGGCGTTGTACACCTCGTTGACGGCGATGCCCTTCTGAGCCATTTTCTCGGTGTCGAGCCAGATGCGCACGGCGTAGCGGCCGCCGAAGACCATCACGTCGCCCACGCCTTCCACGCGCTTAATCGGGTCCACCAGATTGATGTACGTATAGCCCGTGAGGTCGATGGGGTTATAGAAGCCCTGCGGGGAGTCGATGGCGTAAATCATGAGCGGCAGGCCCGAGGACTGCTTGATGCTGATACCCATCTGCGACACGGTGGCGGGCAGCTGCGAGGTAGCCTGGCTGTAGCGCATGTAGGTGAGCTGCTGCGCGGTGTTGGCATCCGTGCCGGGCTCAAAGATGACGTTGATGCTGCTCGACCCGTTGTTGGAGGAGGTGGAGTTCATGTAGTCCATGCCCTCGATGCCGGAGAGCTGGAGCTCGATGGGCGTGGCGACGGATTCCGCGACCTGCTGCGCATCGGCACCGGGGTACGCCGCGCTCATGGCGATGGTCACCGGCGTGATGTCCGGGTACTGCGAGATGGGCAGCGCCAGCATACTGATGAGACCCAGCAGGGTCGTCACAATGGCAATCACCGCTGCGATAATCGGGTGCTTGATGAAGAAAGGAGACATGGGGATTTGTGATTGAAGATTTTTGATTGATGATTTTTGATTTATTTTTCATCCGCTGTCACGGAATCCACCACAGTCTTGGGGGCGGTGTAGAGGAAGGGAACGGGCGTGAGGGTGTTGACGGGGTAGCCCGCCGCTACGTTGGCTTGGTAGACCTGTGCGGCCATAATAGAGCCTTCTACCACCACGCGGGCGGAGTCGAGGGAGTCGTAGCCCATTTGTTTCAGCACCATCTCGAAGGCGGTGCCGAAGCCCTGTGCGCGGGCGATGAGGGCGAGCTCATCCTGCGCATCGGCCTGATGCAGCACCAGCGAGCGAAAATCGCCGTGGCCGCTGCTGCGAAGGACGAAATCTTTCCAGTCCGCCGCGCCGATGGAAGCGGGCGTGTCATCGGGCAGCGCGTGCCCCGCCGACTTTTCCGCCAGCGCACGGAAGTCCGAGACACCCGCGTTTTTAAGCAGCAGCTCCGACCAGTCGGCCACGCCCGCCTGACCGAGCACAAGAGCCTCCGCCGAGGGGACCTGCGCCTTCATGAGAATCATGGCGGTGACCATCTCGCGATCGATGTCAATCATCTGCATGGGCTGCACCGCTTCGCTGCCGTCGGCCTGTTTGACCGGCACAGTGACGAGCTCGCCCTTCTTGATAGGCAGCATCTGCGGGGTGTTATCCGGCTTCAGCATGACGAGGATGTCGCGCCCCTGTGCGCTGAGCGGCGCGCGGGCGGGCACGAGGATGCTCTGCATGCTGCCGCCGAAGTCCGCGCGAACGCGCACGGGCATACCGCTGCGCAGCCCGCCGTCCGTGTTCTCGAGCTGCCCTGTGACCTGCAGGGTGCCCGTGGCGGTGTTGATGGCGTTGTCCGCATTCACGATGCGTCCCTGCGCGGGATAGAGGCTGCCGTCCTCCAGCAGAATCTCCAGCGGGATATCCGCGCTCGCGTCCTTGCCCGCGGCGCGCGCCTTGGCGAAGGTGGAGAGGCCGAGCAGTGCATCCTTGCCGCTGACGGCGAAATCCACGCGGATGGGGTTGACGGAAGAAATGGTGACCAGCGGCTCGATGTCCTGCGGGGTGACGAGCGCACCGACGGAGGGCTTATGGATGCCGACGCGGCCATCGAAGGGCGCACGAATGGTGGTGTAGCCGAGGTTGATTTCCGCCAGCTTCACGGCGGCATCTGCCTGTGCCGCGGCAGCGCGGGCTTTCAGCACGGCAGCCTCGGCGGTCTTGACGGCGGTGGCGGCATCCGTGAGGGTCTTTTCCGCGATGGTGCCCGGGGCCTCCTGCACGAGACGGGTGTAACGCTCGTAGTTGGTGCGGTTCATGTCGGTCTGCGTCTCGGCCTGTGCCACGGCGGCGCGGGCAACGGCGGCGTTGGCCTGAGCCTCATGGAGAGCGGCCTGATAGGGGGCGGGGTCGATTTCAAAAAGAATGTCTCCCTTCTTCACCATGCGGCCGTCCTCCACCTGCTGCGAGATGAGGAAGCCGCTCACCTGCGGGCGGATGTCCGTCTCCTCCACACCGCGCAGGGTGCCGAACCACTCACCGGGCACCTGCGCCCGTTGCAACTGCAAGGGCAGCACCTTCACGGGGAACGGCGGCAAGGTGGGCTTCACATTCGCGGGCGCGGCCTTCTGCGGCTCCTCGGCAGCCTTGGCGGCAGCGGCCAGAGCGGGGTCCACCACAGGGCGGAAGCTGAGGGGCGTCGTTTTGAGCGAGGCAGGCTTCTCCCCTGCCCCCAGTCGGCTGTTGGCGGAGGAGATGTTCATGGCGAGCACGCCGTTCTGCTCATCGGCGACGACGGGCACATCCGTAGCGTTCTCGTAGCCGAAGCGGCGGAACATCTCATCCAAGGGCGTGCCGGCGGCGGTGATTTCCGTCAGCTGCTGCTCGGAGGTGTAGCCGTCCGCCTCCTGCACGGTGACGGGGTAGCTCGCGCCGACGGTGACGGGCACCATGTGCGGTGCGCCTGCCTTGTCCGTCACCAGAATGAAGCGGTTGCGCATGACGGTGCGGATGGCGGCGGCGGGCACCAGCAGGGCACTGTGTGCCCCCTTGGGCACGCGGACACGGACAGGCATGCCCGTGCGCAGCATGTGCGCGGGGTTCTCGAAGCGGGCTTCGACATTGATGACGCCATTGGGCTCCACAATGCTTTCCAACGCGGAGAAATGTCCGCTGATGGGGTAGGTACTGCCGTCCTCCAGCACCAGATAAAAAGGTGTTTGCTCCACCTTCTCGCGGCTCTGCGAGACATCGCCGTACGTGCGGAAGACGTGAATCATGTTCGCGCCGTTGATGGAGAAGAGCGCACGCATGGTGTCCACCGCACTGATGTTGGTGAGCTTGGTGGCGGGGCTGACGAGATCGCCCTGCGAGATGGTGGCCGTGCCGACCACGCCGTTGTAGGGTGCGCGGATGACGGTGTATTCCAGATTGATGCGTGCCTTGTCAAGGGAGGCCTGCGCCTGTTCCACGGCAGCCTTGGCGGCGGTCTCGGCGGCGCGGGCGGCATTCAGCCCGTGGCGGGCATCGGTCAGCGTTTTTTCGGAGACAACGCGTGCGCCGAGGTCCTCATAGCGTTTCACGTCCAGCTCGGCTTTCTCGCGTGCAGCCGTCGTCGATTCCACACCCGCCTGTGCCGCCTTCAGGTTGGCCTCGGCTTCGGCAAGCTGGGCTTCAAAAATCGCGGGGTCGATGCGGAAGAGCACGTCGCCCTCCTTCACATAAGAGCCGTCCTTGTACACCTGCTCCGCCAGCGTGCCGGAGACGCGGGGGTGGATATCGGTATCCATCTCGCCGCGCACATAGCCGAACCACTCGCCGAAGTCCGTCACATCTCGCTGCAGAATCGGGCACACGCTCACGGCGGGCATGTCCGCCGGTGCGGCTTCCTGCGTCCGTTCGCCCTGCCGCTCACAGGACACCATGGTCGGCACCGCAGCACCGAGACTCAACGCCAGCAAAAGGAGACAGGGTTTATTCATACAGAGAAAATAGTTACTTGTATTTAAGTATACTTTTTCCCCGAAAAAGTCAAGTAAAAAGAGCGTTGCCGAATAGCACGGATAAGAAAAGAAGAACACTGGCAGCGATATAGCCGAGTCAGCTCCCCTGTCCGGGAGCAGCAAAAACACCCACCCGCATATCACGGATGGGTGCTTGAAAATGAAGCCGTGGCTGTCACTTTAGTGCCGACGTCGACGAGCAGCAAGCCCCGCGAGGGCCAGCAGGGAGAGCGTCGCCGTAGCGGGTTCAGGCGCAAGGCCAGCGGCGGAAATGAACACAGTCCGGTCGTTACCCTCCATCATATACACGGGGGCGGTCAGGGCGCGGTATTGGCTCCCCTCTGCCTGTGCCACGGTGATTTGCAATCCGTCATCCACCGTCGCCTGTGTGCCGAAGGAGAGCGCCACCCATTCCGTCTCGGGAGTGAGCGTCAGCCCGCTCAAAGTCAGCGTGAGGGATTGCCCTGTCAGGTACACATCTTCAATGCTGTTCATCCGCAGCTCGCAGACCCGGGCCGCATCAGAGATGATGAGGCTGCCGCCCTCCGTACCCGTGGCGCGCAGTTCGGTACCCGCCGCCAGCGTGCCCATACCCGTGCAGACGGTGTTCACGCCCATCACGGCTTCGGCCCGCGTGTTGCTCAGCTCCAGCACGGCGGCATCATCCGTAATGCGGGAGGTGGCACCCAGTACGATATCACTCAGTTGCAGCTTGGTGCCGGCATCCAGCGCCAGCAGCATGTCATCCAGCCGAGCGGGCTGTTCAGCCGTGCCGCTCAGGGTAAAGGTGTTGTCTCCCTCAGCGGTCATCTGCGTCTGCCCGCGGATGAGACCCGCTTCTTTCCCCTCTGCTGCGGTGAGGGAAATCCCCGTGTCGTCTGCCTGCATGAAGCGTACATCCTTGATGCTCACTTCAGCACCCGCTTCGGTCGTCAACACGGCACCCTTCAGCGCGGCATTGGTGATGCTATTGCGGCGCAGCACCATCTCGGCATCGGCTTTCAGGCGTTCCGCTGTAGCGGTTGCCGCGGCGGGGGCGGTGATGGCATACTGCCGTTTCCCGTCGCCGTCACGCCCTTCCAAACTGCCGCGTTGCGTTTTGTATTCACCCAGCGTCACCTTGCCTTCAATGTTTAGCGTGCCTTCGCCCGCTGCTGCCGCTGCGCCGGATGTGAGCTCCATGGTGTTGACCGAGGTTTCACCGCTGAACAGGGTGGCATTGGCTGCGGTTGCATTCTTGGCATTGAAGGCGGCAAGCTCCACCGTGCCGCCGAGCCGGAGCGTGCCTTCCGACCCGCTGCTGCGTGTCAGCGTACCCTTGGTGCCGCTGCTGCGCTCGGCCTTGATGTCGCCCGTCAGTTCGGCGTTGTTGATGGTGCCGATGCTCAGCGTGCCGCCCAGATAGATGGTTCCGCCCACATCCAATCCCTTGGAAGCCGCCAGCGTGGCACCCGAGGCAACGTTGATGTCGCCGCCGACCGTCATTTTCGCAACGGGCATGACGTAGGAGGAACCTTGCAGGTCGAGGTCGTTCAGCACGGTGATGGCTCCCGATTGGAACATGTAGGCTCCGGACAAGGCGGTCATGTTCCATGCGGTGACACCATCACTCGCCACGGTGACATAGCGCGTGAGTTTGCTGTCGAAAATCACACTGCTGAGGGCTGCGGCTGTGGTGGCGGCGGAATTGCTCTGCTGTTTCCAGTTGCTGCTTTTCTTGAGGTCCCAAACGGCGTTGTTGGCACCTGTCCAGATGATAGTGTTGTCTGCCAGCGCCACCGTGGCGGTCAGGGAGCCGCCCGCCGTGCCGTAGGAGACGGACTGCCCTGTGCCCAGCATGTCTGCGAGGGCGGTGCCGCCCACCATGACGTTGGCTGTCGGTGCGCTGACGTTGCCGCCCTCGCCCTCGATGAGCGTCAGGGCCTGGTGTTCACGCACGGCGGCGGCAAAATCCGCCTGTGTTACGTTAAAGACAGTACCGCTGCCCACCGTCACGGTGCCGCTGTTGCGGATGACCGTGGAAACGGCGGCATCCGCCAGCGTCAGCTCAGCCCCGCTGCCGACGGTGACGGCCTGTAGGTTGACCTGCCCGCTGAGCGTGTTGCCTGTGCCGCTGAAGCTGAGCGTGTTCTGCGCAGCGGATTGCAGGGCTTGCTGCAGGTTGACGGAGGCGTGTTCGGCAGAAATGGTGCCCGCAACCGCCAGCGAGGCGGAGTTGAAGACCACGCTACCATTGCGGATGCTCACGTTGCCGCCCACGCAGCCTTCCGTCGCGCTGAGCACCAGCGAGCCGCCGGTTACGGCAACATCACCCAGCACCACGGACTTACCGTTCAGGGTCTGCGTGCCGCTGCCGCTCTTGTTTAGGCTGATGCAGTGGGTGTCATCCCCCACAATCGTGCCGCTGTAGGTGTAGGTCCCTTCGCCCCCCAGCTCCAGCGTTGTCGTGCGGGTGCTCTGCGGCGCGGTGTTGATGAGAGCGGGGTCCTCCACGGCGGCCCCAGCATACACGGCGGCGTAGGTGTTACCCGAGAGTCCCTTCATGCGGATGGTATCGGCATTGAGCGCCAGCGCGACCATTGAGTTGTTATTCTGCCCCTTGATGGTAACTTCTGCGTGGGCTGCGGCGTTTTCATGTCCCAGTTCCAGATAGGTCTGCCATGCGCGGCTGCTGTTGGCACCGCCCGTGCGCTCCACGGTAATGTTGCCAGTAAAGGATGCATTGTCACCGCTGAGCACCAGTCGGGAGGGGGTGCTGTGGTTGGTGTTGGCCGTCCACAACAGATTGCCCTCGCCTGTCAGTTTTCCGATGTTCCAGATGGTGTTCCACGAGGGAGAATCCAGCGTGGCGGTGGCACCATTCGCAAGCGACAGGATGCTGATGGAGCGCGTCATGTTGTTCTTGCTGCCGTCGCTGTACAGCGTTGTGTTCTGCGCCAGCTCCAGCGTGCCGCCGATGCTCGTGCCGTCGCCGTTGTTCAGGTTCAGGCGGTCTGCCGTTAGAATGACCTTGCCCGCGGCACCTGTGTTGTACTCGGTGCCGTTGAGTGTCAGCGTGTCGGCCGTCAGATGCAGCTCGGAACCCGCCGCCGTTTGCAGCGTGGAGAGAGAAGCCGCTCCCGCCGTCTGCACCGTAGAGGTGCCGCCCGTGGCCTGCAACGAGCCGTTCAGAGCCCTGTTGCCGAGCTGTAGGTCGGAATCCGCCAGCGAGATGTCGCTGACCTCCCAGACGGCCTGATCGTCCACCTGTACGGTCGCATGGTCTGCCTGCAGGCGGTCGACGCTCAGAATGCCCGCCACGCTATTCGCGCCGGAAAGAGAGAGTGTGCCGTTTCCTCGGGAATCCGTCAGGGCTCCTGTTGCCCCGATGCTCAGGTTGCGAATCGTCTGGTTCGTGCCGTTCAGCTCCAGCACGCCGCCGTTGCTGACGGTGGTCTGCTGCGTGTTGTTGAGCACGCCGTCATGCCCGAGCTGCACGCGGATGTCACCCACCTGTTCCGCAGCGAGTTCTTCGTTATAGCCCATGACCGCCACTTTGCCTGTGAGCCCCGTGCTACCGTTGAGCACCAGAGTGCCGCCGCTGTATGTCTGGTTATCCACCACCAAATCAAGCCCTGCGGCCAGCGCGGCGGAATCCACTGTCAGTGTGCCCGTGATGCCGCCGAAGCGGTAGGCCGCGTCAGCAGCCGCGAGAATGGTTCTGTTGAGAACGATGTCGCCGTCCGTGCCGATGGCCAGCTCGGGGTGCTGCGTCAGGTCAATCGTTTTCTCCGTGTCGCTCCCCACCAGCAGAACACCCTGCGAATCCTTGTTCAGCGCGGCCATACCCGACACCGAGGCTTCAGCCAGTCTGCTGCCGTAGGCAACCTCCAATTTCGCGCCGCCGAGGGCGGCCTGCTCACCCTGCAGGGTGACACCGCCGCACATAACGATGTTACCGATGCTGTTGCCCGTGTTGGTGAGGATGACTGTGCCCTTGGTATAGGCGTTGCCCAGCTCCAGTTCGGCCCCTGCATCATTGAGCAGAAAATCCACCGTCAGCGTGCCGCCGCCGCCGCCCAGTCGCCATTTGTTGTTGAGAGCGGCCAGTTCGGCATCCTTCGTGCCGTATGTCACCTCACCCACGGCACCGATGATGAGCTCGGGAATGGCCGCGGAGGAAAGGGCTTCCGTCTGATTCTGCGTGAGCGCCAACACGCCTGCGGACGTGTCAGTGATATAGGTCTGCATCTCGTCCGTTGTCCACGCTGTGCCTTCTACGGCCAAAAAGCCCTTGGCACCGATGTCATACTTGTGGGTGCTGACATCGCCCAAGGCTCCCTTGCTTGCGGCGACGAGCCCGCCGCTCGCAATCCTCTTGGTGCCGGAGAAATCGTTGGTATCGTTCGCCAGCGTGAAGGTTCCGCCGTCCGTTCCCATCTCAAACACCACGTCACCGCTGCCGCTCAACTTGCCCTTGAAGGTCGTGTCGGCATCGGTACCCGCATCGTACTTGACGTGCAGCGTGCCTTCGTTGCTCACCGTGCTGTCCTTGGAAAGACCGTAGTGGTCGCTGTAAACGGCTACGTCTTCAAGCTTGGTGCCGCCTTCCACATATTCCTGTGCGTGGTTGACTGCCTGATGCAGCTCAAAGGTACCGCCCGCCTGAATCTGCACATTCCCCTCCAAAAAGGCGTGGCTGCCCAGCGTGAACGTGGCATTGTTGCGAACTTCCACATCCATCTTGGCGTGGGCATAGTGCCAGTCGTTATCGCGCACAAGGCGGTTGGCGTTCGTGCCGGATTCGGAGCCCTTGGCATGCTGTGTCAGGGTGCCTTGCAGCACCACCTCTCCGCTGTTCACGGCAAACGAGCTGCCGCTGTTATGGGAAAGGTCCGTGAACACGGTGTTCATCGTCCACGTGCCGCCGCCGTCATACACCACGGACAGCGCTCCTTTTTCGGAGTCCTCAAAAGCACCGATGAAGTTGGGGCTGATGCCGACGAGCCCGGAGTGCGTGTCCTTGACTGTGACGGTCGTCTCTTTGTCGCTGTAATTAGCCAGCGTGTCACCCTCCGCCATCATGTACAGGGAGAAGTGGCTCGCATCGCTGTTATTCCAAACGTAATCATGCCCGTGCAAATCCAACACGGCACCGCCCGCACCGAGCGTGATATTGCGCTTGACCTGGCTGAGCCCGCCTTCCAGCACCACTGTGCTGCCTGTGCTTGCCAACACGTTGTAGGCGGCATAGCCGTCCTGCCGGTTCAGAATGACCCGCCCCTCGCGGTGGGCGGATAGCCAGTTGCCGTCATTGGCTCCTTCACTGTTGCCGCCGATGTTGAGCAGCACATCATTGTTGCCCGAGCCGCTGATGATGAGGTCGCCCGCGCCCACTTTGCGCCACTCGCGCATATAGGTCGCATCGGCGGTCAGGGCGATATCCAGCGTCACCCCGCGGTCCACCACAAAGCCGGCGGTGTTCAGTTGGTAATCCTGTCCCTTGGCATCCTTGCCGTCGGAGCTGAGCACGAAGTGTGCCGTATCAACGCCCTCCGCCTTGCTCAGACGCACATAGCCGATGCCCGTATCCACGGTGTCGGTGAGCTTCAGGGAATAGGTGTCGCTGTCCGCCGCGGTGAGCACGATGTTGTTCGTCTGCAGCAGCTCGCCTTGGTCAATCTTGCCGGAGGCTTCCGAGACATTGCGCCCCGAATTCAGGTAGCCTTCGCCGTAGCTGAACCAGTTGTCCAAGTCCTTGAGGTTGGCAAGGTTGTTCCATGTGTTGACACCGCTCTGCACGCCGCAGAAAGCGGTCGTCTCGGCCTGGCCGTTGCTGCCCGTGTAGCTCAGCGAGCCCATTTTCTTGCGGATGGTCAACGTGTTGCCGTTGTTGTCCAGGCCGCTGAACTCATCGCCCAAGACGTTGACGGCACCGAAGGTCACCCTGTGGTCGCCGCCCGTGCCGAGTGCGATGTTCACGTTGTATTTTTCAAGAACTTTGGGCATCCAGTCCGTGCCGCTGCCGATGATGGCGCCCGCGCAGGATTCGCCCGAGGCCATGGCGCCGAAGTATTGATAGCTCCCGGTGGCTTCATCCCAAATCCATGAGGGACTGCCCGAATCGCCGGTAAGGCAGAGCCCCGGCATGGGGTGCTCAAAGCCATAGACATTGGAGCCCGTCACATAGTCGTAGGTGTTCTGCATCCCGGACCAGGAATGACGATCCATATCGTAATTCATGGCCTCGGACTTGATGGCAAAGCTGCCGTCTTCCCGCGTATCGATGCGGATGAAGTCGATCGCCTGCACGCCGCCCGACACATAGGCATAGCCGCCGCAAATCGTCGGCAGAGGGACGCCGCTTTCGGGGTCGGGCATGCCGTTGTCCTTGACATGGTACATCGCCATCACGCCCGAGCCTGAGCGGTAAATCATCTGCCCCACCAGCTCATCCTTCAGCTCCTGCGAGGTGGAGGCCGTAGTGCTGAAGGCATCCGATGTGCGCACATCGGTCACCAGCTTGCTGATTCGGGTGAGCTTCAGGTCCAGATCGCGGACGCCCAGCTCCGTGGTGTTCAGGTAGGCACCGGTATTGGATTTCCAGTATTCAATGCCCGTGTACAGCACGGCATTGCTGCTGCCCACAAGGGGCGCGGCATAGTTCGGGCTGTGCGTACCCGCATGGGTCACGGAACCGATGAAGCCGTACCCCACCGCAGCATCGTAGGCTAAGGAGCCGCCGGAGGAAAAGTCAATCATGCTTGGCAGCGTGTACTGTGTCTTGCCTTCGGCTTCAAATTTGGCACCCACATAGGGAATCACCACGCCGTTGTCCCTGTCTCGAATCGTTGCCAGCATATCGTTGACCTGCCCGGCGACGTAGCGCCCGCAGTTCTGCCCGTAATCGGCGTAAACGGAAATGGGTACGCAGTCAAACATCACCCCGCCGTGTGCAGGGAGTGTGTAGCTCATCCCGAGCATAGTCAGGAGGCTGAGAACGGAGCGGAACAGAGGGGGAGGGAGGTGCAGTTTCATACCGGAAAATTTTGCCGCAGACGCAGGATATGTGAGTGCGTGATTCTTGCTGGTAAGTGTAGAAATCAGATTCCTTGCCGTCAAGAAAAATCCTCGCTTCCGCCCGCACGTATTCCGCAGTTTTTTTATCAAAGCACGGCAAGTCCGCTCAGACCCGGCATATAACAGGATTTTGGGACACATATCTTCGCCGACGAGGCTCACCAACGACCTCTGCGGTAGTGGATGATGCCGCGGCAAGAAACATGGGCGCGCCCTATGCCGAGGAGCGAGTAGAAGCCCCACCCGCGGTGGTAGCGGGAACAGCCCTTGTCATGCGAGCGGAAATCGGGGAGAGACACCCAATGCTTCTCGATGCCGAACACCGTATCCCCCTTGAAACAGGGGAGCTGCGGCAGCAGGACATCGAGCACCATGAGCGCAAGGCAACAATACGGCCACACACGCTTCGCCGTTTCGCGGAGTTTCGTCAGCATCCCGCACCTCCCCCGAAAAAGACACAGCCGAGACAAGATAACGCCAACCACCACAAGTACAGATTAAGAGACTAACGGGATGGCACAATTTTCCCAATTAGATGAAAGCCGAGTCACAACAAAATTAGGCACTCTGCGCCCCTCTCTCGCACCTATGCAGCGTCACCTGACAGGAATTCCCATACGTTTAGCAAAAAGAATAAGCAACAACAAAATCTTATAGCACTTATGCTTTAGCAGGAATAAAGGCACTCTGAATTTCATAGGACCGCTTTTCGGCATCATGCTTATCGCCGTGCGAACCTTATTTAACGAGGCATACTGTCTCAGACATCTCTCTACTTGATTGACGTTAGAAGCATCCACTTTCGATGCCATTTGAAAAAGAGACAACACCTCTGACCCCATTGAAAGATGCTCAATCCGAACGTTATCTCTTTCTGCCGCCAATTTGGCTATTCGTTCTCGTTCATGAACAAGAGCAACCTTGTTGGAAAAAATCTTTTCCGGATCCACAAAAGAGTGGACAGCACCCTTATCTCGTTGTAGGTATGTATAGGGTTGCTCATCATTTAATTCTATCGTAGAAGCATACAATGCACACTCACAATTAAACATACCATCCTCGTACATCCGCAGCCTCGTGTTAAAACGGATATGAGAATCTGTCAAGAAAGCTCTCCGATACAAATGGGTGCAAGAAGAACTTAACTTCTTCCGCTGATTCAATTTTCCCGTTGCATGCCAGTCACAAATATCCTGTAGAGAAATACCAAACACCTCCCTCAGGATAGAATACCGAACATTCTGAATATCGACGATTTGAGACGGCTTATAACTCTCAGTTCTGATAACTCGGTTTTCTCGTATAAACTGGAACTTGTACCCGAATACAACTATATCGACATCGCGATTCTTCACGGTCTCCATGATTCTGTTCATGCTGTCCCAATCCACAACATCATCACAATCCATAAAGAAAATATAATGGCCGCAGGCTACCGATAGACCGGCATTTCGTGCGCTTGCAGCACCTCCATTCGGTTGTGACACCACCTTTACTCGCGCATCCCTCTTGGCGTACGCTCCGCACAACGCCTCCGTAGCATCCACAGAACCATCATTAATCAACAGAATTTCTATATCCTTGCGGTGCCACGTTTCCAATTGCTGAAACAAAGAAGGCAAATACTCTTCCGCATTGAAGCAAGGGATAATAACACTTAAAAAGCAGCTACTCATAACAATCCAATAACTTAATACAAATACCTCATCTTTTTTACCATACTTCAATCTTAAACACAAGACAAAATATCCGGCAACAACCTCCGGGGGGGGGATATTACGGGCAGAATCTCGCCGCCATGAATGCGGGTGCAGACCGAAACATCTTCTAATGCCAAAGAGTTTATTTTTTGCTTTGCGGTTGTGATAAATCAAGACCTCTCCGCTCTATCAAGGCGAATGCGCTACAATGCGAAACGGGCACTTCCCCGGCATCAGAAGCACCGCACACAGCATCGTAGTTCAATGCCTCATGGCGATTACTTATATAAACCATGGAACACGTATAATCTCCTGGAACATTTTCAAACAAAAAGGAGTGCAGAGTATGACATCGTCATCATGAGACGAGACCTGCAACTATCGACCATACCCATTGGCTAAGGTCATAGAAAAGTGCCCCGATTTCTCCCGCGCAACGCAGAAAATCCTCGCCGTAGCCCTGTAGCGTCATGACGCCGAAGCTGCGGAGCACGACCAGCAGCACCAGCAGATTCATGAGCAAAATCAACAGAGCGGAAAAGACAACGCCGTTGCAGAGCATATCGGGCTGTTCGCGCGGGATAATCCACGCCGTCCAATACAGGTGGAAGGCCCACCAGAAGCCGAAGCCCGCATAGAACCACGGGGCATATTCCTCAAAGGGGAACACGGCGTTCGCCGCCCAGAGCACGCCCAGCCAGCAGAACATCCACAGCGGCACGAAGTAAGGCGAGAGTGCGATGAACAGATTATCTGCATCCGTCTCCACGTAGCCGCCGTCGGGGCCGATATTGAAACCGCTCACATGACCGCCGCTCAACTTGGCGGCGATGGCATGCGTCAATTCGTGTCCCAATACATAGGCATACAGCAACACCTTATCCGCAATGACGGAAAATTTCAGCAGAGCCATGGAGAGAGCACCGACTGCGGTAAACCACACGGGCTCACTCATCCAGAAGGAAAAATCCTCCATCCTGGGGGCAGCGTGGTAGAGCTGCACCAGCAGCGCAAACACCATGACAATGGAGAGCGGTAGCAACACGCCCCAGCCCAACACCAGGCGCACCACGCGGCGCCACCCGCTGATGGGCTCCCAATCCGTGCGCTGCTCAGCAGCCTCCCACCATTCCCTCGTGCTGGCAGAGCTCCAGACCGCCGCCTGATGGCGGATTTTGTGCACCATGTCGGATGCGGGGTTGGCATAGTGCTCCGCTTCCTCGGGGTGCTCCAGCGCGACACGCCAATCGCCGTGCTCCTTTTCGGGGAGTTTCGGGCGATTGCTCAGGTTGAGCTTTCCTTGGCGGCGACGTTGCATGAAAAGAGGAATGATTATTCTGCCGGGCGAATATCCTGTATGGAGACGGAGAGGGAGGCTCGCCCGCGCCACACATTGCGGTCGATCGTGAAGGCGATATCCCAGGGAGGGTCGGGCAGGCGCAGATTACCCGCGTTGAAGTACATGGCATCGCACTCGCAGCTGCCTTGGCGCAGACTCAGGCGTAGGTGGTTGCCCTGCAAATGGCGGGGGGCCTCCGTGAGCATCACGTTGCGGCTCATGAACACGGGCTGCGGGTTGGAGTTGCCGAAAGGCTCCAACAGCTCGTAACTGTCCAACAGGTCCAGCGTGAGCTCTCGGAACGACACCTCCGCGTCCACGGAGAGCACGGGGCAAAGAGGCTCCGCTCCGATGGTTTCGCGCACGAAATCGTTGAACGCCTTGCGGAAAGAGTCAATCTTCTCCTCGCGGATGACAAGGCCGGCCGCCATGTCGTGCCCGCCGCCCGAAACAAGCGTGTCCGCACAGCGGTGGATGGCCTGCACCAACGAGATGCCGGGCACGGAACGCCCGCTGCCCTTGCCGATGCCGTTCTCATCCAACGAGATGATGAAAGTGGGCTTGTGGTAGCGGCGCATGAGCAGAGAGGCCACGATGCCGACCACGCCGGGGTGCCATGTGCGGGAGCCGAGCACAATCACATAATCGCGGTCGGGGTCGAAGTTCTTCTCCAGCATCTCCAGTGCCTCGTTGCGAATCTTTTCCTCCTCCTGCTGGCGGGCGCGGTTGTGCTCCTCCAGCCGCAGGGCAAGGCGTTCGGCCTCCGCAGGGTCCTGCGTCATGAGGAGGTTGAGGGCATCCATGGGGCTGTCCATGCGCCCCGCCGCATTCAGGCGCGGCCCGATGCGGAAGGAGATGTGCCCCGCGTTCGGCTTACGTTTCAGCTCCGTGAGGGCGTTGAGGGCCTGCAGGCCGATATTGCCGCCCTGCTCCATCAGGCGCAGACCATGGCGGGTAAGAAGACGATTTTCCCCCACTAACGGTACGATATCGGCCACAGTGGCGATAGCCACCACGTCGAGGTAGCGCTTGAGGTCAAAATTCGCGAGGCGGCGCCGCTTGAGCAACGCATGCGCCAGCTTGAACACCACGCCGGCGCTGCACAGGTAGGTCAGTGGGCTGTCCGCCTCCAGCTTGGCATTCACCACCGCCACCGCATCGGGGCGACCGAGTGCGCTGCCCTCGTGGTGGTCGAGAATCACCACGTCAATGCCCATGGTGCGCAGCTTGGCCACCTCCTCCACGGAGGAGGTGCCGCAGTCCACACAGATGATGAGCGCGGGCTTGCCGCCGCAAAGCTCCGTCGCGCGGCGGATGCCCTCGTCGCTCAGACCATAGCCCTCGCGCGTGCGGACGGGGATAAACCAGTCCGTGCGGATGCCGTAGGCCTCGAGAATCGCGCGCAGCAGGGTCACGGAGCTCACGCCGTCTACGTCGTAATCGCCGTAGATGCAGACGTGCTCCCCGTTGTCCGCCGCGCGGAAGATGCGCTCAACGGCAGCATCCATCTCCCGCATGGCGAAAGGGTCGCCCAGGTCGGCTAATCGTGGTTGCAGGAATCGCGTTGCCGCGTCGCGTCCGCAGATACCGCGCTGGGATAGCAGCCGCCGCACCAGCAAAGGCAGGCGGTCGTTAAGCTCTTCACCATAATCGACATCTCCGTCCGTCGGGCGCAATTCCCAACTGAACTTCGTACTCATGGCACCACTCTACCATCTGCGCTCGCGGGCGTCAAGGGAATCCCCCGTGTGCAATATATGATTTGAGATTTTTGATTGACGATTAGACGTTATCCGCGCCTAAGCGCACGACAATATATCACAAATCAAAAATCACATATTTCAATTCACCAATACTCTCTCCAGTATGACACAACGCCCGCTTGCGCGGGTGCGCGTGCATGTTATCATGGCAGCGATGACGGACCTTTCCCACAGCATGATTCAGACGGAGGCATGGCGCTGGCGACTGAACTGACGCAAGGGAAGCCCGTGCGCCGCGTTCGGCGCGCCCCAATCATCACGATTTTCTGTTGACGCCTTGGCTTCCCGATGAACCAAGGCGCTTTTTTATGCATCGGAATCACCACCACACGCAACTTTTATGAAACAACTGGACAATCTCTCCCGCCCCGGCTACTTCGGGGAATTCGGCGGCCGCTATGTGCCGGAAATCCTGCTGCCCCCGCTGACGGAGCTGGAGGAAGCCATCGAGCGCATCATGCCGAGTGCCGAGTACCAAGACAGGCTGCACGACCTGCTGGAAAACTACTGCGGCCGAGAAACGCCCATCACCTTCTGCGAAAATCTCTCCGCAGAGCTGGGCTTTGAGCTCTATCTGAAACGCGAAGACCTGCTGCACACGGGCGCACACAAAATCAACAACGCCATCGGCCAGGCCCTGCTCGCCAAGATGATGGGCAAGACCCACGTCATCGCCGAGACGGGCGCGGGGCAGCACGGCGTGGCCACCGCCACCGCCGCCGCCAAGTTCGGCCTGCGCTGCACCGTGTTCATGGGTGCCAAGGACGTGGAACGCCAAGCCCCCAATGTGCAGCGCATGAAGCTCATGGGAGCCACGGTCATCCCCGTGCAAAACGGCTCCTGCACGCTGAAGGATGCCATCAACGAGGCCCTGCGCTACTGGATTTCCCACCAGCACGACACGCTCTATGTGTTCGGCACGGCGGCGGGTCCGCACCCCTTCCCGACCCTCGTCCGCAACCTGCAAAAAGTCATCGGCACGGAAGCCCGCGCCCAGATGCTCGCCAAGACCGGCTCCCTGCCCGACTATGTGGTGGCAGCCGTGGGCGGCGGCTCCAACGCCATCGGCATGCTCTATCCCTTCGTGGGGGATGAGAGCGTGAAGCTCATCGGCGTGGAAGCGGGCGGCA
Organism: uncultured Verrucomicrobiales bacterium; assembly: GCA_937893015.1. Taxonomy (GTDB): domain Bacteria; phylum Verrucomicrobiota; class Verrucomicrobiia; order Verrucomicrobiales; family Akkermansiaceae; genus Akkermansia. Next base: position 46,540 of record CALBJX010000094.1, on the reverse strand, counting down.
CGGGCGAGCCCGGCTGCGAGAATTCCGCCGCCATCAACCTCGGCAAGCCCGGCATCCTGCACGGCGAGCGCACCATGCTACTCCAAGATGAGCACGGCCAGATTGAGGAATCCTCCTCCATCTCCGCCGGGTTGGACTACCCCGGCGTGGGCCCCGAGCACGTGTACCTGCACAGCATCGGCCGTGCGCACTACGGCATTGCCTACGACCAAGAAGCGCTCGATGCCTTCAAACGGCTCTCCCGCGCGGAGGGCATCATCCCCGCGCTGGAATCCAGCCACGCCCTCGCGTGGGTGTTCTCCCACGCCGCCGAAATCCCCGCGGGCAGCAAGGTGCTCGTGAACCTCTCCGGCCGCGGCGACAAGGACCTCGCCCATGCCCTCCACCACATCACCCTCGACTGATTTTCCATGAAAGACACCATTCTCAAGGCTCATGCGCAGGGCCGCTACGCCCTCATCCCCTACATCACCTCCGGCTATCCCACCCCCGCTGCGTTCTGGGACAAGCTGGCCGAGATTGATGCCGCGGGCGCGGACATCATCGAGCTGGGCATCCCCTTCTCCGACCCCGTGGCGGACGGCCCCGTGATTGAGGCCGCCAGCCGACAGGCGCTCGCCGACGGCGTGACACTCTCCGGCACCATCGAGGGGCTGCGCACCCGCAAGGGGCAGCTCAAGGCCAAGATTGTGCTCATGGGCTATGCCAACCCCTTCCTGCAATACGGGCTCGACAAGCTGGCCGAGGACTGCGCGGAGGTGGGTGTGTGCGGCTTCGTCATCCCCGATCTCCCCTTGGAGGAGACGGCGGAGTTCCGCGAGGCCTTTGATAAACACGGGCTCTCCCTCATCACGCTGGTGGGCCAGAACACCACCTATGAGCGCATGCTGGAGTACGCCCCCTACACCCGCGATTACGTGTACGTCGTCTCCGTGCTCGGCACCACGGGCAGCGTGAACGACCACATGGAAATCATCGCGGACACCATGCGTCGCGCCCGCAAGGCTTTCCCCGATGTCGCGCTCGCCGTGGGCTTCGGCCTGCACCATCCCGACCAGCTCAACGCCCTGCCCGAGGACGCCCGCCCCGATGCCGCCATCTTCGGCACCGCCCTGCTCCGCCACATTGCGGACGACAAGCCCGTCGCGGAATTCTTCCGCCCCTGGGTGGGGTAAAACACCATGGTTTGAGCTTTACATTCGGCAAGAGTAGTGTATACTCCGCTTGCCGTTCGGGTTCGGGCGGCCGCTGCGGGAAACCGTAGAGGAAAGTCCGGACATCACAAGGCAGCGCGTCCTCTACAACGGGGGAGACGGCCGGAGCCAATGCCGGTCGGACGGAAAGTGCCACAGAAAACAAACCGCCCGCAAGGGTAAGGGTGAAAAGGTGGGGTAAGAGCCCACCGCTCCGGAGGCAACGACGGAGGCACGGTAAACCCCGCGCGATGCAAGACAAACAGGGGAGAGGGTCGCCTTGCCCGATAACAGGAATCCCCGGGTAATAGTTGCACCCTGCCCCGGCAGGGCACGGCTCACGCCGCGAGAAAAATGGTCGCACAGCCCGCAAGGGCGGACAGAATCCGGCTTACAGAACCCGAAAGGCCCCGCGCCCCGCCCCTTCACCCGAAGAGGCGGGGCGCGGAGCGTTGTTACTCCGACAAGGGCTCTACGATGATGGTTTTCTCACCATCTGTGTGAACGTTGTTGAACAGGCCGCCGAACCAGCGGATGGCGAGGTATTCGCCGTAGGCATGGTGGGCATGCGCCGCGCGGCGGGCACGGAAAAAGGCACGGTCGGCCTCGCGGCGGGGGAACGGGGCCTTGTCCTGGAGCGCGTGGTAGAGCGCATCATGCAGCAGCGTCGGGAGCAAATCGTGCGGCTCCGTGCGCCCCCAGGTCATGCCGTCCCACACATAGTGGCGGTGCAGGATGAAGGTGTCGCCGTGCGCCTCCATGAGCAGGCGGTGCGGGGGCTTCGGGTGCAAGGCACGCCAATGCCCGAGCTTCATCTGCGGGTCCCTCCACGTCAGCGTCTCCTGTGTGATGAGGCAGAAGTTCGGCGCATATTGCGGCAGATAGCCATACCAACTGCCCTTTTTCTGCGCCCCTGCAATCACCTCGGGAGCCAAACTTTTGCTATTCACCGCCGAGAGCATCTGATAGCAGCTGCTCAGGCAAAGGGCACAGGCGATGGGAAGAAGGCGTCTCAACCGCACGACTATAGCAGTCACGCCCCCCGCTGTCAATCGTTCAGCCTTGACTTTTAGCCCCCTGCGGGTACACTGCACCCATGCGCGACATGATGGGCGGCTTTTTCGGCTATGAAGCACCGCAACCGGACGCGGGAACTTTTCCCCTGTCGGAAGGCGAGAGCTGTGCCTTCACGAACAGCGGGCGGGCGGCCTTGGACGTTCTGCTCACCAACCTGCCGCAACGTCCGCGCTCCATATGGGTGCCCCGCTTTGTCTGCGACACGATTCTGCAAGCTCCGCAACGCCTCGGTCTGCCCGTGTTCCGCTACACATGCGATGAACAGCTGCGCCCCCTGCTGCCGGAAGGGCTCGGGGCACATGATGCGCTTGTGCTCGTCAACTACTTCGGCGTGACGGGGCAACAGGTAGCCGATGCAGCGGTGCGCCATGCAGGCCCTGTGCTGGTGGATGCCACCACCGCCCTCTTCGCCTCCCTGCCCCCGGGCGCGGATGGCATTTTCTACAGCTTCCGCAAATTCCTCCCCGTGGCGGACGGCGGCTCAGCCCTTGCCCGCTATCCGCTGCACACCCTGCCCGACGAGACGGATGACAGCCGCGAGCGCATGCGCTTCCTGCATCTGCGAGCCGAACAAGGAGCTATCGCCGCGGCCGCCGCGGCACAGGCAGCGGAAGACTCGCTTTCTTCCCCGGCCAAACGCCTCTCCCCGCAGACCCGCGCCCTGCTCGGCGGGCTCGACATCGCCCGCGCAGGGGAACGACGATGCGCCAACTACCGCGTGCTGCACGCAGCGCTCGCCCCCCTCAACCGGCTGGAGCTTCCCGCAACCCCACCCTCAGCACCCATGTGCTACCCCTTTGTCTCCGCCATCCCCGGCCTGCGCGACAGCCTCATCGATGCGGGCATTGCCCTGCCCCTTTACTGGCCGGAGGTCATCGAGGCCACGAAGGCGCATGAGCAGGAAAACCGCCTTGCCCGCACCCTGCTGCCCCTGCCCCTCGACCAGCGGTACAATGAAGCGGATATGGAGCGGCTGCTGAGGCTTATTCTCGGCTGACACTGTCCCGCCGACCGCTAACAAGAGCTTGCATGATAGAAAAATTGATTTTTTCTATCTTTTTTTGCACAAATTCCTAAAAAAATTCCTTGGCGGGGTTGACCTTGACAAATAGTATGGTAGTATGGAAATCACGTATGCATGCCGATCTTGAAAAATTGATGAAGGCGGGGAAGATTCCGGCCGATTTCGCGAGCCGCCTCGATAAGTTTGCCCCCGGGCAATATGTCCTGCACCAGGAATGGGGCGTGGGTAAGGTGGCGGCCTGGTCGCTCGCCAAAGGTAAGGTCAAAATCAACTTTGAAAACAAGGACGCGCACGTCCTCGGTCTGAAACTGGCGTACAACGAGCTGACCCCCATCCCCGAGGGCCACTTCCTCATCGCCTGCTTCGATGATGCGGAAGGCTGCCGCGCACAGGCCGAAAGCAAGGACACCATCCTCGATTTCGTGCGCATGGTGCTCTCCTCCAACAAGTCTCTGCGCGAGGGTATCGACGAGGTGCTGCCCATGCAGCCCGAAGACCTCGAAAAGTTCCTGAGCGGCCGCATCATCCCCGCCGAGAGCTGGAAGAGCTGGTGGGAAAAGGCGCGAGCCGCCATGCGCGACAACCCCGGTTTCCGTCTGCCCACCAAGCGCGGGGAAGCCATCGTGCTCCGCAAGGCCGCTTCCGCAGCCGAGGCTCTGCTCGACGACTACAACGACTGCCGCGACCTCTCCTCCTGCGTGACGGTGCTTGACCAAGCCAAGCTCGACATTCTCAAGGGCGAGTTCGCCATCACCGCCAAGCTCATCAAGGCCATTGAGACCCACGTCAGCCCCTCTTTCTCCCCTGAGCCCGACCGCGTGCTGGAGCTCATCATCATCCGCGACGAGATGATGGAGGCCGTCGCCGCCAACGAGGCCGACCGCGAGGCGCTGAACGCCGCGCTCGCCGCCGAAGGTGTGGAGAAGCTCACCACCATGGCCGAGAAGCTGAGCGCCATCAGCTCCGAGGAAATCGTCAAGTTCATCGGTGAGCTTTCCGCCGCCCGCCAGCGCTGCGTCTATGATGCCCTGCCCGAAGCTCAGGGCGACGGCTGGCTCTCCTACGCCGTCAACATCTTCCTCTTCGGCGGCTCCAAGGTGACTGGCCCCGCGGCGGACTTCATCATCGCCAAGGGTGCCAAGGACCAGCTCTTTGCCGACCTCACCAACGGCATCTCCCGCCAGGACCTCCGCCCCGACGTGCTCTTCTGGATCTGCAAGGAGCGCGAGAGCCTCTCCAAAGAGCTCTTCGACAGCACCAAGATGGCCCTCGGCGCGGCCATCATCAACGCTATCGAGGCGGAAAACACCGAGGGCGGCACCAACAAGGCCCTGCGCCTGCGCAACCTGCTCATCGATGAAAAGGACAAGAACCTTGCCCCCGACCTCGTGAGCGGCATCTCCGAACAGGAGGCCCGCCCCTTCGCCAAGGCTATCTATGACTGCTCCGCCATCTCCGAGCTGCACCGCAACGCGCTGCTCGCCCTCATGATGAAGGTGCACCCCTCCCTGCAGGAAATCGTGCTCTCCCGCGCCTCTCACAAGGAGAAGCAGAGCCTCTTCGTTTCTCTGCGCTCCTTCGCTGCCCGCAAGGCTGAGTACGAGGACATCATCAACGTGCGCATCCCCAAGAACAAGCACGACCTCGAAATCACCCGCGCGGAAGGCGACCTTCGCGAGAACGGCGGCTATCAGGACGCCAAGGCCACGCGCCAGGTGCTCATGCGCCGTTCCGAGGAACTCTCCCGCCTGCTCGCCACCGCCGAGCCCACGGACTTCAGCGGTGTGGATTGCACGACCACGGGCATGGGCACGCAGGTGACCTTCACCACCGACAAGGGCAAGGAAGTCGTCTACACCATCCTCGGCGCCTGGGACTCCATCCCCGAGGAACGCGTGGTGTCCTACAGCTCCAAGCTGGGTGCCAAGCTCATCGGCCACAGCGTGGGTGACACCCTGCGCCTGCCCCTCGAAATCGGCGGCAAGCAGGTGATGATGACCATCAAGAGCATCGCCCCCGCCCCGAAGGAGCTCATCTTCCCCGACGGCGAAGTGCCCCAGGCCTAAGCCTCCGACGGAGGAAATCCCTTTTCCACGCCCGCGAGCCTCATGGTTCGCGGGCGTCTTGCATCAATGGGAGAACCACCACCCGCAGAAAACCGAGTGTCGGGGCAATGAGCTGCACGGGCGGCTCCCGCAACGCGGCGTTGTAGCTCTCCGCCGCTAATGAGAAACGGCGTCCGCTCTGCTCCTGCCGCTCCAGCGTCTGCAACAAGTGCTCACACAGCCTCCACACACCTTCATCTGAGCGCAGGGCATCCGTCCGTTCCACGCGGTGCGCAGCGCCATTCGCTTCACGCCGCAATTTTCCCTCCGTCTGTCGAGATTCCGCTTCAGCGGTCCACAAAAGCTGTTCCCCCGAACGAAGGGAACGCTCGGAATCCGTCACCAGACGCCGCAGGGTGCGCGGCATCATTTCCCCCGGCGGCAGCAGCAGAGAAACACTTTCTGCAAACTCCCCCAAAATTTTATTACGGCGGCGGGTGTCCGCCAGCCACTCCTCCCACGGCCCCCGCACCTCCGTACGCAACAACTGCAAACGATGACATACACCCGCCACCCATGCAGCAACGGCCACCAACAAACCGGCAGAGACCAACCATTCCATGCTGCAAGAATAAATTGAGAGCCGGAGAAAAGCCATGACTTTTAGATAGTTGATAGGCTCTGCGATACCTGAAAAGAATCGGCAGGGCAAGCACATGGCAGGAGAAACAGAATCAGTTGGAGCAAACGGGGAAAAACGGCTTGCCAAACGGGGCGCGAACGGCTATAATGAGCCCGCATCCCAAGATGCCACACACCACCATGTCCGGCAACCTCACTTACAAGCAATCCGGCGTCGACACCATTCAGGCGCAGTCTTTCGTCAACGACATCAAGTCCCACGTCAAGCGCACGCAGAAGAACCGCCAGCTCTGCAACGCTTACGGCCTCTTCGCTGCGGCGTACGACCTGTCCTCCTACAAGGAACCCGTGATGGTGACGGGCACCGACGGTGTCGGCACCAAGACGGAAATTCTTTTCGAAATGGACATGCTGGAGACGGCGGGCAAGGACCTCGTTGCCATGAATGTGAACGATGTGCTCACCACGGGCGGTGACCCCTTGGTCTTCCTCGACTACCTCGGCATCTCCAACCTGCAGAAAGAGCAGCCCCGCATCACCCGCCTCGTGGCCGGCATGTGCGACTACTGCGAGGATTGCAACTGCATCCTTGCGGGCGGTGAAACGGCGGAAATGCCCGGCGTCGTGCCCGAGGGCCTCGTGGAAATGGCAGGCTTCAGCATCGGCTGTGTGGAAAAATCCCTGATGCTTGACCCCTCCACGGTGGAGGTCGGGGACGTGCTCATCGGCTACCCCTCCGATGGCTTCCACGCCAACGGCTGGAGCCTCGTGCGCCGTGTGCTGCAGCAGAACCCGGACCTGCTGACGGAACAGGAGCTGCGCGACCTCCTTGCCCCCACCCGCCTGTATCATGATGTGGTGAACGACATGCGCAAGCTCGGCATCACCCCCAAGGCCTACGCCCACATCACGGGCGGCGGTCTGCCCGAGAACCTGGAGCGTTTCCTCGGCGACAAGGGTGCCGACCTCGAAATTCCCTACTGGGACAACGAACCCGCGCAGAAGGTGCTCGCCTTCGTGGATGCGGAGGACCGCTTCCACACCTTCAACATGGGCATCGGCTGGGTGGCCATCGTGAAGCCCGAGCAGGCGGAACAGGCCATGACGGCCGGTCCCGGCGGCACGATCATCGGCACCATGCGCGAAGGCGCCGGCATCAAGGTCACCGTCCGCAAGTAAGCCTCAACGGGCGGGCGGCAACGCCCATCCTTCGTACATCGTACATCGTACCTCGTACTTCCTTCATGTCAGATCCTCTCCATCACGAATGCGGCGTGGCAGCCATCCGTCTGCTCAAACCGCTGTCGTACTTCGAAGCGAAGTACGGCTCCCCTGACTGGGCCTTCAATAAGCTGTTCCTCCTCATGGAGAAGCAGCACAACCGCGGTCAGGACGGCGCGGGCATCGGCTGCATCAAGCTGAACATGCCGCTGGGTGAGCCCTACGTCTTCCGCGCCCGAGACGCCACCAAGGACGCCCTCACCAAAATCTTCAACACCGCGCAGCACAACCTGCACGATATGCGACAGTCCGGCATCATCAACGGCACGGATTGCGCGGACTACAAGACAAAGTTCGACTTCGGCGGTGAGATTCTGATGGGGCACATGCGCTACGGCACCAGCGGCCGTTTCGATGAAGGCAGCTGCCACCCCTACCTGCGCCGCACCAACTGGGCGACGCGCACCCTCATGATGTTGGGCAACTTCAACATGACCAACACGCATGAGATTAACCAGCGTCTCATCCAGCGCGGTCAGCACCCCGTGTTCGACACCGACACACAGGCCATCCTTGCGGACGTGGGCTTCCATCTCGATGATGCCCACAACGAAATCTACCGCGAGCTGCGCGGCACCATGCCCGGCCCCGAGATTCCTGCGGAAATCTCCCGCCGCCTCGACCTCTACTCCATCGTGGGCGAGGCAGCCAAGACGTGGGACGGCGGCTTCTGCGTGATGGGCGGCGTCGGCAACGGCGACTTCTTCTGCCTGCGTGACCCGCACGGCATCCGCCCCTGCCACTACGTTCTGACGGATGAGTACCTTGCCATCGCCAGCGAGCGCGTGCCGCTGATGAGTGTCATGGAAGTAGAAAACGAAGACGTGCATGAACTCGCCCGCGCCAACATGATTGTCGTCAAGAACGACGGCAAGGTCACCATCCGCGAGTACACCACGCCGCTGGAACCCACCCCCTGCTCCTTCGAAGGCATCTACTTCTCCCGCGGCAACGACCCCATCGTGTACCGCGAACGCAAGGCCTTGGGCGCCGAGCTTACGGAGAAAGTGGTCGAAAGCCTCGACGGCAATTTCTCCAAAGCCGCCATTACCTACATCCCCAACACGGCGGAAGTCTCCTACTACGGCCTGTTGGAGGGTCTGCGTGCCTACCGCCGCAACAAAGTGACGGCGCAGATGAAGGAAGCCTTCCGCAACGGCAAGATGAGTGAAGAACTCATCGACGAGCTCATCCTGCGCCGCTGGCCTCGCGCGGAAAAGATTATCCACAAGGATATCAAGCTGCGCACCTTCATCACGCAGGAATCCAGCCGCGGCCAGATGGTCTCGCAGGTGTACGACCTCACCTTCGGCGCCATGGAATCCGATGAAGTGCTTGTCGCCATCGATGACTCCATCGTGCGCGGCACCACGCTGAAGACCTCCCTGCTCCGTCTGCTGAGCCGCACCAAGGCCCGCAAGCTGGTCATCGTCTCCAGCGCACCGCAGATTCGCTACCCCGACTGCTACGGCATCGACATGAGCGAGCTGGGCAAGTTCATCGCCTTCCAAGCCGCCATCTCCCTGCTCAAGAAGCGCGGGATGTACGACTACATCACCTCCATCTACAACGAGTGCAAGCGCCAGCTCACCCTCCCCGTCGAGCAGCGCACCAACCCCGTCAAGCAAATCTACGCACCCTTCACGGACGACGAGATTACGGAAGAGGTCGGCCGCTTGGTGACACCGGAGAACGCCCCCTGCGAGGTGCAGGTCATCTACCAGAGCCTCGAAGGGCTGCACAAGTCCATCGAAGGTCCCTGCGGCGACTGGTACTTCAGCGGTGATTACCCCACCCCCGGCGGCTACACCACCGTCAACGTTGCCTTCATCAACTGGTTTGAGAAGCGCGACGGCCGCTCGTACTCCCTGCCCGTCTGACGGGTCGAGGGTACTGATTTTCCTACAGATTTTTCCCTAACGACCCGATGCACCCCGTGTGCATCGGGTCGCCCCGCCCCCAACCCGACACCCCATGAAGAATCCCCAGCATGAAAGAAGAACCCACAGTGCCGTTCGCGGATTTGAGTGACGAGGAGCTCATCGAGAGAACCCTCGGCGGCAAAACGCGTGCGTTTGACGAGCTCATCCGCCGCCATAGCCGCAAGCTGACGGGCACCCTCGTCAAGATGCTCAACAGCGAGGCCGATGCCTACGATGTGGCGCAGGAGTCCTTCCTCAAAGCCTTCCATTCCCTGCGTTACTTCAAAGGCAGCAGCTCCTTCTACACATGGCTGTACTCCATTGCCCTGAATCAGGCGCGCAACTTCCTCCGCAAGCGCAAGCGCGAACGCAGCGGCTACAGCATCGACGACACGGAAAACGGCGACCCGCTGGAGAAGGATGGTGAGCTGGCCGACAAGACGCCGGAGTCAGACCCCGTGCGCAGTGCACAAAATACCGATCTGCGCAAGAAGCTGGCCTACGCCATCTCCCAACTCTCCCCCGCGCACCAAGAGGTTGTCAACCTCTGCGACATTCAGGGCCTTTCCTATCCCGAAATTGCCAGAATCATCAACATTTCCGAAGGCACGCTCCGCTCCCGTCTGCACTACGCGCACAAGCAGCTGCAAGGCCTCTTGGCGGATGAACACTGAAAGGCATCGAGTTTACCGCCTCCATACGAGGACGACTGACTCAACTCACCCCTGTTGATACAAGTTCAAGTGCGCCTCAATCATATCCTCGCGGCGGTAGGGGGCGGGGATGGGGAGGCGGGGGGCGGGGCACTGCGTGTGCCACGCGCTGAGGAGCTGAGCCATGGCATGCGGGTCGCAGGCGGGAACGCGGCCTTCGGGGAGGAAGACTTCTAACTGCTCCCCGACACCGCCGTGCTCGTAGCCCGCAACAGGGCGACCGAGGGAGAGGGCATCGAGCGTGGTCTTGCCGAAGGATTCGGGTTGCAGGGTGAGCGAAAGGGTGACATCGCAGACGCAGAGGACGTCGCGCAGGTCGGTGCGGTGTCCCGTCCATGTCACGGCATCGGCCAGCCCCGCCGCGGCGAATCCGGCTTTGACTTCTTCCTTGTAAGCCTCCTTGCCCTTCTTGCACTCACCGACGATGACGGCGTGCGCGGGGATGCCCGCCGCACGCAGCTCGGTGAGGATGGGGATGAGGTGCTCCGCGCCCTTGATGCGGGTGATGCGCCCCGGCAGGCAGAGGGTGAACTTGCCCTCCAGCTCGGGGAACTGCGCCTTCCACGCCGCCACCCATTCCGCCGTGGGGCGGTACTCGGGGTAGTGCGTGGCAATGTCCACGGAGTTGGGGATGACGACGATGTTCTCTGCGGGCGTGGCGGGGTAATTCTCGATGATGTGCTGCTTCATGCAGCGGGAGACGGCTATCACCTTGTCGCCCTTCGCCATGACGGCGGAGTAGGCGTTGACGGAGTGGAAGCCGTGGAAGGTGGTGATGATGCGCGGACGCTCGCTCTCCGAAAGCCCGCGGCAGGCGAGGATGCCCACCCACGCGGGCACGCGGCTGTGCAGGTGCAGCACATCGGGCTTCTCCTCGCGGAGGAGCTGACGCATCTTGCCGACTTGGAAGAGGGTGAAAAGGCTCTTTTTGCCGATGGGGCGGCAGATGTGGCGCGCCCCTGCCTGTTCCACGGCGGCGACCATGGCACCACCCGCGGAGACGACGACATTCTCCACCCCTGCCGCACCGAGCCCCTGACAGAGCTCCAGCACGACCTGTTCCACACCCCCGCTGGAGAGCGAGGGCAGCAGATGCATCACTTTCATTATTTCCAGAGTTGGGGGAAGTGTTCGAAGATGTAGGCAGCGGCACGTCCCGCTTCGTTGAGTACGCACTTGCTCTGCGGCAGTTCGTGGGTCTTCGCCCATTCGGTGAAGCGGCACACGCTGCCGTCCGAGATGAGCATCTGGAGCCCACGACCGATGCGGGAGGCATCCGGCTTGTGCGGGCCGAGCTTGGCGGGCATTTCGAGGATGCCCACGGGCGCACCCGCCGAGAGGGATTCATACACCATGGACACGCTGTCCTGCGTCACCCACACCTCATGGGCACAGGCGAGGTGCTCCGCCACCCAGTTGGGGCCCGTCTCCCCCACGGGCACGAGGCGGATGTTCGGGCAGGCGACGGTGACGTCGCGCACGAAGTCCGCGGGCGTGCGGCGGGAGGTGGTGAGCACCAGCGGGCGGGTGCTTTGGCGGGCGATTTCCGTGAGCTGGTTGATGAGCATCTCGGCATCCCAGTTGTAGCTCTTGCTGGGGCCGCCGATGAGGATGAGCGTCTCGGTCTTCGGCACCTCGGGCTTGGGCGTGATGCCGTTGATGGCACCGATGGTGGGGAAGACTCCCCTGCCCGCCTCCGTGCCTTCGGGCAGGTCGTGGCGCGGGGTGATGCAGAGATCGAAGGAGCGCAGCGGCAGGCTGGGCTTCATGCAGACCATGCAGAGTGCGCCTGTGTGGCGAGCGAGGCTGAGCGCGGCGAAGTGTGTGCCGTGCCCCGCGCAGAGGATGAGGTCGGGCTTGGGCAGATCGAGGTCCTTGCCCTTGTAGAAGAGCTTGGCGAAATAGCCCTTGCCGCTCACGTCCACCTCATGCACGGCGTGCGTGCCCTCGGGCTTGCGCTTCGCCGCTTCCGCAAGCAGGGCGTTGGCCAACCCGCGCGTCTGGGAGAGATGTCCCTTCTTGCCGTCGCTGACGATGTAGATAATCATAACCGACGAGGAGAAAAATTACAGAGGAAGCGTCACGCCGCCGCAAATGGTCTTGCCGAGCAGCGGGGTGTTGAGGGTACCGCTCGGCAGGGTGTCGGCGGTGACGACGGTCTGCTGCGCAGGGTCGAAGAGCAGCAGCGGGATGGCGGCGGGCAAGCCCTCGTCATCGGAGGGCGCAGCAATGGCAGCGGGAGCCGTGCAGCAGGCGCGCACCAGCTCCGCCCACGTGAGCTTGCCGGGCTTCACGAGCTCGGTGTAGAGCGTGGGCAGGAAGAAATCCAGCGCGGTCATGCCCTGCGGGGCAGAGATAAAGTCCTGCTTCTTGGCGAAGGGGATGCAGGGGGTGTGGTCGCTCACGATGCAGTCGATGGTGCCGTCCTTCACACCCGCCAGCAGGGCGTCGCGGTCGGCGGCGTCGCGCAGCGGGGGCAGCACCTTGAAGGTCGTGTCGTAGTCGCCGATGGCCTCGTGCGTGTAGAGGAGGTGGTGCAGCGCGACTTCGGCGGTGAGCTTCACCTTGCCCGCAGCCTTGGCACGGCGGATAATCTCCACACCGCCAGCCGTGGAGACGGTCTGGATGTGGAGCTTCGCGCCCGCATCTTCCGCAAGGCGCACGAGGGTTTCGATGCCGATTTCCTCCGCACAGGCGGGGGTGCCGTGCAGACCGAGGCGGTAGGAGGTCGTGCTCGGGTGGGCGTAGGTCTTCTCCGTGAGGACGGGCACATCGCCGCGGATGGCGAAGGTGAGCCCCAGCTCGGCGGCGTACTTCATGGCGCGGTGGAGCATGAGGAGGTTGGTCGGCACATGCTCGCCGTCGCTCAGGATGTTCACGCCGCGAGCGGCCAGCGTGTTGTAGGGGGCCTGCTGTTCGCCGCCCATCTCCATGGTGATGCAGCCCGCGGGCATCATCTCCGTGACGGAGCGGTTGGTGACGGCATGGCGGAAGAAGTCCAGCGAAGCGGCGTTATCGAACACAAAGCCCTTGGTCGGCATGATGAGCATGCCCCAGACACCGCCCTGCTGTGCGGCCTGACCCGCGCGGGAGATGGCCTCGCGCTTGTTGCGGCCTTCGATTTCCACCTTGGCGTGCAGGTCGAAGAGCGCGGGGAGCACCAGTTTGCCCGTGGCGTCAATCACGCTCGCGGCACCCGCGGGGATATCCATGGTGCCGGCAGGGGCGACGGCATCCACGCCCGTGAGGGGGTGGCCGCCGATGCAGGGCACCTTGCCGCAGCCCCCGAGGCTGAGGCGGAAATCATACGCGGCGCCATCGGGCGCCCATGTAGCATTCTTGATGTAGGTGTGGTTCATGCAGCGTTACAGGGTTTCGGGGGTGAGATAATTGAGGATGGCCATGCGGGCGACGACGCCGTTCTGCACCTGATTGCAGACGAGGCAGTTGCGGTAGTCCATGGCGGCGTCGCAGAGCTCCACGCCGCGGTTCACGGGGCCGGGATGCATGATGGAGAGGTCGAGGTCGGAGAGACGCTGCAGGCGTTCCTCCGTCACGCCGAAGCTGCGGTGGTAGTCCGCAGCGGGGAAGAAGGGGGTGTCAATGCGCTCGTTCTGCACGCGCAGGAGGTAGATGACATCCGGCTTCCACTCGAACACGTCGTCCCAGTTGGTGAAGCGCGGGATGCCCGTGTGCGCGGTGGGGGGCACCAGCGGGCCGGGCCCCATGTACGCCACGGCGGCACCGAGCTTGCGGAGCATGGTGCTGGTGGAGCGAGCCACGCGGCTGTGCAGGATATCGCCGATAATCACCACGCGCTTGCCTTCCACCGTGCCGTATTTCTCGCGGATGGTGAAGGCGTCCAAAAAAGCCTGGCTGGGGTGTGCGTGTGCGCCGTCGCCGGCGTTCACCACGGCGGCCTTGCAGTGGCGGGCAATCACGGCAGGGATGCCGCTGTTCTTGTGGCGCACGATGATGTAGTCCTGCTTCATGCTCATGAGTGTGTCGATGGTATCGTGCACACTCTCGCCCTTCACCACGGAGGAGGTCGCCACCGTGAAGGTGGTGACATGTGCGCCGAGGCGGTGGGCGGCGAGTTCAAAGGAGGAGCGGGTGCGGGTGCTCGGTTCGTAGAAGAGCGTCAGCACCGAGCGACCATGCAGATTGGGCAGCAGTTCTCCGTCGCGGAGAAAGGCCTTTTTCATGTCGGTCGCGGAATCGAGGATGGCGTGAATCTCCTCGACACCGAGGGATTCAATCGTCAGCAAATCTTTACGCGGGTTCATAGCTACGAAAAAAAGGGGCAACCGCATGGGCGGCAGCCCCGTGTTGTTCAGAAAAACTTATTCGGCGAGTTTCAGGATGCGGTGCGCGGCCATAGCGGCGTTGAGCGGGGTCTTCTTGTGCAGACCGACCGTGGTCGCGGGCACCCCGCCCGGCAGCTGCGAGATGGCGAGCAGCGCATCGATGCCGTTGAGCGGACCGCAAGGCACGGGCACGCCGATGACGGGCAGCTCCGTGTTCATCACCACCACGCCGGGCAGAGCGGCGGACAGCCCCGCCACGCAGAGCAGCACGGCCTTGGTCTTCGTCTCATCCAGCATCTTGAGGTAATCGAGGAGAGCGGGCAAATCGCGGTGGGCGGAATAGATAACCGTCTCGTGCTCCACGTTGTGCTCGTCGAAATACTTGTCTGCGGGTTCCATGAAGGGAATGTCGCTCTTGCTGCCGAGAATGGTGATAACTTTCATGCTGACAGAGATTGTACCACCACGCGCGCCCCCGCGCAAGAAAAATCGCCGAAACAGGGCGATCGCGAAGGGCGTGTTTGATGAGGAGGGGGGACTCGGTTCGTTTTACGCCTTGCGCAGGTAACGGATGGAGCCGACGTAAACCAGCAACACCACATTCATCATCAAGGCATAGATGATGGCAGGGATAGCAAAGCGTCCGTCATTGAACACAAAGGGACTGGAAGCCACGGCGATGGCTTGTGCGGCATTCTGCATGCCGACCTCGATCACGATGGTGCGGCGTTCCTGCGTGTTGAGGCGGAAAAGGAGGCAGAGCGCCGCCGCCAAAGCAACGGCGCAGAGGAGCAATCCTGTCACTGCTGTGCCGAGCAGCGTAAAGTTCTCCGCAATCGTGTCGCGGTGCTGCACGAAAAAGATACCCGCGAGGAACATGAGCGCAGGGAAAGCGCAACGGGAAAGCACGCGCTCAATGTGCGCGGCAGCCCCGCGCCACTTGCGGCGCACGCCGATGCCGATGAGGATGGGCAGCAGCATCGTGACGACATTCTGCGCCAAGAGCTTGCCCACGGGCAGCGTCACGCCGATACTCTCCCCCACGGAAGCCGTCGTCCACTGCATGACGAGCGGCACTGTGATGAGGGTGATGAGACTGCTCACCGCTGTCAAAGAGACGGACAGCGCGACATCTCCGTGCGCCAGCATCGAAAAGATGTTTGAAGAGCTGCCGCCGGGACAGCAGGCAATCAGCATGAGACCGATGGTGAACACAGGGTTGAGCTCCAGCACACAGGCGAGCCACCATGCCAACAACGGCAGCAGGATGAGCTGACCGAGCAGACCTGCAATAACCGCTCTTCCCCCGCGAAACACGCGGACGAAATCATGAAATTCGAGCGTAAGCCCGAGGTCGAACATCAGAATGGTGAGGATGGGAATGACGAGGAGGATAGGATTCATGGCAAGCAAGTATAGGTAAAATTATTCAGCAGAAGCATCATCGCGCCAGATAAAGTGGCGGTAGAGCACTTTCACGGCAGCGGTCAGCGGCACGCCGAGTAGGATACCCGCCACACCGCCGAGCACATAGCCCCAAAAGAGCACGGAGAACATGACGGTCATGTCGTGCATCTGCAGACGTTTGCCGACAATGGCTTTCTGGATGAAATAGTTGTCGAGGAAGCTGACGACGGCAAACACGGCACCGACGGCGACGACGTACCCCACACTCTGATGGTGGAACCAGGCGATGAGTAGCGCAGGGATGCAGGCCGAGGCAATGCCGATGTAGGGAATCACGCCGAGCAGCGCCGCCAGCACACAGAGGGTGAAGGCATATGGCAAACCTAAAATCCACAGGCCGATGAGCAACAACAGCGCATCAATGAGGCTCACGAGCATCTGACTGCGAATGAATGAAATGAAGTAGCTGTTGATTTCAGAGAGAATCCTCGTCACCTTATCCCGCGCCTCGCCCTCGCGCAAGGGCAACAGGCGGTGCCAATTTCTCGCGATATCCGCCTTCAACAACAGGAAATAATACACCAAGAAAGGCACCAGCAGTGCGCCGCTGAGCACAATCGGCAGCTTACCGAGCATTGCCGTACCGGCCTTCCCCAACTCCAGAACCTTCGCAGCTATCACATCACCATTCAGGCTGATATACGCTGCGGCCTGCTCCTGCACGGTGTTCTTTCCCTTGAACTCCGCCAAATCCTCGTCGTTCATCCCGGCCTTGCGAGCTTCATTCATCGCGCCGTTGTACAACGACTGCACGGCGCGAGCGACCGCAGGATTTTCCGACAGGTTCTGCCCCGTTGTAACGGCCTTCTCCAAAATCATTTGCCGTTTTTGCACCAAATCGGCAGTCTGGTGCACCAATGGCGGAATCGTCAGTCCGCCGACCGCTGCCAGCAGGACAAAAGCCCCCAGCACCACCACACCCACGGCACGAGCGCGGGTCTTCACCCTCTTCTCCAGCCAGTCTGTCGGCTTCGCCAGCAGGTACGAAATCACGCCCGCCACAATAACAGGCAGCAACACGGGCTGCAGAGCACGAAACAGCATTCCCGCGACGACCAGCACACCCACGCCCATCGCCGCAAGAGACAGCGCGGCGAAGCACTTCAACGCCGCACGACACACATCAAGGGGTTCATTCGTCTTCACTCCGATGACGATACCACGGAACCCTTCCCGGGGCAATCAAATTCACCGGCAAAAGCGCACACCGACGCCATGGGTGATACGGATTTTTCAAATACCCAGCACGGCGGAGGAGTCTATATCCTCCTGTCCGCGGATGAGCTCCGCCACCACGGGAAGCCCAGTAAATTCCTCAATGAGGCGGCGATTGGTGACAGCGGCGGTGTCCCACTCCTCACCGATGTGATTGAGGACAATGCCGCGGCATTCCAAGCCGCGGGCGCGGATACCCTGCACCGTCATGATGGCGTGGTTCACCGCGCCGAGCTTGTTGCCCACCACAAGAATGACGGGCAGCCCGAGTGCCTGCGCAAAATCCGACATAGAGAAGCCGGGAGCGATGGGCACCTCCCAACCGCCCGCTCCCTCCGCCAACACGGGGGAGCCGTATTGTTCCGCCGTGCGGTAGCCCTGCACCAGCTCCTCGGGGGTAATCGTGCGGTTTTCCAACAGAGCGGCCACATAGGGCGCCGTGGCGGCTCGCAGGTAGAGCGGATTGACAATCTCCAACGGAAGAGTGGGATCGGTCGCAGCCTGCATCGCGCGTGCATCCCCGCGATCGCCGCAGGCCATGGCCTTGTAGCCGACGGCAGGAATACCGCGGCGGCGCAAATCGCGCAGCAGCGCACATGTCACATAGGTCTTACCGACATCCGTGTCAGTGCCTGTGATAAAGAAGCCCGCCATAGAGGAAAGGATTTTTCATTGAATTATTCGGGAAGCACGATACGAATATCGTCGATATTCCACTCGGGAGCCTCACCACGCACGAGAAGATGGTTCACCATCAGCCACACCAGCACGGCACAGCCGAGGCAGATGTACTTGGGTTTCCAGTTATCAAAGAGCAGTTTCCTGAGCTGTATCCGATGTTTCATGAGAATAGAGGAGCTGAGTGAGACGCGAGGTAAGGAGGTCCAGACTGATGTCGCGCTGCACCATATTGCCCACGGCCAGCGAGACGGCGCCCGTCTCCTCGGAAACGATGATGACGACGGCATCCGTCGTCTCCGCCAGACCGATGCCCGCGCGGTGGCGCAGGCCCATACTGCGGTCCTTGAGCTCGCGGTTGGATACGGGAAGAATGGAGGCGGCGGAGATAACCACCTCGTTCTCCACAATCACCGCGCCGTCATGCAGCAGGGTCTTGGGCATGAAGATGGTGCCGATGAGCTCGCGCGTATAGAACGCGTTGAGCATGGTGCCCGTCTTAGCATAATCCGTGAGTTTGTTGGTGCGGGTGATAGCGATGAGTGCGCCGTAGCGCTTGCTCACCAGATACGCCACGGAATCGCGCACGCAGGTGATGAAGTCCTGGTTTTCCACCTGTTGACCCAACACGCGGCGAATGTATTTATTGGAGCCGAACTTCGCGAGAGCATTGCGAATTTCCGGCTGAAAGAGGATGACAAGAATGGTACCGGGACCGATGATCAGCCCGGCCAGCTCTTTGAGCACCAAGGCATGCGTGAGTTCCAACACGAAGTAGGCCGCCAGCACGATAACGATAAGACCCGCCAAGATAGCGGCCGCGCGGGAATCCTTCACCACACGATAGAGCTGGTAGAAAATCAGCCACAGAACGGCAATCTCAAACAGAGCACTGAGAACTTCCATGAATGACATGGCGCTATGTTACCCCTTTCGCACGCGCGTGGCAAGAGAAAAGCATCGTTTCTACAGGCCCGCCCGTTGCTTTTGCCTTGTCAGGCGGTCACTTCGGGGGTATAATCCCGCCCGCAAGATGAGCACCGATACCGCACAGCACCCGAATGCCGCCGACCTCGCCCGCAAGGCAGGGGTGCGCTTCACGCGACAACGCTGCGCCGTGTTACAGACAGTGCTGGATGCCGAAGACCACCCGACGGCGGCTCTCATCTACGAACGCACGCTGCAACAGGAGCCGGGGCTCTCGCTCGCCACGGTGTACAACGCGCTGGAAACGCTGCATGAAGCGGGGCTCATCAATCGGCTTCACTTCGATGACGGCACCGCCCGCTACTGCAAGAACCTTGTGCCCCACGTCCACCTCATCGACGAAGCGACGGGCGAGGTGCTGGATATTCACCTGAAGGCTGGACTGTGTGCGGAAGATATTTTTGAGTTGCCCGCGGGCGTCCGCATCACGGGCATGGAGGCCTGCCTCCGCGGACATTTTTCGTCGAAAACGTCAACATCTTAACATGAGTCTCATCATCAAAGACCTGCATGCGCGCGTCAAGGACGGCGCCACCATCCTCAACGGCATCAACCTCGAAATCCCCAAGGGCGAGGTGCACGCCGTCATGGGGCCCAACGGCTCGGGCAAATCCACCCTCTCGAAAGTGCTCTGCGGCCACCCCGACTACGAGGTCATCAGCGGCACGGCGGAGCTGGACGGGCAGGACATTTTCTCGATGAGCGTGGATGAGCGCAGCCGCGCGGGGCTCTTCCTCGCTTTCCAATACCCCGTGGAGGTGCCGGGGGTGACGAACGCCAACTTCCTGCGTGCCGCCCTGCAGGCCCGTCTGCCCAAGGGCGAGGAGTTGGATGCCGTGGCGTTCTACAAGCAGCTGCGCAGCCGCATGAAGGAGCTGGGCATGGACGCGAAGTTCACTTCCCGCGCCGTCAACGAGGGCTTTTCGGGCGGCGAAAAGAAGCGCAACGACATTCTCCAGATGATGATGCTGGAGCCCTCCTACGCCATTCTCGATGAGACGGACAGCGGCCTCGATGTGGATGCCCTGCGCATCGTCTCCGACGGCGTGAACGCCATGCGCGCCCCCTTCCGCAGCTTCATGGTGATTACCCACTACAAGCGTCTGCTGGACTACATCCGCCCCGATGTCGTCCATGTGCTCTACAAGGGTCAAATCGTCCGCACGGGCGGCTTCGAGCTGGTGGACTACATCGAGGAGCACGGCTTCGATTTCGTGAAAAACGCCGAAGAGGCTTGATAAAAGACCATGAGCGAACGAGACGAGACAGTCTTTCAGACGGACACCCGCGGTGCGTTCTCCATGCCGGAGAACCACACCTACGACGCGGGCTACGGGCTCACGGAGCAGACCATCGACTACATCTGCGACGTGAAGGGCGAGCCCGACTGGCTGCGTCAGTTCCGCAAGGAGGCCCTCCGCAAGTTCAACGAGATGCCCATGCCCACCCACTGGGCTCCCGAGGGCATCAGGAACGTGGATTTCGAGAAAATCCGCTACTACCTCTCCCACGGCGTCGCCCCCCGCAAAAACTGGGACGAAGTGCCCGACGACGTGAAGCGCACCTTCGAACGCCTCGGCGTGCCCGAGCAGGAGCGAGCCTTTCTCGCGGGCGTAGACGCGCAGTATGACTCCGAGACCGCCTACAACAACATGCAGGAGGAGCTCAAGAAGCAGGGTGTCATCTTCGTGAACTCCACCGAGGGCTTGAAAGAATACGAAGAGATTTTCCGCCCCTGGTTCGGCAAGGTCATCCCCGTGGGCGACAACAAGTTCTCTGCGCTCAACCACGCAGCCTTTTCGGGCGGCTCCTTCATCTACGTGCCCAAGGGCGTGAAGCTCAAGCAGCCGCTGCAGGCCTACTTCCGCATCAACTCCGAGAGCATGGGGCAGTTCGAGCGCACGCTCATCATTGCGGATGAGGGTGCCGAGCTCATGTACATGGAGGGCTGCACCGCCCCCAAGTACGACAGCGCGACCCTGCACTCGGGCGTGGTGGAGCTGGTGGCCCTCAAAGGAGCGAAGATTCAGTATGTGACCGTCCAGAACTGGGCGACCAACGTGTACAACCTCGTCATCCAGCGCGGTCTGGCCATGGAGGACGCGGAAATCCGCTGGATTGACTGCAACCTCGGCTCCGCGCTGACGATGAAGTACCCCGCCGTGGTGTTGCAGGGTCGCCGTGCCCGCGGCGAGGTGGTCTCCATCTCGCTCGCCCACAGCGGGCAGGATCAGGACACGGGGGCCCGCATGATTCACGCCGCGCCCGACACCACGTCCAACATCGTGGCAAAGTCCATCTCCATCGGCGAGGGGCGCGCCTCCTACCGCGGCGAGGTGAATATTCTCAAAGGCATGAAGGGCTGCAAGAACAACACGGAATGCGATGCCCTGCTCATCAATGCCGCCAGCCGCACGGATACCTACCCCGCCATCTCCGTGCACGGCAATGCTTCCGCCGTGCAGCACGAGGCTTCCGTCTCGCAGGTGGACGAGGAGATGCTTTTCTACATGCAGCAGCGCGGGCTCACGCGCGCCCAAGCCATGAGCCTTGCGGTGAACGGCTTTGTGAACGACCTCATCAAAGAGTTCCCCATGGAATACTCCGTGGAGCTCCGCCGCCTGATTGATTTGGAGATGGAGGACTCCATCGGCTAAGAAAGGAACGCGCTATGGATTTTCCCGATACCACCGATTTGAGCACCGCGCTGGAAATGGCTGAGGCCGAGCAGCGGCTCGCCGCCGCCGAAACGCCCACCCGTCTGTGTGAGGACTGGCGCTTCGGACGCCCGCACAAGTACGCCGCCGCGCTGGTGGCGCTCATGGAGCAAGGCGACAACTGCGGCAGCGTCACCATCACAGGCGCAGATGACGCGGCGGATGCCATCGACAAGGACGACCGCGCGGAGGAGCTTCTCCTCCACACCATCGGCTCGGACAAGATTCTCGCCCTGCACCTCGCGCATTTCGGCAAGGGAGCCGTGCTTTTCCTCGAAAAGGAGTACAGTGCGCCCATCACCATCACTTATGAGACGCAAGAGGAAAGCGTGTTCATGCCGACCACGCTCATCCTCGCCGCGCCCGGCGCAAAGGCACGTATCATCGAAAAGCACATCACGCACGGCGCGGGTGCCATCGTCTGCACGCGCCTCATCCATGCGGAGGGCGGTGCGGACATTGCCGTGGAGCTGGAGGAATGCGGCAGCGGGGAATCCCGCGCGATGAACATCACCAACATCCGCTCCGTGGATGCGACCGTGCGCCACCTCACCCGCCACAGCAAGCACGCTTGGGCGCGAGAGGAAACAATCGCAGAAATTCTGCACAGCGAGCCCGACGCACCCGCCGACATTCAGCTCTATTCCGCCAACCGCCTGAGCGGGCACGAGGTGCTGGACCAGCACACGCACCAAGTCCACGCCGTCGGTCACAGTGCGAGCAACCTGCTCTACAAAAACGTCATCGATGAGCACGCCACCGCCACCTTCGCGGGCAATATCCGCGTGGAGCAAGGTGCGCACCACACGGATGCCTATCAGGCGAACCGCAACATGCTGCTCAGCGAGGACGCGACCATCCACTCCCTGCCCGGTTTAGAGATTCTTGCCGACCACGTCCGCTGCTCCCACGGCAGCGCGAGTGCGCCTATGGATGAGGAACAGCTCTTCTACCTCCTCTCCCGCGGCATCCCCCGCCACGAAGCGCAGCTTCTCGTCGCCGACGGCTTCCTTGAGGATGCGGTGGCGAAGTTCCGCGGAGAATAACGTTTTTTTCGTCATTTCATCCTTGCAGGCACGCGAGGGATGTGCTTAACTGGAGAAAAGGTATGAAAAAGACGCTTTTCCTCTCTCTTGCTCTGGCCTCCTGCGGGCTTGCCTCCGCCGAAACACGTCTGCTCAACGGCGTAACACTTGAAGGCGGATACTTTGATGTGAGCAAGTATCTGGTGCGCGACCCCGACAGAGGCATCATCGACTCGCAGACCTGCGCCGCCGTGGCCGCCTCCAACATGCTGGCCTACTGGTACTCGCAGAACTCTAAAGAGACGGCGAATGCCTACGATATCTACGACAAGATTTTTGACTACACCAAGAACGCCTCGACAACCATTTCGGCAGACTGCAACTTCTACGCCTCCGCCTACAACCACGCCACGGGTCAGGCCGTTTGCACCACCGCCACCTATGTCCCCTCCGACCTCGGCTACAAGGTAGATGTCACCCCCTCCGGCTACGATCTGAAGGGCAACCTCTACACCTCCATGACCCTCCAAGAGGCTATCTCCTGGGGGCTTCAAAACAATCTGGCCATGGGGCTCACCATGAACCAGACCCCCGGCACGGGTGCCCACGCGCTCACCATCTGGGGCGGTGAGTTTGAATCCTACGGCCCGGGCGACCCCGAGCGCATGACCGCCATCTACTATACGAACTCGGATGACCCCGAGCAGATGAACAAAGCCACCTTCTCTTCCGCCCCCAACGCGGACGGCGAGACGGAATACTACTTCAACGACGGCACGAACCGCCGCTGGAAGGTGGTGGAGCTCACCTTCCTGCTGGACCCCTATGCCAAGGCCGCCGAAAACCCGGATAACAACAAGGTCTATCTGGGCAAGGACGGCACCGCCGGCGACTACAGCATCGGCGGAGCTCATGAAACCGCCACCTCTTTCCACCTGAACGCCAACGGCACGCTGAATATCGGCGCGGGGATGGAGCTGAGCTCCTCCCGCGTGGTATCGGAGGACCCGAAGGCGGGCTTCAGCGCGGAACTCTCCGGCAAGGGCACCTACATTGCGGAAAACTTCGACATGGGCTATGCCAAACTCGGCAAGGACTGGAGCGGCACAGTGCGCCTGACGGGCACGGCAAGCAGCCTGAGCGCCGGCACGCTGGACAGAGCCTCCGTCAACGGCTCCGTGGCCGAATTGAGCGCCGCGAGCGTCAGTGATTGGAAGGAGGATGTCGCCACCATCAAGGGTGCCGTCAAACTTACGAACGACAGCCGACTCGGCACCCCCGGCCTGAGTCTCACGGATGTCAGCGGCACCAAGAACATCACCTTTGCGGGCGCTGTCAGCGGCACGGGAGACTTCCGTCTTGCCGACCAAAAGGGCGGAGCCACCCACACCTACACCTTCCAAGGCGATGTGAAGGACTGGACGGGGTCCCTCCGCTCCATGCTCAGCGAAGGCTCTGAGCTGAACATCTATTTCAAGGAGAACAAGGAGGTGAACGCCAACGTGGAAAACGTGGGCGCAGGCAAGGTCTCCGTGAGCTTTGAGAAGGGGGCCGTTATCAACGGCAACCTGCTCAATCTCGACAAGGGCTCACTGACTGTCACCGCCGAGGATGGCTCCACCTTCAACGGCGCCCTCATTGCGGATGTGCTGGTGCTCAACGGGCAGGTCACCATCAACGATCCCTCGACCATGGTCTCCGCCAAGTCCCTGCCCTCCGGCGACGGCGTCACGAACACGGAGCATTTCAACGTGAAAGAGCTGAGCTTCAACAATGGCTCCGCGCTGACACTCAACGGGGACTTCGACCTCACGGGCGTGACCATCGCCCTCTCGCAGGACTACATCAACGCCCTCAGCGGCGGCAGCGCCACCACGCTCATCAGCTCAGCAGGAGGCACTCTCTCGGGCATCGCCGAGCTCTCCGGCGCTCTGACGGGCTACCATCTGGAGCTGGAAAACGGGGACCTCATGCTGAAAGCGGGCGTCTCCGCGAACGTCATCGACTTAACGCTTCAATCCGTCTTGCTCACCGGCAATGAGCTGACCCTTACCCCCATGGAAGCTCTCTCCGGTAGTCTGGACCTCACCACCTTGGACGACATCAACGTCATGGTTAACAGCGCCATCATCAATGCGCTTTTCACCGATGGTGCCGACCCGAACGCCATGGTATCCCTCACCATCGGCGGCTATAAAGACCTCACCAACGTCACCTTCATTGTGGACGGCACAAACATCTACAAAGGCGAAGGCAACGGGAGCTACCGCCTCGGCAACATCCCCGAGCCCGCCACGGCGACGCTGAGCCTGATGGCTCTCGCAGCACTCGCCGTGCGCCGCAAGCGTGCCTGAAAATCTCTTTCTCACCCGAAACGGCCTGACGACCGCGTCAGGCCGTTTTTTTGCCGCATGCAGCCCTGTCATCCTGCTTGCCATGCGGGCGCGGGCGTGGTAGAATGGGCGCATCAATATGGACGCGACTCTTCTTTCCACGCTGGAGCAGGCCGTTGCCGACGGCAAGCTGCTCGCCGATTCTCTGGAGAACATCAAGCTGCTCACGGGCGGCACGACTGACCCCGTCATCCCCGCCACCATTGCCGAGCTGGCGAACGCGGGCGATTTTGCCGAGCTCAACAACCGCTTCTACAAGACGCTGGCCTTCGGCACAGGCGGTCTGCGCGGCCGCACCATCGGCACCAAGGTGACCGCCACCGAACAGGGCAAGGGCGGCATCAACGGGCGCCCTGAGTTCCCCTGCGTGGGCACCGCCAGCATGAACTACTTTAACGTCGGTCGCGCCATGCGCGGGCTCATCACCTATGTGCGCCGCTTCGTGGAGGCCGAGGGCACGAGGCGCAAGCCGCTCATCGTCATCGGTCACGACACGCGCCACTTCTCCCGCGACTTCGCGGAGCTCTGCGCCAAGATTGCCACCGAGCTCGGCTGCGACTGTGCGCTGTTTGACGGCCCCTGCTCCGTGCCCGAGGTGTCCTTCACCATCCGCGAGCTGCGCGCCGACACGGGCGTGATGCTCACCGCCTCCCACAACCCCAGCCACGACAACGGCTTCAAGGCCTACTTCAACGATGGCGCCCAGCTCATCGCCCCGCATGACAAAGCGGTGATTGCCGAGGTGAACGCCCTTTCCTCCGACACCTATACCCCACTGCCCGCCGAGCAGCAGGGGAGTCTTCGTGTGCTCGGCGCGGAGATGGATGAGATTTACATCAAGCGTCTGCGTCAGGTCGCCCTCCGCCCGGAGGTCTTCTCTCAGGCATCCGCCAAGGTGGTGTACACCAACCTGCACGGCACGGGCAAGCGTTGCATCGTCCCCCTGCTCAAGCAGCTCGGCTGCAATGTGAGCACGGTGGCGGAGCAGGATATCCAGGACGGCCGCTTCCCGACAGTGGCCAGCCCGAACCCTGAAAACGCCCCTGCCCTCGACATGGCGGTGGCACAGGCCGATGCGGAGAACGCCGACCTCGTGATTGCCACCGATCCCGACTGCGACCGCATGGGCATCGCCGTCCGCAACAAGGCCACAGGCAAGATGGAGCTGCTCACGGGCAACCAGACGGGCTGCCTGCTCGCGTGGTACCGCTGCATGACGGTGAAGGAGCTCGGCATTGTGAACGATGCCAACATCAAGCACGCCGTGATGGTCAAGACATTCGTGACCAGCCCCCTGCAGGATGCGATTGCCGCCAAGCACGGCATCGAGACAGTGAACGTGCTCACGGGCTTCAAGTACATCGCAGCCAAGCTCGGCAAGTACGAGAACGCCATCCCCGCCGAGCTGCGCAGCACCTACCGCGACCTCTCCGAGCAGGAGACACGCGACCTCCGTCTCGCCCACAGCAAGTATTTCGTGTTCGGCGGTGAGGAGAGCTACGGCTATCTCGCGCAGGATTTTGTCCGCGACAAGGACGCGAACGTCGCTGCCCTCTGCCTCGCGGAGATGAACGCCTACCTCGCCACCAAGGGCATGGGCCTGTTGGAATGCCTGAACGCCATCTACGAAGAATACGGCTTCTACAAGGAGCTGGGCAAGAGCCTTGTGATGGAAGGTGCCGACGGTGCCGCCAAGATTGCCGCGCTGACCAAGACCTACATCGAGAACCCGCCGACCGAGATGGACGGCGCGAAGGTCGTCGCCTTCCGCGATTTCTCCGCAGGCAATCTCACCGATGCCGAGGGCGACCCCATCCCCGCCGAGAAGATGCTCTTCGCCGACCTCGAGGACGGCCGCAGCTTCGCCGTCCGCCCCAGCGGCACCGAGCCCAAGATTAAGTACTACCTCTTCGCCCACGGCAATCCCGGTGCGGAACTGACCGCCGCCAAGGCCGAAGTCGAAGGCAAGATTGCTTCCCTCTGGGCGGCGCTCGAAGCGGATGCGAACGCCCGCATGAACTAAAAGAGGATGCAAACGGCTCTGTTCATCGGTATAGGCGGGTTTGTGGGTTCCGTGCTGCGCTACGGCGCGGGGGAGCTCATCAAACGCGCCGCCGATGCAGCGGCGTTTCCGTGGCACACGCTCGCGATTAACCTCGCGGGCTGTCTGCTGCTGGGGCTCCTCAACGGGCTGTTTGAGAAACACGGCGCGTCCTTGCACCCCGACCTACGAGCCGCGCTCACCATCGGGCTTTGCGGCGGCTTCACCACTTTCTCCACTTTCGCGGGGGAGAATATCGCCCTGCTCCGCCAAGGTTCCCTGCTGCCCGCTTTTCTGTACATGGCCGTCTCGCTGATAGGCGGTCTGCTACTCTTCTTCCTCGCCTTCCGCTTAACACGCGGCATCTGATATGAAGTCTCGCATTTGGCAACTCCGTTCTTCCGCATGGCCGATTCCCGCTTCGGGAGCCATCATGGGTATTCTCAACGTCACGCCCGATTCCTTCTCGGACGGCGGGGAGCACGCCACCTATGAGACCGCGCTCGCCCACGCCGAGCAGTTGTTGGCGGATGGTGCGCACATCCTCGACATCGGCGGGGAGAGCACGCGCCCGGGCTCTGCCGAGGTGAGCGAGGAGGAGGAAGCCGCCCGCGTCATCCCCGTCATCTGCGAGCTGCGCCGCCGCCATGCGGACGCCATCCTTTCCGTGGACACGCGCCACGTCTCCGTCGCAGCCGCCGCGCTGGAGGCGGGGGTGGATATCATCAACGACATCACGGGCTTAGCCTCCCCCGCCATGCGTGCGCTCTGCGCCGCGCATCCCTGTGGCATCATTCTTATGCACATGCAGGGCGAACCGCGCACCATGCAGCTTGCCCCGCACTACGGGGACGTCGTTGCCGAAGTCCGCGACTTCTTTGAAGAGCGCGTCGCCCTCGCCGAAGCAGACGGCATCGCCCCGGCCCGCATCTGTCTGGACCCCGGCATCGGCTTCGGCAAAACCACCGAGCACAATCTGGCGCTCATTCAGCACTTGGAGGAGACACGCGTGCGCGATTTGCCGATGCTCATGGCGCTCTCCCGCAAGCGCTTCATGGGTGCCGTGCTCAACGGCGGCACCCCCGCCCCCGTCCGCGACGCCCTCCCCACCGTGGTGATGTCCCTCCTCTCCGCCGACCGCGGTGCAGACCTCCACCGCGTCCACGACGTCCGTGCGCTGCGCGACGCCCTCACGCTCCGCAATTCTCTCGGCAAATAATGTCGACCGACACTCTCGCTTAATGCTGCTCCACTTTTGCTCGTGTAGACTTTTGCATTTTCATGTGTCCCAAATAGGGCATCAGGAAAGGCGTAAAACGTTTCATTCCCAGGAAGAGAGCGGCTATGAAGATGAACACCGGAACGGGCACCAACAAAGCGTTCAAACCCTCAAAAGCTGACGGATAATATTCCTGTAAAAGCTCAAAAATAGGCATATGCAGCATGAACACCAAGAAACAAGCCGGACCTAAAGGGGCTATCAACTTGGAAAAGTGCGGGGTCAATTTCTCAATCAAAATGCCACAATAGGCAATCAGAACAGCGCCGAAGGTCATCCCAAATAGCGATGCAAAAAAGTATGACATAGGCAAGCCTCGGAACTCCCGAATTCCGGAGACAAACATAGCCAATACGCACAAGAAGGAGGCAACAATTCCCACGACAAAAAACGGCAGAAACGAGCGATTCAGAATCAGATAGGCATCATCCAAGCGAAAACGGACCAAGGAGACTCCCAATAAATAAAAATAAATGGTAGTCGGCGAAAAAAGCGCTGCGGAATTCGGCGGCATTTGGAACAGCATCAACGAGGTCATTACTACCAAGATAGCAGGTATCCACTTAGCGAATCGAACGATAAGCGGGGTCAGTAACGACAGGAACATGATATCGCGAAGGAACCAAGATGGTCCGATTACGGGGTAAGACGATACCGATGAACCGAATAAAGAGATAACACTTCGATGGATAATGTTATTAATACCCAACAGATCCACACACACGCTCCGCAAGGAGAAAGCATGATGCAAAAAGCCGTAGGCATAAACGGCATTCCAAATAACAAAGGGAATCAATAGCCAAATAAAACGATCCCACGCTTTCTTCCATGTGATATTGCGAGACAGGAAGTAACCGGCTAATATAAGGAAAAACGGGACACGCCCATTATAAAAGCAATTCCGACACACCATCTGCAAAAAATCCACCGAAGAAAAACCATTCAGCTCTGAGCCCACACAAGGCAAATGATTGACCATAATGAGAAATGCTGCAACAATGCGAGCATTATCAATCCATTCGTAACGCTTTTTCTTGATCGGCACCAATGCCGGAGCCATTGAGGAATCTGCACTCATTTTCTCATCTCAATTTCTTGTTTTATAAGATAGCGTTGCGCATATCCCCGGTTTCGAGGAAGGCGCGGTGGAAGGCGAAGGCATGCGACAGGCTCAGCGGCGTGTGGCCGCTGCCCTTGCCAAGCTCAAGGTAGCGTCTCAACAGAGGGCGATAGTCCGGGTGTGCGCAATGCTCGATGATGCAGACGGCGCGGTCGGCGGGACAGAGTCCTCGCAGGTCAGCCACTCCTTGTTCCGTGGCCAAAACATCCACATCGTGCTCCGTTTGGTCCACGTGGGAGACCATGGGGACAATAGCGGAGATGGCCCCGCCCTTGGCCACGGAGGGGCAGGAGAGCACCGCCAACCCCGCGGCGCGAGCAAAGTCGCAACTGCCGCCGATGCCGTTCATCATCTTGGTGCCGTAGAAGTGGGAGGAATTGACGTTGCCGAAGATATCCGCCTCGATGGCGGTGTTCATGCTGATGACTCCCATGCGACGCGCCACCTCCGGGTTGTTGGAGATTTCCGTGGGGCGCAGCACGATTTTGTCTTTGTAGAAGTCGAAATTCGCGTAAATCTCCTGCAGCAGCGGCTCCGTAACGGTAATGGTGCTGCTGGAGGCAAACTTACACCGCCCGGATTTTACCAGACTGAACGCCGTATCCTGCAGCACCTCCGTGTACATGCAGATGGGCGGGATGATGCTCGATTCTTTGATGGCACCCAGCACGGCATTGGCCACATTGCCGATGCCACTCTGAATCGGCGGGAATTCCTTCGGGATGCGCCCACTTTGGTACTCCTGCTCAAAGAAACGCACGATGTTGCGGCCGATGGCCTCCGTCACGGGCGTACCCTCTTTGAAGGGTTTGACCCCGTCCGGGAGGTGAGTCTCCACAATACCGACGATTTTGGAAGGGTCAACCTTGAGAGTTTTGCTGCCGATGCGGTCCCACGGGCGGCGAATGTTAATCGGCCCGCGGTGCGGGTAATCCTGCGGCAGATAGATGTCATGCAGCTCGCGCAGCTGCGGTTTGTGGTAGCGGTTGAGCTCCAAGATAATGCGCTCGGCATACAGGCAGAAGCCCGCACTGTTGCTCTCGCTGGTGGTGAAAGTCAGTTCGCCCTCATCCGTCACATCGCAGACCTCCACGATAGCCGTACGGGGGCGTGGCAAATGCCCATAGCGGATGGATTGCGTGATGTCGGAGAGGTGCAGGTCGGTGTACTTGACATCCCCCGCGTTGATGTGCGAACGCAAATCGGGGTTGGACTGGAAGGGCAGACGGCTCAGCAACGCTCCTGCGTCGGCTAACGCCCCATCCACCTCCGGCGAGTTAGAGCCCCCTGTCATCAGGTGAATGCCAAAAGCCCGCCCTGCCGCATGCTCCTGACGTGCTTTCGCGGCAATGGCCTTCGGAACCACTTTCACGGCACCGGCAGGGGTCAATCCGCTGATAGCGACGACTTCACCATCGCCTATCAACGCAGCTGCCTCATCCGCTGATATGACCCGAAAACGCATATATATAGCCCTCTGATACTCAAAGACGCGGAAGGCTAACTCATTTTATAAGAGATGTCAATTCTAAAGAAGATGTATGATGCTTTTATAAATGGTGCATCATCTGTTTGTAGCTTTCTCGATCATACTCCAATCAATGTATAAACATCTGATATCTATCTCGTTAGAACTATATCTCCTATAAAATTCGTCCTCTACGACAAAGCCACGGGCAAGATAGAGCTGCAGACCGACAACCGGACAAGCAGCTTGCATGGTAGCACAGCGTGACCTGAATAGAGGATGTGCGGACGAAAGAAACGAGGGAGAACCAGGGACCGGCTATGCCCACATGTTAAGTGCTTGTCTGAGCGAGGAAGGTATATCTCTGGGGCAGCTCAATGTAGACAAGAAGACAAATGAGATTATGGTGTTTCCCAAATGACTCGATATGTTGGATATCAAAGGCTGTATCGTCACCTCTGATGCCATGGGGTGCCAAAAAGAAATAGTACACAAAATCGTCCAAGATAAAAAGGCTTCTTATGTACTGGCCGTAAAGGACAATCAGAAAAACTTACATGAGCAGATTTTGGAGACGGAAAAGATGCTGCAACCAAGCATCACATACAAGGAAATTGATGCAGACCATGGACGAATAGAAGAACGCTACTACAAGATTTACAGAGATTTAAGCTTCGTTAATGCTGCATGGAATTGGGAAAATCTCTCGGCTCTTGTTGTCGTTGAAAGTAGGCGCTACGATAAAAAGAAACAAATTCAGAGCGAGCAGAAACGCTGTTATATCACCAACTTACCTCGCGGCAAAAGCCAAACCATTGCACAAGCTATCCGCAGCCATTGGAGCGTGGAGAGCATGCACTGGACGATGGATGTCGTGTTCGGTGAAAATGCCGGACGCAAGCGTAGGTGGAATGCAGCGGAAAACTTTTCCCGTCTGATAAAAGTAGTCATGAGCCTTTTACGAAACCATAAAAAGAAAACAGGAGGGGCCAAATCCATGGCGAGGATGAGAAAACAGGCTGCATGGGACACAAACGCATTGGAGGAAATTCTCTTTGACGTTTTCCCCTCTGATGACACCGAAGCCGCATGTCAATAATTTTATGTGACTTCCAAATGCGTTTGCCCTGTCGGACTTCGGACTTGCCACTCCCCCTCTTGACGCTTTCTGTATAATAGGTTCATGCGGCACGCGCTTCTCTCACTTCTGCTTCTGCTGACCTGTGCTTTCGGGGCGCAGGGGGCGCTGCGCGTGTACACGCTGCACCCGCTGCTCACGGAGATGGCGAAGCACATCGGCGGGGAGGATGTCGAGGTCGTCAGCCTCTTCCCGCCGAACGGGGAGCTGCATGATTTTGCGCCCGAGCCCGCTGCCGTTGCCGCCGTGTCGAAGGCGGATGTGCTGCTGGCCTGCGGGCAGGGTACGGAGCCGTACCTGAACAAACTGCGCGAGGCACTGCCCGCCACGGTGCACGTCGTCGAACTGGGCGACACCCTGCCCCGCGTCACCCTGCCGGGCACGGACATCGCCGACCCGCATTGGTGGAACAGCCCCGCCAACATGGCGCGCGCATCACGAGTGCTTTCCGACCTCTTGGCGGAGCTTGACCCCGAGCACGCCGAAGCCTACACGACCAACCGCCGCAACTACGCCGAGCTCATGGGGCATCTGGAGAACAGAGCCCGCCTGCTGCTGGCACTCATCCCCGCCGAAAAGCGCGTGCTGGTGACAGAGCACGCCGCCTTCTGCCACTTCTGCCGCGATTTCGGCTTCACCCCCCTGCCCGTCAACGGCATCGCACAGGAGAGCGAAGGCGACACCGCCACGATGGCCCGATTGCTCAGCGAACTGCGCACCGCGAAGGTGCCCGCCCTCTTCGCCGAAGCAAACGACAGTCCGCGCACCTTGGAGGTGCTGGCCAAGGAAGTCGGCGCGAGCGTTCACTCCCTCATCATGGACGGCTACGGCCCCGGCTTCCCGGACTACGCCTCCATCTTCCGCCATAACCTCGGGGAAATCCGCGAGGCCTTTTCCGTGGATGTTCCGGATCACCTGTACTTCCTCGTGCCATGAGCCCCCGCTCCGCCACCTTCCTGACCGCTCTCGGACTCCTCGCCGCAGGGGCGCCGCTGCCTTTCCTCATGCACACGCATGAAGAAAGCGAGCATCACCACCATCACCACGCCTGCTGCGGGCATGAACACCACGAGCACACCGCAGACAAACACGCGACAGAATACCGCGTGCCCGCAACCATCCGTTGCAGTGCGCCCCTCACCGGCCTCGAGATTCGACTCGGAGACCGCATCCTTTATCAAGCGAGAGACTGCGGTATGGAGTCGGACTTCACCCTCACCCTACCCGCTGCCGATAGCTACGAGCTTGAGATTTTCGCAGGTTGGATAAACGAAGACCCCCAAGCCGAAGCCCCCCAAGCCCTTTCCCTCCCCCTCGATGTCCCCCGCCGCGAGACCCGCACCGTCACGCAGTGGGATGTCGTTGCCGTTCACACCATCTTCCGCTTCTCATGGTAACGCACGAACACCCCGAACACGACCACATCTGCTGGGGCTGCGGGCAACACCACCCGCACGCGCCCCACACCCTGCGTGTGGAGGGCCTGAGCGCGGGCTATGGTGCGCAGGTCGCCCTCGAAAACGTCTCCTTTGAAGCCGTCTGCGGGCACACGATGGCCCTCATCGGGCCCAACGGCGCGGGCAAGTCCACCCTGCTGAACACCTTGGCGGGGCTCATCCGCCCCATGGCGGGTACGATTCTCTGGAACGGCAAACCCTTACGAGAGCACAAGCACGAGATTGCCTACGTTCCCCAGCGCAACGAAGTGGACTGGCGTTTCCCGCTCACCGTCCGCGAGCTGGTGGAGATGGGGCGTTACCCCGCCTTGGGCGCGTGGAAAGCTTTTTCTGTTCACGACCGCGAAATTGTGGAGCGAGCCTTGGAGACCATGAAGCTCACCGCGCTTTGCGACCGCCAAATCGGCGCACTCTCGGGCGGGCAGCAGCAGCGCGTGTTCCTCGCCCGCGCCTTGGCGCAGGAAGCCCACATTCTGCTGCTGGACGAACCCTTCACGGGGCTGGATGTGCCCGGCATGAACGACCTCGCCCGACTGTTGCGCGAGCTCGCGGCGGAGGGGCGGCTCCTCATCGCGGGGCACCACGACCTCGCCTCCGCGCCCGCCATCTTCGACAAAACCCTGCTGCTGCACCGCCGCGCCGTCGCCTTCGGTGACACGAAGGACGTGCTCACCCCCGAGTTCCTGACACCGCTCTTCGGAGCCGCCACCCCCAACCTTCCCGCCGCCCGATGATGCACGATTTTCTCCGGTTTCTGCAAGAACCGCTCGCGCAGCGCAGCCTGTGGACCTGCGCCGTCATCGGCTTCGCCAACGGCTATGTGAGTGCGCTCGTCGTCCTGCGAAAATCCGCGCTGCAAATCGGCACCATCTCCTGTGCGCTGTTGCCGGGCATGGCGCTCGCCATCCTGCTCTTCGGGCTCTCCGTGCTCTCCGTGCTGCTCGGTGCGGTGTTCGCGGGGCTCATGGTGGGCTTGGGCTCGCTCTTCGTCTCCCGCACGGGGCGCACTTCGCAGGACACCGCCCTCTCCGTGCTCCATACGACGGCCTTTGCCGTGGGCTACATCATCCTCGTGCAGCTCGGGCTGCAGCAGAAGGTGGATGACTGGTTGTTCGGCAGCATCATGAGCATGGGCGACAGCGAGCTCATCATCTCCTACACCACCGCCGCGCTTGCCGTGCTGCTGCTCACCGCCTTCCGCCGCCCGCTTCTGATGACCCTTTTCGACCCTCGCGCCGCGCAGACCATGGGCATCCCCGTGCGGCTCATCCACTACGGCGGCTTCGCGCTCATCATTCTGGTGCTCGTCTCCTCCCTGCAAGCCGTGGGGGCCTTCCTCACCATCGGTCTGCTCGTGGCCCCCGCCGCCACGCTCTGCCTGCTCACGGACAGGACGAACACCATCTTCTGGGGCAGCGGCCTGCTGGGCGGCGGCGGCTCCGTGCTCGCCTTCTTCCTCTCCTACCCCCTCGGCTGGCATCTGGGTGCCTGTATCGCCCTCGTGCTGGGCGCAGCCTTCCTCCTCGCCTACCTTTTCTCCCCGAAGTACGGCGTTCTGCGCGACAAACGTTCAGGAATACTTAAGTAATTTTTGAGGTGAAATTCGCGTATGCCGCCTGTTTTTCAGGCAAAAATCGCCTTTTTCGGCACTCAAATAGTTTAAAAAGGCAAATTTTGCTTGTCGTGTGCTGTTTTTTGTGCTAAAGATAGTGCGTCCGCTATGTTTTCCCGTTTCCATGCTCTTTTTGTTATGGCCGCCCTTGCTTTTGCCGGGGCTGCTTCCGCTGCAGAGGTAAACGGCATCAGCACGGGTTTTGTCCAGCCGCTGGCACCCCGTCAGAGCGCCATGCCCAACAAGAAGCTCCCCGCATTGGGGCGCGATAAGTGGGGCCTCCCTTTCTACCACCCCCGCCAGATGAACCGCGTCGTCCGCACGACGGCCTACACCCACACCGAGAGCGACCATGTCGTTTATGGGCACGGCAATGCAGCGGGTAGCACCCTGCAGTACACGGATAAGGTGCGCAGCGCTGCGGCGGACTGGTCCGTCTACCCCATGGGCACCAAGTTCAAGATTAAGGGCCAGCCCTACATCTACGTCGTGGATGATTACGGCTCGGCGCTCGTCGGCACAGGCACCA
Organism: uncultured Verrucomicrobiales bacterium; assembly: GCA_937893015.1. Lineage (GTDB taxonomy): Bacteria > Verrucomicrobiota > Verrucomicrobiia > Verrucomicrobiales > Akkermansiaceae > Akkermansia. Next base: position 11,210 of record CALBJX010000094.1, on the reverse strand, counting down.
TCGACATCTACCAGCCCACCCGCGAACTCATGCGTGCATGGGGACGCCGCATCGTAGAAATCGAGGTCATTGAATGGGGGTCCTCCGCCCGCAGTCTCGAAACGCTGACGGCCCGCAAAGGTTACAAGCACTGCAAGCAGATGTACGCCGCGCTGCAGGAGCAGCAGAGCCACAAGCACTGAGCGTTTTTACATCCGCGAGAGAAGAAGGTCGAACGCCGGTTCGGCCTTTTCTTTTTGTGACATGGGGACTTCGTACTTGTCAAGAGCCCCGCCCCACTCTATAATAGAAGCATGGAATGGAACGATCGTTACATGACCCTGTTTCGCGAAGCAGCGGAGCGTTTTCTCTCGAACCCGCACGCAAGCACGGAACGCTTTTTCCTGCCCGATGAGACGGACTTTCTGACTTCCATCGGCATGCGGACAGAAGAGATGCACCACCACATCGCAGATTACTGCACCCTCGGGGAGCCTTCTCCGAGCACGGCTCTGCTGGTGGCGGCACAGCGGCGATCCTTTTTCCTGACCACGCAGCGAGGCATCTCCGGCAATGCGGCGGAGGTGAAAGCATCCACTCTTCCCGCCGAGACGGAAGAGTTCCAAGAAATTCCCTACCTGCCGCGACTCATCCGCAAGGCAGAGGCCACACTCTTCGGCACGCTGGACAAGGCGCTGCACTTTCCCGACGCCAAGGACCGCGATTTCCTGCGCTCCCACGGCAGCATCCACCCTGCGGACTTCCTCGCGCTGGTGAGCGCAGCCCGCGGCGACCGCCAAAAAATCGTTTCTGCCGTGCTGGCCGCCATGGCCGCCAAACCTGCCGTCCCTGCGGCACCTATTCCCACACCGCAACAGGGAGAACTCGGCCTTCAGTAACACCACCTTCCCCCCCTCCACGCCTATGAACGAAGAACACCCCCAATTCAATACGGATGACCAACGCCGTGCACTGGATGTGATGTCCGCTAAACTGCTGGACAATCTCAACACCATGATTGCCGAACAGGAGGCCCGTGTGCAGGAGTTCTCCCTGCAAGTGCCCGCGGCATCATCCCCCAAACCGGAACAATGGCAACACGCGGACAAGCCGGCACAGGATGCCCGACCTGCGACGGAACCGGTCATCACCTACAGCAGCGGCTCCCACAAGGGAGTAATACCGCATCCGACCAAAAACTCCGTCACACCGCCTCCCGTCAAGCCGCAGAAGAAGGTACCGCAGCAATCATACCGCATTCCCCGACCTTCGCAAAATCCTCCGATTTCCCCAAGCAAGAAGGACGAAAAAGAAAACTCCGTCGGCTGCGGCAGAATTGCCGTCATCTGCACTATTATCATCATCCTGCTGCGCGCCTGCAGTTGATTTTTTCAACTTTTCTTTCCGATGCACCGCTTTTCGCTTGCGCAATCAAGGTCAGGAATGATATAACACACGCATGAAACACCTGCCGAACATCATCACCATGAGCCGTATTGCGTTGGTGATTCTCTTCACCGTCCTGCTGGCCGTGAACGGCATGCCCGATATCGCTGCCGCAAGCAGCATCACGGGCGGGTGGTTCAGCCCCATCTCCGCGACGGCGTGCATCGCCCTCTGGGCTTTTATTGTAGCGGCGATTACGGATTTTCTGGACGGCTATCTGGCGCGCAAGTATCAGGTCGTCTCCGACTTCGGCAAGCTCATGGACCCGCTGGCGGACAAGATTCTCGTCTGTGCGGCCTATGTGTACCTCACGTGGGTGGACCTCTGCCCTTTCTGGGCGACCATCATCATCGTGTTCCGTGAGTTTCTCGTCACAGGCATCCGCCAAATTGCGCTCACCCGCAACTATGTGATGGCCGCCGACCGGTGCGGCAAATGGAAAACGGGGTTTCAATTGGCTTTCTGCATCGCAGCCCTTGTCCCCTTGGCCTACGGCGGCAACCTGCCTGAGCCCCTGTGCTCGCTGAGCATCGGCTTCGGCGGCGAAGTGCTCCGCGACATCCTGCTCTGGGCGAGCATCATCCTCACCATCTGGAGCGGCGCCAATTATTGCGTACAGGCGCATAAAGCGCGTTTCCTATAAATCTTGCTTGTCAGATGCTTCGGTTTTCTGTAAGATACTGAGGAAATATGGCAGAGGAGTACACCTATACAGAGGACGACATTCAAACGCTGGACTGGCGCGAGCATATCCGTCTGCGCCCCGGTATGTACATCGGCAAGCTGGGCGACGGCACGATGGCGGATGACGGCCTCTATGTGCTCTTCAAGGAGGTGGCGGACAACTCCATCGACGAGTTCGTGATGGGCAGCGGCAAGAAGATTTTCGTCAAAATCTCCGCCGACGGGCTCTGCGAGGTGCGCGACTACGGGCGCGGCATTCCGCTGGGCAAGCTCTACGAGTGCGCCGCCAAAATCAACACGGGCGGCAAGTACGACGGCGAGGCCTTCAAAAAGTCCGTGGGTCTGAACGGCGTGGGTATCAAGGCCGTCAACGCGCTCTCCGAACACTTTGAGATTCAGGCCTACCGCGAGGGGCAGACACGCCGCATCACCTTCGCGCAGGGCGAGCTCGTCGCGGGCAGCGATGTCACGGAAGCCACGGAGGAGCAGGACGGCACCCGCGTCGCCTTCCGCGTGGACCGCACGATTTTCGCCGCGAACGCCGCGTTCAACTTGGAGTTCGTGGAGCGCATGTGCCGCTACTACTGCTACCTGAACACGGGGCTCACCATCAATTTCAACGGCCGCAACATCTCCAGCAAGCACGGGCTTCTTGACCTGCTGAAAGAGGAGATGAAAGACGAGCCGCGCTACGAGCCCATCCACCTTGCGGGCGACGACATCGAGATTGCCCTGACCCACGGCGACGGCTACGGCGAGGATTTTTACTCCTTCGTGAACGGCCAACACACGACCATGGGCGGCACGCACCAAGCCGCCTTCCGCGAGGCTATCGCCAAGACCCTGCAAAACTTCTTCAAGAAGAGCTACGAGGCCTCCGATATCCGCACGGGTATTCAGGCAGCCATCAGCATCAAGGTGATTGACCCCGTCTTCGAGTCCCAGACCAAAACGAAGCTCGGCAGCAACACCATGGGCCCCGGTAAGGAGACCATCCGCACCTTCGTGCTGAATTTCCTCGGGCGCGAGCTGGACAATTTTCTTCATCGCCATCCCGAGATTGCGGAAGCCATCGAGGAGCGCGTGAAGGAGAACGAAAAGACGCGCAAGGAAGTGGCGGGTGTCACGGGCAAGGTGGCCAAGGAACGCGCCAAGAAGGCGAAGATTCACACCCGCAAGCTGCGCGACTGCCGCGTGCATTACGACACCAAGCACAAGCGCGCGGCGGACACCATGCTCTTCATCACGGAGGGTGACTCCGCTTCGGGCTCCATCACCACCGCCCGCGATGCGGAAACACAGGCCGTCTTCTCCCTGCGCGGCAAGCCCGCGAACAGTTTCGGCATGAACCGCGCCGCCCTCTTCGAGGAAAAGCGTAACGAGGAGCTGGATTTCCTGCACCTCGCGCTCAACATCGACCGCAGCATCGACGACCTGCGCTACAACAAGGTCATCATCGCCACCGATGCCGATGTGGACGGCATGCACATCCGTCTGCTGCTGCTCACCTTCTTCATCCAATACTTCCGCCCGCTCATCGACGAGGGGCACCTCTACATCCTGCAAACCCCGCTCTTCCGCGTTCGAAACAAGCAGAAGACCATCTACTGCTACAGCGAGGCCGAGCGCGATGCAGCGGTGAAGCAGCTCGGTCGCAATCCCGAAATCACCCGATTCAAAGGTCTCGGCGAAATCTCCCCCGCCGAGTTCAAGGGCTTTATCAATGAGGATATCCGCTTAGAGAAGGTAACGCTGGAACACGCCCACCATCTCAAAGACATGCTGCGCTTCTACATGGGCGACAACACCGATGACAGAAGGCAGTATATTGTCGATAACCTGATTATCGAGGAAGACCTGGCGTAAGAATGACAATTTACAAATTACAATTTGAAATATGTGCCGCGCTGCGCGCGGAGGTAATGAACGCCCGTCTGACCTGCGGTCAGACGGGCGTTGGGGTTAAGCGGTGCGGCGGCTGTCGAGATAATTCAGCAGCTCGGTGAAGTTCTGCTCCGCAGCAATGTCGCGGGGCGTTCTGCCGGAGCGGTCGGCAGCCTCGGGGTCGATGTTCAGGCTTTCGACATAGGCGGAGAAAAGCTCCATGGTTTCGGCATTTTCTTTGCGGTATGCCAAGGCGTGCAGCACGGTGCGTCCGCAGTGTTGCGGTTCCGGGGTCCAGCCCAGTTCAAAAGGGAGCCAAACCATGTCCGGCACCATGGTCTCATAGCTGTACAGGTCATCCCACAGGTCGCCGGGGTGCAAAGGCTCCTGCCCCGCTTTGAGGAGCAGGGTCACCATGAGTCTGTTTCCCGAGCGGCACGCCGCGCTGAAATAGTCCTCCTCCCCGTCCCACGAACAGCCTTGGAGGAGGAGGTAGCGCAATGCCTGCGTATCCCCGAAGCGGACGGCATGCCACAGGAGGCTCGCCCCGCGCTTCCACGGGCACGGGTCTGTCAGGTCGGCGCCCTGCGCTTCATAGCGGCGCAACTCGGCAAAGAAGTTTTCCTTGGTACAGCTGCGGTTCAGGAGAGCGAGATACAGGCTGACGGAAGGTCGCGCCTCTCGGCGGGCGTTCTCCACCAAGGCTCGGAGTTTGCACCCTGCGGGCGTATCCGGCTGCTGCCGATTTTCCGAATAAGCCTCCGAGAAGTAGCAACAGGCACCGAATTCAAGCAGGATATCCATGGATTCGGTTAAATCTCTGTCAATTCTGATGCCCTTGACCAAGAGAGCCGCCTCTTCCTCCGGCGAGAAGGAGGCCCAATGATTCACACACGCATCAAGAGGCGTTTCCGCATCGGCAATCTCGGCGACATCAGGGTCGCCGCCGCACTCTAAAATGCGCCGCAGCACATCGGGATAAGGCAGCATGTGATGCACGACATGCGCCCGGCTCAGGCCCAAATTGGGGTCGGCGCCCTTCTCCAACAGGTGGAGCACAACGTCCGGTCTGTCCTCCATGGCGGCAAGAATCAGGGGCGTATGCCAAGCGCCCTCATTGAAGAGACAGTTCACCTCCGCCCCGTGCGCGAGGAGGAAATCAATCATCTCGATGGAGCCGTATTCCGCCGCACAATGAATAGGCATATGTTCATCGTATCCGCGGTCAAGCGGCAGTCGGCGTTCTTCCACGAGATAGCGGAGGGTCGGCAAATCGTCATTCTCGCAGACTGTGTGTATCAGCCCGTTATCCACGAGCTCCGCCAATTCGGCATCCGTCTTCAAGCTCAGTTTTTTCAGGGTATAGGTCATAGGGAGAGGGAGAGAGGTAGTTTCTCGTCGGGCAAACGATGACGCAAAGAACAACTTTTGTCAATGATTTTTTTTCTTGTGCGGGACCCCTCCAAGTGTATCATACAAGAGCAAACACCACCGGCCATGAAACGCTACAATCTTTTGCTTCTTCTCCCGCTTGCCGCGATGGTGAGCTGCACGGAACCGCGGATATTCTCGGATGAGGAGCTGCCGATGCTGACGGAGCCCTACGCGACAACCATCGTTGGCGGGTGTCACATGGATGAACCTCCGGGAGTCAGCGAGAAGCGGAAAGCCGAGTGCCGCCGTGCGCTGGCACAGGCAAGGAAGACGAAGAACGAGACCGCCCGCTATGAATGGGAATGCAAGGCGTGGATGGCCTACCCCACGCCGGGCTGCTGCGACATCCCCGGTGCGGACACGCCGAACTTCGACCGATACAACGCGGAGCATCCGCGGATTCAGGCGAAGTACGCCAAGCTCATGGAGGAACGCGCCGTGAAAGAGGACGATTTGCCGAGCCTCTTCGCCTTCTGCGAGTTCGACATCGAAGGAGACGGCGCAAAAGAAAAAGCCCTCCGCCGCCGACAGGAGGAGCTGCGCCCGCGGTATCTCGAGAAGCGCGAGGAATTCCGCCGTGCGGCCATGGCGATGCTCCTCCCCAGGCTGGCAACGCTGCCGGAATTGCAGGGTGTGGATGCACAGGCCTTGGCAGCTGCCCCCTGCACCATCAACAAGGATAGCGGCCATTGGGATGATTGCAGTTCCTTTGATTTCTGTATCCGCATGGAGAGCATGGGCAAGGACACAATGGTGTCGATCAGCGGCACCGTGTATGGCGGAGATTATCCGAAGGACGTCTGCTGTGATAGGGTGCGCACGACTTGCGCCCGGAACAACCGCGCCGAACAGCATCGCTACGGATGGGAAAACGGAGCATGGAAGGAATACGCATCTGCCGACGACACCAAGGGCAGCTTTGCCGCCAAGCGCGCCCTGCTGGAGCAGCGCGAGGGCAAACGACTGCTGACGGTCTACGATGACCGCACGGGGGACATTGCCGAAACCTTCGTGCTCAGCGGCGGCAAGGATGTAGCCCGCCGGGGAACGCCCCTCCCCCTCATCCTGCGCCATGTCCACGGCGTCGCCTACCGCCTCGCCGGCGAAAAGCAACACTATTGCTCTCTGACCCAAGCGGAAGAGTGAAGAAAGGTACGCTTTGCCTGTTTAGTCCTCCTCTTGGCGAGCGATAGCGAGCGGAATTCCGACTTCGTACATCGTCCATCGTACATCGTAAATCTTTCTTGACTTGCCGGCACGTTTTGACTATAGATAGGAGCATCATCTATGAAAACTCTTATTATTGCCAGACACGGCAACACGTTCCGCAAGGGTGAGACCCCGACGCGCGTCGGCGGTCGCACGGATTTGGAGCTGGTGGAGGAAGAGCGCGGACGCGGCATCGGCAAGTGGCTCAAGCAGCTCGGCCTCATGCCCGACCGCATTCTCGCCGCGCCGCTCAAGCGCACCATGGGCACCGCCGCCCTCGCGGCAGAGGAGCTGGGCAACCCCTGCCCCGTGCAGCCCGACCACCGCTTCATCGAGGTGAACTACGGACCCGATGAGAACAAGACGGAGGAAGAAGTGAAAGCCCGCCTCGGTGCCATCGCCGCAGAGGACGAGGGTATTGACCCCGCCGCGCTCACGCCCGAAGAGCTGGATGCCAAGGGTGCCGCCATCATCGACCGCTGGAACGCCGAGGCTATCGTCCCCCCCGATTGGAAAGTGAATGTCCAAGAGATTCTCGACAACTGGGCTTCCCTCGCCGCCGAGGTGAAGGAGGGCGAGACCGTCCTCTGCGTCTCCTCCAACGGCACCATCCGCTTTGCCCCCGCCATCACGGGCGACTACGCAGGCTTCTGCGCCGAGCACGACATCAAGGTCGCCACGGGCGGTGTCTGCATCTTCACCAACGACGGCAGCGGCTGGACCTGCAAGGAATGGGGCGTGAAGGCCTTCAAAAAAGTTCTGTAATTTTTCTCAACAAACCATACTCACAACAATGGAAATCAAGAAACTCACGCCCGCTTGGGTGGAAGAATTCAAGGCATTCGCCCTCAAGGGCAATGTGATGGATATGGCCGTCGGTGTCATCATCGGCGGTGCGTTCGGTAAAATCGTCACCTCTCTGGTGGGCGACATCATCATGCCGGCCTTTGCCATGATGATGGGCGGCACCAAGGGCATGGCGGAGCTCACCTTCCAAATGAGCACGGAAGAGGGTGCGCCCGTCATCAAGTACGGCGCCTTCTGCCAGACGATTGTGGACTTCCTCATCATTGCGCTCACCATCTTCTTCGCCATCCGCATGCTCTGCAAGCTGCGCGCCCTCGGCAAGAAGAAGGAAGCCGAAGAAGCCGCTGCTCCCGCAGAAGAGCCCGCCCCCGCGCCCACGCCCGAGGACATCCTGCTGCTGCGCGAAATCCGCGATGCGCTCAAGAACAAGTGAACAGGAGATGTGAACGTCTCTATATGTGATAAGAAAGATGGGATTTTTGATGTTTGATTTGGAAAGCAAGTGCGGCGTCCTTGTCTCGGCGTAGCCGCAGGCGAAGACGGAAGGTGCGCGAATTCTCTCAATCACAAATCAAAAATCACCTATTTCTTATCACAAATGAATAAAAAGCAACTCATCGCCCGTGTCCGTCAACTGATGGGCGCGGGCACTACACAAGCCACCGCATCGGCCGCCGTCGATGCGGTTCTTTCGTCCGTTCTGTCTGCGACAGCGGAGGGCGAAAAGGTGCATATCTCCCGCTTCGGTACCTTTGAATACCGCACAAGACGTGCCAGGCAATCCTACGACATCAACACCGCAACGATGCAAGAAGTAGCGGAGACGCAGAAACTCACATTCCGCTCCTCCGTCGGCTTTCTCCCCAAGCTGAAACGCTGAGCACCCGTTTCCTCATCCGTCGCAGAAAGCTTACTTTTTCTCAGGCGTAGGCCCCGCATAGGGCTGCACCCCGTCAGCGGTCAAATCCAGCGCGGGATTGTAGTGGGGCGTCTCAATACCGAAAAGGCCGAGCAGGGTGTGGAAGATGTGCTCATCCGCCACTGTGAGTGTGCGGTGCGTGCGGAGTGTTGCCAAGGCCTCCGCAAAGTGCGGATGTATCGCAGCAAACTGCGGAGAGGGCAGCACGAACATGCCGACGCGCGAGCCCGAGGTGCTGTGGTACTTGATGATACCCGAGCCCAGGGCCGCGCGTCCCCAGATGCCGTCGTGCCCCAGATACTCGCCGTGGTCGCTGATGTAGACATAGACCCACGGGCGATTGCCGACCGCCTCTGTCACACGGCGGAAGAATTCATCCGTGTAGTGGATGGTACTGTCGTAGGCATTGTTCACCTCCTCCGCATGGGCGGAAGGATGCTCGAAATTGGCCCCGGCGGGGGCAAAGGGCGGATTCTCGCGGTCGAAGTGGTCGAAGGGAGTGTGGCTGCCTTCGTTGTTGATGAAGAAAACGAGATTTTTTTGCGGATTTTTCTCCAACACAGCCTGCATCTGCGGCACGCTCGTCCATGGCGAGCCCGGAGCGTTGAAACGCTCCTTGCTGCAATGCGTCAGGACACGAATCACGCGGTCGTACTTGAGCTGCTGGGCGCAGCGGCGCCCGAAGAAGGTATAAACATCAAAACCATTCGCCGCAAAGAGATCCAGCACGGAGCCCGTCTTGGGCTGCATGTCCCCTGCCCCGGCCTCGCGCACACTGCGGCGGCCGTCCGTCATCACCACCAGCTCCACCTCGCAGGTATCACAAGCGGCGGAGATGCAGTCGGGGAAGTTGATGAGCTCTGCCTGTTGCCGCAGCCATGGTGTCGTATCGCGCTCGTAGCCGTTCACGCTCATGCGATCGGCGCGGATGCTCTCGCCCACATGGAAAATCAGGACGACGCCTTCATCCCCGCGCAGGGTGGTGATGGAACTGGGCTCCCGCGCGGGGGATTGCAGGGATTCCGCCTGATTGATGGTAGCCTCGTTCAGGCTCAGCGCCTCGGTAAACGCCACTGTCATGGCACGCAGTTCCGTGGCGGGCCAGTAGAGATCTGCTCGCTGGCGGTGCGGCGGCAGGCAGGCCCCGATGAGCACGGAGAGGGCGCAGAAGCAGAGGCCGTTCTGCACCAAGGCCATGCGAGGTGCGCGGCGCAACACCACTGCGAACCACAGAGCAAAAAGGGCAGAGGGAATGATGAAGAGCGACAGGGCCGCGATATTGGCGGGCGTCATGTAGGCCATCCACTCCTCGTAGCTCGCCTCCAGTGCCTCGGCAATCACCAGCGAGTTGAAGCGGGAGCCATACTCCAGCATCCCCAACGCCTGCATGAGCTGGGTGAAGAAAAACACCGTCCAAATCGGCCACGCCAGCCGCCCGAACACGGCATGCAACAGGCAGGCACAGCCCATGGTGAGCAGGATACCCAGCGGCATCTGCCCGGGCGCCGCAAAGGTGTAGTAATTGCCGCAGACATTCACCGCTGCCGCCGCCAGCGCAATTCCCCAGAGCTGCCCTGCCGAGAGCAGGCACGCATGCCCCGTGCGGCGCAGAAAAAGAGCGGTGAGCGGCATCGCCAGCAACACGCCGCAAGCCGCCACTCCCCATGGATTTAACACGGGCACGCCCTCCCATGCCGCGAGGTTCGCCCACGCCGCTGCGGCGGTATACACCGCCAGCAGCAGGGCGAACACGCGCCGACTGCGCCACACGCAGAGATGGGAGAGAAAGCGACTCACGCCCGCAACGCCGACGTGCGGCATGTGTTACTTATTCTTGCAGCAACACTCATGGGCCTCGCCATGGTGACCGCCGCACTTGCACTCGTGGCCTTCCTCATGATGACCGCCGCAGCAGCATTCATGCTCGCCCTCGTGCTTCCGGTCGCAATGCTCGTTATCGCAGTCGTCGCAACTGCCGTGGCAGCCGCCGCCGCAGGAGCAGGCGCTCATCTGCTGATTCAGGGAGGCCGCAACTTCTTCATCGGTGGGGGCGCACCCCTTCTCAATCGCCATCACGAGGTACTGATTCACCACGCCGAGCATGTCATCCAGCTCTTGGCGAGCTTCCAAAAAGTTCTTGCACACCTCGTTCGCCACCACGGCGGCGCGCAGCTCATCAAACTTGGCAAGTTCCGTCTCAGAAGGCTCCATGCCTGCCATGTGCTTGTTGCGCAGCTCTTCGCCGTACTCGCTCACCTTGCGGAACAGGTCGGTCGCCTCGGGATTCTGATAGAAGAGGCCGATGCGGGCCTTGGCGGAAATCACCTTTTGGCTCTGAGCAAAAGCGGAAGCGAGATTGGTCGCATGAGCGACAAGGTCGGGGGTCAGCGAAGTATTTGCCATAACGCACGTAGCCTACCACATTTTTTCGTCTTTCGCAAGCCCCTTGCGTGTGCGCAGAAAACGATAAACAAAATGCGGCATCCCGCACGCCTAACTGATAGATGGCACGACCATGAAAAAGCTCCTTTTCCTCCCCCTGCTCTGCGGCGCTGCCATGGCGCACCCACATCACCACCACCATGTGCATGTGCACCCGATGCCGCCCGTGGTGTACCCGATGCCGACACCCGTGGTGGTGCATCCTGTCATTGTGCGGCCTGTGTGGATTTTCGGGCAGCGACAACCGCAACCCGTCCTGCCGCCGCCGCAAGAACAACCTGTATACCAGGAACCCGCACAACTGCCTCAAACGCCCCTCCCCGAGCTGCCGCCCGCGCCTGTGGAGAGGAACGACAAATGAGGATTTGTAGGGATGTACGATTTACGATGTACGATGTACGAAGTC
>CALBJX010000093.1 GCA_937893015.1 uncultured Verrucomicrobiales bacterium | reverse complement strand
GTGGAGCTGGAGGTCATCGCCCAGACCTGGTCCGAGCACTGCAAGCACCGCATCTTCGCCGCCACCGTGCAACACACCGTCAATGGTGAGACGGAGGAGATTAAGTCCATGTACAAGACCTTCATCCAGCGCCCCTCCAAGGAAATCATGGCGCAGAAGCCCGGCTTCGTGCTGAGCTGCTTCGTGGACAACGCAGGCTTCATCAAGCTCGATGACGAGCTCTCCGTCTGCCTGAAGGCCGAGACGCACAACCACCCCAGCGCCATTGAGCCCTACGCCGGTGCCAACACGGGCCTCGGCGGCGTGATTCGCGACATTCTCGGCGCGGGCAAGGGCGCCAAGCCCATCGCCAACCTCGATGTGTTCTGCTTCGGCGCGCCCGACACCCCGCAGAGCATGGTGGAAGGCCACAACATCATCCACCCGCTGGGCATCATGCGCGGCGTGGTGCACGGCGTGCGCGACTACGGCAACCGCATGGGTATCCCGACCACGAGCGGTGCCATCCAGTTCGACCCGACCTACATCTACAACCCCCTCGTGTTCTGCGGCACCGCCGGTGTCATCCCGCAGAGCGACATCGCCAAGGAAATGAAACCGGGTCTCGCCGTTGTGGTGATCGGCGGGCGCACCGGTAAGGACGGCCTCCACGGCGCGACCTTCTCCTCCGCGGCCATGGGTGAAGCCTCCCACGAGGAAGACCAGCAGGCCGTGCAAATCGGCAACCCCATCGAAGAGAAGAAGACGCTCGACGTGATTCTCGAAGCCCGCGAGCGCGGCCTCATCGAGTTCGTGACGGACTGCGGTGCCGGCGGTTTCTCCTCTGCTGCGGGTGAAATGCTCTCCGAAACGGGCGGCAACCTGTATCTGGAGCGCGCCCCCCTCAAGGAGACGCACATGCTCAGCTGGCAGATTTTCCTCTCCGAGTCTCAGGAGCGCATGGTGCTCGCCGTGAAGCCCGAGAACCTCGACGAGCTGCAGAAGCTGGCCGACACCTTCCAGACGGAAATGACCGTGCTCGGCGAATCCGATGACAGCGGCGTGCTGCGCGTGTGGCACAACGGGGCCCTCGTCTGCGAGCTGGACAACTCCAAACTCCACGACGCACCCACCAAGCACCTCACCTCCGTCTTCAACCCCGGCCCCGCCCTCACGGGTCTCACGCCCGATGACAGCAACCTGACCGCCGACCTGAAGAAACTGTTCGGCGACTTCGCCATCGTCTCCCGCGAGCCCATCATCCGCGAGTACGACCACGAGGTGCAGGGCAACACGGTGCTCAAGCCCCTCGCCGGTGCCACCGCCGATGCCCCGCAGGATGCCTCCGTCATCGACATCGACGGCTCCGAAAAACTCATGTCCCTCGCGCTGGCCATCCTGCCCGAGTGGGGCAAGACCGACCCCCACGCCATGGGCACGGGCACGGTGGATGAAACCGTCCGCCAGCTCGTCCTCGCCGGCACGAACCCCGACAAGATTGCCCTCCTCGACAACTTCTGCATGGGCAACCCCGAGGAACCCACCGAGCTGGGCCGCATCGTGGAATGCGCCAAGGGCATCCGCGAAGCCGCCCTCGCCTATGGCGCACCCTACGTCTCCGGCAAGGATTCCTTCTACAACTACTTCGAGACCGAGGACGGTCCCGTGAACATCCCCGTCACCTTCCTCTGCTCCGGTTTCGGTGTGGTGGAGGATGCCGACCACGTTCGCGGCTCCTCCCTGCGCCGCAGCAACAGCGCGATTTTCATCGTCGGCAACACCGAGGATGAGCTCGGCGGCTCCGTCTACGCCCGCGTGAACGACATCAAGGGTGCCAAGGTGCCGCAGACCGACTGCGCCAAGAACTACGCCATCTACAAGCAGTACTACGAGAACGCGCTCACGAAGGGCCTCGTGCTCTCCGCGCACGACCTCTCCGAAGGCGGTCTCGCCGTGGCTGCCGCCGAGATGGCCTTCTCCGGCAAGGGCGGTATCAGCATTGACCTCGACAAGCTGCCCACCGCCGGCGGTTGGAAGAGCGCCGTCATCCCCTGCTTCGGCGAAAGCACGGGCCGCTTCCTCGTGGAAGTGGACGAGGACCTCGTGCCCGAGTTCACCAAAGCCATGGAAGGCACGCCCTGCGCCCTCATCGGCCACGCCACGGAGGACGGCAAGCTCACCGTCACGAGCGGCGAGAAGACCCTCATCTCCGCCGATGTCGCCGACCTCAAGCACATCTGGAAGCACGGCCTCACCCCGTATTATTAATGTACGAAGTACGATGTACGATGTACGAAGTTAAAGAATGCCGCGCCGAAGGCGCGGGAAACTGAAAAACTTCCAACTTCAAACTTCCAACCTCCAACTTTCAATCATGCCTCACGCATTACTTCTCAAATACCCCGGCACCAACTGCGATGTGGAAACCGCGCGCGCGCTGAACGCGGCGGGCTTCTCCACGCAGGTGCAGCCCATCGCCACCGCCACTCCCGCGCACGTCGCCAAGGCGCAGCTCGTCGTGTTCAGCGGCGGCTTCTCCTATGGTGACTATGTGATGAGCGGCCGCCTTGCCCAGCTCGAAACCGAGCGTTTCCTCGGCGACGCCCTGCAAAAGCACTTCGACAACGGCGGCTTCCTCTTCGGCATCTGCAACGGCTTCCAGATTCTCACAAAGCTCGGCATCCTGCCCAAGGCCTCCCTCATCTGGAACAAAAGCGAGCGTTTCGAATGCATGTGGGACAAGCTGGTGAAGGTCTCCCACACCAGCCCCTACACGCAGTACCTGCCCGATAATTTTGAGCTGCCCTCCGCCCACGCGGAAGGCCGCCTCGTCACCGAGCCCGGCGACGCTCAAAAGTATTTCGATACGAACTGTGTCGCCCTCCAGTACGCCGACAACCACAACGGCTCCGAGATGCGCATCGCGGGTCTGCAGGACCCCACGGGCCGCGCCATGGGCCTCATGCCGCACCCCGAACGCTTCCTGAAGCCCCGCCACCACTACGACCCCGATTGGTCCGGCGACCCCGACTGGGGCTGGGGCTATTACTTCTTCAAGGGCGCGTTCGATGCCATCAAATGAATGGACGACGTCCGATTTTGAAATCATGGCGTGGCTACCGCCGCGCGAGATAAAAAAAATGGTCTGACCGATGGTCAGACCATTTTTTGTAGGTATCCCCCCTGTTCACCTCGGTTTCGGCAAAAAGTAGCCGCGCTGCTTGTCGGAGATGGGCAGACCGACCATCTCCATGACGCGCAGCATTTCCTCCCACAGGCGACGGCGCTCGGCAAGGTCGCTCGTGCGGAGTAAGTAACCGGGGTGGTGGGTGACGATGACGGGCGTGCCGTTGTAGTGTGCACCCTGCAGCTGCTGGTAGGCAGAGAGGGGCAAATCGCCCTGTTGCAGCAGGCCGCGTGCGGGTACAATGCCCAGCGCCACGATGACGCGCGGCTGCACAAGACGGATTTCGTAGTCCAGCACGGCGAGGCTCAGGCGCACCTCCTTCTCACTCGGCGGACGGGTGTTGAGGGTCTGGCGCGGTTGCGAGGGGCGGAACTTGACGAGGTGCGTGAGGTACACCTGCTCACGCGAGAGCCCCATGGCTTTCAGCATGCCGTCGAGCTTGCCGCCCGCTTCGCCGCTGAAAGGGGCTTGATTCTTCTCATCATGGTAGTTGGGGCAGTCGCCCACGAAGACAATGCTCGCGCGGCGGTCGCCCGTGCCGAACACCGGGGTGGGGCGCAGTGTGCCGAGCTCGCGCAGGGGTTTCCAATGCGGCAGGAGCTTTTCGAACCCCGCCCACTGCCCTGCGGGGGTGCCGTCGGAGGCGGGGCGGAAGAAGGGAATCTCTTCATCCGTGAGCGCAGGTGCGCTTTTGTCCACAGGTGCGGCAGCAGCGGCACGCAGCTCGCGGATGTTTGAGGAAATCTCGTCCTCAGGTCCTGCAGGGGTCGGGGCGGGTGCGGCACCGCCTGCTGCCGGCGGCGCGGGGGCGGCGGGAGGAGGCGCGGCGGGCATCAGGGCACGGCGCGGCAACACTGCCTTCACCCCGCGGCGAGCGGCGAGCATCCACTCGCGCAGGATGCCGCGGGCTTCCTCATCCACAGGCAGATGCTGCACACCCTGCTCCTGCAAGGTGCGGAGATAGCCCAGAACCATCTCTTTGGCATCCACGCGGCGAATCAAACCTTATTTCACGCAGAAGGTACCATGGCCCGTGCTCACCGAGCCGTCCGCAGCGGTGCTGTCCACGGCGTAGCTGCCCTCCGTCGCAGAGGTGAAGGTCATGTGGTACACGTCCTTCTCCGAGCCGTCGGCGCAGATCAGCGTAGCGGTCCTGTCCGTCACGCGCGTGTAGAGCATATTCGTCTCCACCCCCTTGGGGAAAGAAAGTTTGGCAGCCCCTGCAGAGCCCGTGAAGGTCACGGTATGGCCCTCCATGCTTTCCGGCGCACTGCTGCCCAGCAGAGAGGAGAGACCGAGAGCCGTCATGGCGGTGCCGCCGCCCAGAGCGGAGCCCGCGGCACCCGTAGCGGCTGTCGCGGCACCCACCGCAGCCGTGATGCAGGAGGAGCAGAGCAGCGCGGAGCCCGCACACAGCAGAGCAAAAAGGCTTTTGTTCATGGTCGGGAAAATTTACTTGCCGATGAGGTGCAGGAACGGCGTCACCAGCCCCGAGATATCCACACCGAAGCAGCACTTGCACACGAGGTAGCAGATGCAGAACATGAAGAGCGTGGCAATCACCTTGCGGATCACTTTGAAGAAGAACCACACACCTGCCAGACCTACGGCGGCACCACCCGCGCCAATGCCGTCGGCGCCAAGGGTGGAGACCACATTGCCGCCCTCCTGCGTCGCAGCCTGAGCGAGCGGCAGCACGATTTCACTAAGCATCGTCATCATAACGCGGCGCAAGGTAGCACAGGACAGAGAAATTATCAAGCCGAAAGAGATAGAGCTCTTGGTGTATCTCACCTGAAAAGAATTTTACAACTTCGCATAATTTTATTGAACAAATCGGTAACAGGGGGTATCATAGCTGTATGAACAACAACCTGACTACCAAATTCACGGAGGGGCTTGTGGCGGCTCAAAAGGCTGCGCAGCAAGCCGGTCGTGCGCAAATCTACCCCGCGGAGCTGCTGCTCGCGCTGGTGCGGCAGGAGGGCGGTGTGCTCTCCGCCGTGCTGGAAAAAGCGGGCGCAAACACCGCGCGTCTCCTCACCGAGCTGGAGGGCGCCCTCTCCCGCGAGCCGCGGCAGACGGGTGGCGTGGTGCAGAGCGCGGGCATCGGCCCCGCCCTTGACCGCGCCCTGAACGCCGCCGAGGAACAGCGCACCGCCATGAAGGATGACTTCCTGAGCGTGGA
Organism: uncultured Verrucomicrobiales bacterium; assembly: GCA_937893015.1. Classification (GTDB taxonomy): domain Bacteria; phylum Verrucomicrobiota; class Verrucomicrobiia; order Verrucomicrobiales; family Akkermansiaceae; genus Akkermansia. The sequence continues at coordinate 618 of CALBJX010000093.1, read as the reverse complement.
ACACTTCGTGCTCGCCCTCTTCCGCACGGACGACGCCATGCGCCGCCTGATGGAGAGCTGCGGGCTCACCGAACAGAAATATCTCGCCGCTTTGCGCGAGGTGCGCGGCAACCAGCGCATCACCGACCAGGAGCCCGAAGGGAAATTCCAGACGCTCGAAAAGTACGGCACGGACCTCACCGCCCGCGCTCGGCAGGGCAAGATTGACCCCGTCATCGGGCGCGATGCGGAAATCCGCCGCGTGCTGCAAATCCTCTCCCGCCGCACCAAGAACAACCCCGTGCTCATCGGCGAGCCCGGCGTGGGCAAAACCGCCATTGCGGAGGGCCTTGCGCGCCGCATCGTCAATGGCGACGTGCCCGAGAGCATGCAGGGCAAGCGGCTCGTGAGCCTCAACATCGGCTCCATGCTGGCGGGTGCCAAGTACCGCGGCGAGTTCGAGGAACGCCTCAAAGCCTTCATCAAAGAGGTGACGTCCTCCAACGGGGAAATCATCCTCTTCATCGATGAGCTCCACACCCTTGTGGGCGCGGGGGCGGGCGGAGACGGCTCCATGGATGCCGCCAACCTGCTGAAGCCCGCGCTGGCCCGCGGCGAGCTGCGCACCATCGGCGCCAC
>CALBJX010000092.1 GCA_937893015.1 uncultured Verrucomicrobiales bacterium | reverse complement strand
GCCTCAATTTGACTTCGTACATCGTACATCGTACTTCGTACATCCCGACAAATCCTTCTTTGCCATACTCTTGCGCAAAAAAAATCCCCGACTCTATCGAGTCGGGGATGGAAAAACGAACGGAAGCGGCTCTTAGGCGAGCGTGGGCTTCTTGGCGCGGCGGACGGAGCCGAAACGCTTCTGGAACTTGTCGATACGACCTTCCGTATCCACGAACTGATTCTTACCCGTGAAGAAGGGGTGGGAATCGGAGGTGATACCGCAGGAAACGACGAAATACTCAACACCGTCAATGACTTCCGTCTTGTCGGAGGACACGGTGGAGCGGGTCAGGAAACGACGGCCCGTGGTGATGTCCACGAAAGCCACGTTGTTGTACTTGGGATGAATGTCAGCCTTCATAAGATGATATGCTACTGCGTTACCATCGCAGCGCGGCGGCAATTCTACACGCATTAGCGATAAAGTCAAGACGTATTTTCAACAAAGAGAGGCAAAAACGCTTTTTCGCTTGAAAAGGAGGGGAGCGCATGGCAGAATCAGGATATGAGACAACTTGTCCTTCCCCTCTTCCTTCTGTTCTCCCTTGCGGGCGTGGCCGCGGCAGATGCCTCTGCGGTCGTGCAACACTTTGCCTATGCGGCCAAGACGGCGAAGCCTGCGAAGGAAATCGTGCGCGACGCTAAGAAGGCCGCAGCAGGCAAGAAAAAGGAGCTGCGCGATCAGGGAATCAAGAATGTGCGCGTAAAATCCCCCGGCGATTGGCCCTCCCGCATCCCTGCACCCGCGGATATGACGCTGCGCGAGGTCCCCTTGCCGCCCGGGGAGAAGGGCAAGTTGTACGAGTCCGACAACTACAGCTTCCGCACCCCCTGCGAGCTTTCCCCCGACGGGCAGAAGATGATTGCCCAGATTTTCGAATGCACCAACGCCGCCAACACGGCCATCGGCAAGGTGTTGCCCGTGCCGCGCACGGAGGTGCCGCGTGCGGAGAAAAAATACCCTGTGGAGCTGGTCCGCAACGATGGTGCCTACCGCGCGGCGGGCGGCCCCTCCGGCTCCTCGGGCGTGTTCCAGCATGCCATGCGCATCGCCGTTGTCAATGGTATCCCGCAGAACGGCGGCCCCAAGACAGAGGACATGATTGCACAGGAGCGTGTGCTTGTGCCTTTCACCTCGCTGGGGCTGGATGAGCAGGGGCGTTTGGCGGCCAAGGGGAAGGATATCAACACCCACACGCTCGTGCACGAAATCACGCACCAGAACTTCGTGCTCAACAATCTCCCCATTACCATGAACGAAGGCTGGGCGGAATATGTGGGTTATGTGCCCTACATCGGCACGGAACTGGACTTCGACCGCGGCTTCTCCCTCATCCTCCACGAAGCCAAGAAATATGCGGGCACAGGCGCCCTGGACTTCCCCTTCTCCCTGGAGGAATTCCTCACCATGGATCAGGAGACCATGTACGGCTTCATGCAGCAGGGCAGCAATTCCCGCAACACCTATCTGCTCAGCTGCATGGTTGTCGCCTACTTCGTGCATCTGGACGGCAAGAAAGGCATCGAGGCTTTGCGCACCTACATGCGCGATGTCGCCGACGGCAAGCCGAACGAAGAAGCTGTCCGTGAGCTCATCGATACCCACCGCAACACCAAGCAGCTGGAAAAAGATTTCATCCGCGCATGGAAAGCCAAGGGCGTGAAGGGAATGAGCTTTAAATAATAAAAAATTACAAATTGTAGAATGTGCGCGGCTTTGCCGCGGAGTAAAGAAAAAGGTCTGACGTTTCGTCAGACCTTTTTTTGGGGGGTATCGCTTGAATAAGGCTTTAGCCGAACAGCGGGGTGGAGAAGTATCGGTCCGCAGAGTCGGGCAAGAGCACCACGATGGTTTTGCCGACGTTTTCGGGGCGTTGGGCCACGAGGGTGGCGGCGTGCAGCGCGGCACCCGAGGAGATGCCGACGAGGATGCCGTCCGTGTGCCCCAGCTCCTTGGCGGCGGCAAAGGGCGCGTCGTTGTCCATGGTGATGATTTCATCGTAGATAGCCGTGTTGAGCGTGGCGGGGACAAAGCCCGCGCCGATGCCCTGAATCTTGTGTGCCCCCGCCGCACCGCCCGAGAGGACGGGGGAGGTGGCGGGCTCCACGGCGATAACCTTCACAGAGGGGTTCTGTTCCTTGAGGTAGCGGCCCGTGCCTGAGAGCGTGCCGCCCGTGCCGACTCCCGCCACGAAGATGTCCACCGCACCCTCCGTGTCTTCCCAGATTTCGGGCCCTGTGGAGGCATAGTGCGTGGCGGGGTTGACGGGGTTGGTGAACTGCCCCGCGATGATGCTGCCGGGGGTGGCGGCATGCAGTTCTTCCGCCTTGGCGATAGCGCCCTTCATGCCCTGTGCGCCGGGGGTGAGCACGATTTCTGCGCCGTAGGCTTTCAGCATGTTGCGGCGTTCCACGCTCATGGTGTCGGGCATGGTGAGGATGGCGCGGTAGCCCAACGATGCGGCGATAGCCGCAAGGCCGATGCCCGTGTTGCCGCTGGTGGGCTCAATAATGGTGCCGCCCGCCGCGAGGCGTCCGCTCGCCTCCGCCTCGGCGATGATGGCTTTGGCGATGCGGTCCTTCACGGAGCCCGCGGGGTTGAAGTATTCGAGCTTCACAAGCAGACGCGCCTGCAGGCCGTGTGCCTTGTTATAGTTGATGGGCTCAACCAGCGGGGTGTGGCCCACCAGTTCCGTGATGCTGCGGTGAATCTTCATGGTCGTACTGTAGCGCGTTTGACCTTACTTGACAAGCTCGAAAGCGTGCGCGAGGTCGGCGAGCAGGTCGTCGATGTTCTCGATGCCGATGGAGAGACGGATGGTGCGGGGCGTGATGCCGCAGGCTTCCAGCTCCTCGGTGCTGAGCTGAGAGTGCGTCGTCGACGCGGGATGGATGACGAGCGATTTCACGTCCGCCACGTTGGCCAGCAGGGAGAAGAGCTCCAGAGACTCCGTGAACTTCTGCGCCTGCTCGGGTGTACCTGCCAGCTCGAAGGTGAAGATGGAGCCGCCGCCGTGGGTCGAATAGTATTTTTCATACAGCGCGTGGTCGGGGTGCGTGGGCAGGGAGGGGTGGTTGACCTTTGTCACCTGCGGGTGCGCCGCGAGGAAGTCGACGACCTTGAGCGCGTTGGCGACGTGGCGTTCCACGCGGAGGGAGAGCGTCTCCAGCCCCTGCAGCAGCAGGAAGGAGTTGAAGGGGCTGATGGTGGCACCCTGGTCGCGCAGGAGGGTGGCGCGAATCTTGGTGACATAGGCCGCCGCACCGCAGGCATCCGCGAACACGAGGCCGTGGTAGCTGGGGTTCGGCTTGCTGATGCCGGGGAACTTGTCGTTCTGTGTCCAGTCAAACTGACCGCCGTCCACAATCACACCGCCCATCACCGTGCCGTGGCCGCCGATAAACTTCGTGGCACTGTGCACCACCACGTCCGCGCCGTGCTCCAGCGGGCGGAAGAGGAAGGGCGTGGCGAACGTGCTGTCCACAATCAGCGGAATGCCGTGCTTGTGGGCGATGGCGGCGATGGCTTCGATGTCGGCGATGTCGCTGTTGGGGTTGCCGAGGGATTCGCAGTAGAGCAGCTTGGTGTTCGGCTGAATGGCATTCTCGAAGTTCTGCGGGTCGCGGGCGTCCACAAATGTCGTGGTGATGCCGCTCTCGGGCAGGGTGTTGGCGAAGAGGTTGTAGGTGCCGCCGTACACGGTGGCGGCGGAGACAACGTGGTCGCCGTTCCCCGCGATATTGCGCACGGCGTAGTCGATGGCGGCGGAACCCGTGGCGACCGCAAGTGCGGCGACACCGCCTTCCAACGCGGCGATGCGCTGCTCAAAGACCGTGCTCGTGGGGTTCATGAGGCGGGTGTAGATGTTGCCGGGAGTGCTCAGCGCAAAGCGGCCCGCCGCCGTGGCGGAATCGGGGAAGACGTAGGAGGTGGTGGCGTAAATCGGCACGGCGCGGGAATCGGTGGCGCTGTCCGCTTGCTCCTGTCCCACATGAACCTGCAGGGTTTCGAAATGATAGGTCTTGCTCATGGTCGTGTTGTTTTCTTGGTGAAGTTTATTTCCTAGTAAAATGGTAGGAACAAGGCTGTTTTACTCCGATGTTAACACCCTGTCAACAGGAAAATGTGTCTTTTCCTACTTTTTTTATAGGAAATAAAATGTCCGTCCGTTCTCCGAAAAAAAAATCCCTTTGCTCGCGGGGGCGGAATGTGATAACATGGGCGCATGCAATGGGAACAGTTGTTGTGCAATGAGCGTTTGAGCGGGAATAACTATGAGCGTCAGGACCGCACGCGCTTCAATCAGGACTACGGGCGCGTGCTCTACTCGGGCGCGTTTCGCCGTCTGCAGGACAAGACACAGGTGTTCCCCCTCGGGCGCAACGACTACGTGCGCACGCGCCTGACACACAGCTTGGAGGTGGCGAACGTGGGTGGTACGCTCGCTATGTTTCTGGCGGACATCATCCGCAAGCATGAGGGCGTGAACCGCGCGGAGGAATGGCCGTTGGCGGAGATCAAGGATATCGTGGCGACGGCCTGTCTCGCGCATGATATCGGCAATCCTCCTTTCGGGCACTCGGGGGAAAAGGCCATCGAGAACGCGTTGGCGGGCACGGAGTTTGCGGGCTTTTCCTTCGAAGGCAATGCACAGGGCTTCCGCCTGCTCACCCGCACCTGCGACCCCATCCGCAACTGCGGGTTGGATTTGACGGTCGCTACTCTCGGTGCGTTCACCAAATATCCCTGCACACGCTCTTCTCAGCAGGACGCCTTCTACCACAAATTCGGCATCAATGAGGGGGAAAAGCAGATTTTTGCGCGTGTGGCGGAGAGCTGCGGCCTGCAACCGCTGGCCAAGGATGTTTGGGCTCGCCACCCGCTTGCCTTTCTCATGGAGGCGGCGGACGACATCAGCTACCTCATTGCGGATATCGAGGATGCTTTCGTGTCCCGCATCATCAGCTATGATGAGGCTCGCACCAAGCTTGCACTGCTCGCCGCTATGGATTCCAAGACCCTCGACCACGCGGAGGAAGAGCGCGAATCCCATGGCGAGACGGCGGCTATCCGCTTTATTCGCGCTGTAGCGGTTGGCCGCTGCATCCGCGCACTGACGGAAACCCTCGACCAACGCTATGACGATATGATGCACGGCCGCCTTCTGCAGAGCCTGACAGAGGCCTCATCTCTGGCCGCACGTTACGAGCTGGTGAAGGATTTTTCCGTGAAGCGCATCTACCGCCACGAGAGCGTGGTGAAGGTGGAAATTACGGGCTACAACATCATCAGCCGCCTGACGGAGCTCTTCCTGGAATGGGTGGAAAGCCCCAAGGGCAACCTCGGCCGCAAAATCGGCGCTATTCTGCATGCGAATGAGGCCGTTGCCGCGGAGAAACAATCCCGCTTCCTGCACGTTATCGACTACGTGTCCGGCATGACGGATTCCTTCGCTATGCAGACATACAGAAGCCTGTTCGGCGTGGATTTGTAAGAAAAAATGGTCCGACGTTTACGCCGGACCATTTTTGTTGCCATGCGGCGAAGCCGCAGCAATGCTTCATATCGGACCTTGTCCGTTTCTGAGAAGGCTCAGGCCACGGGAGTGACACCCTTCTTGAGGATAATGTTGCCGTACTTGGCGAGCTCGCCGCTGATGACGACGGCGTATGCTTTCTTTGCACGCTCGTAGAAGGCATAGCGCTCCATGCGCTCAATCTCACCCGTGTAGTTGAGGGCGGCGCGGTACTTTTCCTCCACCGCGGGGTCGAGCGTGTCACCGGGGACGGCGGCCATCATGATGACGGGGGTGGCGTAGCTGTCCAGCTCAAACAGGGGAATCATGCCTGCAAGAATGGCGTCTGCGCCGATGCCGTCCGCACGCACCACCATGGGGTTGAAGGTGTGAGCGGGGAAGTGGGCGTCTGAGATGACAATTTCATCGCCATGGCCCATTTCGGCCATGATTTTGAGCAGGGAGGGAGAGATGACGGGAGAGATACCTTTCAACATAGCTCCTTCACTATGGCACAAGGCGGGCAAGGAGTCAAGAGCAGGGATAAGATAAATGGGGATTTGTAGGGATGTACGAAGTACGATGTACGAAGTCAAATTGAGGCGCGGCTTTGCCGCGCGGAATTTCAAAAA
>CALBJX010000091.1 GCA_937893015.1 uncultured Verrucomicrobiales bacterium | reverse complement strand
TTTTCTTGCGCGGCGTAGCCGCGCCTCAATTTGACTTCGTACATCGTACATCGTAAATCGTACATCCCCACAAATCCCCATTTCTCTTGTTAGTGTAATACAGCTAACAGTTCTCGCGTGATACACGGCAACGGACTACAATAAAAGTCTATGCCGACCCTACCCCACTCCCTGCTTTCCCGCACGCTCCGTCCTTTCCTGTTCTGCCTGTTGGCAGCCGTCACCCTGCTCTCCCCTGCCCTGGCCGAGACGCTGTTCGGGCACTGCGTGGGCGTAGCAGACGGCGACACCTGCACCCTGCTGCTCACGGATGACGCGGGCGGCAAACGCACGGAAAAAATCCGTTTCCACGGCATTGATGCCCCCGAAAGCCACCAAGCCTACGGCAAGGCCGCCAAAAAATTCGTCTCCGGCCTCATCTACGGCAAGGACATCCGCGTCGAGGCGCAGACCCGCGACAAATACGGCCGTCTCGTCGGTAAGATTTATGTGGGTGACACCTTCGTCAATCTGGAGGTAGTGAAGGCGGGCTACGCATGGTGGTTCCGTCAATACGGCGCCGGCGAAACCGCCATTGCCGAGGCGGAAGAAGCCGCCCGCGCCGCCCGTCGCGGGCTCTGGCAGGATAAGAACCCTGTTGCGCCGTGGGATTTCCGCCACAAACCCGAACTCGCCCGCCAAGCAACGGAGCAGGCGTCCGCCACGTCCTCCGTCTCCGCCGCAACACCCGCTGCCGCCCCTACCAAGAAAGCCGATAACGATGCCAAACGCTACTGGGTCACCTCCTCCAACGGCAAGACGCACAACGCCTCCTGCCGCTGGTACGCCAACTCCAACGGCTACTATTCCTCCACGGGCACGGGCAACAACTGCATGAAGTGCGGCGGCGCGGGGTACTCTGACACCGCCACCGCCGTCGCACCCACCGTCTCCGCCAACACCCCCGCCGTCGCCCCTGCCAAGAAAGCCGCCGCCACCGAGCGCTACTGGGTCACCTCCTCCAGCGGCAAGACCCACAACGCCTCCTGCCGCTGGTACGCCAACTCCCGCGGCTACTATTCCACCACCGGCACGGGCAACAACTGCAAGATTTGCGGAGGAGCATACTGACAGAGAAGGAGAAGAACGCCATGTCCGACGACCCTCCAGGCTTTCGCAATACGTGTTTACTGCCGTTTCTGCTTGGTCCCGTGTTGTTTGGAGTGCTTTGCATCGGTGCGTCTATCGTGAATTATTTTCACGCTAAGGAAGTGTTCATCCTGCTCTTCGTTGCGTTCGTTTCTCTTGTTGTCGGCTTTTTGGCGTCCATGTTTCTTTACAGCCTTCTGAGTGCCTGTTGGCTCGGCGCCTATTTGGAGAGAGAGGTAAAGAGTGAGCTGCACGAGAAATATGAGAAAACCATTATCGGCTTTCTCATCATCTTCTGTTCCATCGTCATGTTTTTCGGCTATTTCGGAGAAGAGGTCGGCAAAACGTGGGATAATATGGACATCGGTGTACGCAACGATAAATGGGCTTCCACCGAAACGCCGAAAGCAGCCCCCCCAAAAAAGAATGCATCTCAAACGGAATCCGGGCTTCCGGTTACACAAGCCGAGTGCGATGCTACTGTGCGCGATACCATCGAGCAAGCCGGACATTCGGAGCGATACAGCCCCCAGTTGCCGCCACCGACAAGGTCTGTTGAGGATATTGCATCTTCATTCATGGAGCAATACGCTTCTACTGCAAAAAACATTCAACAATACAGCGAAACTCAAAGCCACATTAACTGCGAGCCCATCGGAGAATGGTCCATGGCGCCCTCGCGTCCGTCTGCATCAGTCAATCAAACTGTCTCTTTCGTTCCGAAAAATCTGTCTTCGCAGTCTGCATGGCAGAGCAACAAAAGCAGTGACGAGGAATACTGGATTACGGAAGAGGATGACGAAACGCATAACCACACCTGTTCCCGCTATGGTGAAGGAGACGGAACTTTCTCGACGGAAGGCAGCGGGAATGACTGCGGCGAGTGCGGCGGGGCAGATTATACCTCATCCTCAAGCTTTGTCTCCCCGACACGAACGGCGAATACGCCCGCGCAGACTCAGACTAAGGAGTATAACGCAACCCGCTACTGGGTCACCGCCTCCAGCGGCAAGACGCACAACGCCTCCTGCCGCTGGTACGCCAACTCCCGCGGCTACTATTCCACCACGGGCACGGGCAACAACTGCAAGATTTGCGGCGGGGCGAGGTGAGGGGAATTTGACGCAAGGCGACAAGAGACAGGCGACGATGACAGCCCGACAAAGATGGATTTGTCGGGATGTACGATGTACGATGAACGAAGTCAAATTGAGGCGCGGCTTTGCCGCGCGGGGAAGAAGGACCAAGGACGC
>CALBJX010000090.1 GCA_937893015.1 uncultured Verrucomicrobiales bacterium | reverse complement strand
CCCAAGCCCGTGGTCGCTCAGAAGCAGCCCGAGGTCGCTCCGGCTCCCGCCCCCGAGGTGAAGAAACCCGAACCCAAGCCCGTGGTCGCTCAGAAGCAGCCCGAGGTCGCTCCTGCTCCCGCCCCCGAGGTGAAGAAACCCGAGCCCAAGCCCGTGGTCGCGCAGAAGCAACCTGAGGTGAAAGCCCCGCGCACCCGTGTGCAACGCCGCACACTGCTGCCCTCCGAAGGCACCCCCTCTTCCGCTATTCCCGAAAGCCTTCTGGCTCCTCAGGATATCGTGATGCCCGGTCAGAACCGAGGCGGACGCCGTCGCTGATTTCTTCTCTTCTTTACCGCCATGGCCAAGCAACGCCTCGATGTGTTGGTAGCAGCCCTTGGGCTCTGCGACTCGCGAGAACAGGCGCAACGCCTGATTCTCGCCGGCGAAGTGCTGGTGAAGGGGCAGGCCGTCACCAAGCCCGGCACCAAGGTCGATGATACGCTGCCCATCATGGTCAAGAACAAGCCGAAGTACGTCAGCCGCGGCGGACTGAAACTCGAAGGGGCACTGGCCGCCTTCCCCGTGAAAGCGGAAGGGAAAATCTGCCTCGACATCGGCTCCTCCACGGGCGGCTTCACGGACTGCCTGCTCCAGAATGGTGCGCTGCGTGTCCACGCGGTCGATGTCGGCACCAATCAGCTGGTCTGGAAGCTGCGCAATGACCCGCGCGTCATCGTGAAAGAGCAGTTCAACGCCCGCTACATGACGCCCGCGGACCTCGGCGAAAAGGTGCAGCTCATCGTGAGCGACGTCTCCTTCATCTCCCTGACGAAAATTCTCCCCGCCGCCTACGATTGTCTGGAGGAGGGCGGCGACCTGCTGGTGCTCATTAAACCGCAATTCGAGCTGCAACCCGAGGACATCGGCGCGGGCGGCATCGTCCGCGACCCCGAACTCCACCAACGTGCCGTGGACAAGATTCACGACTTCGTGGTCAACGAGCTGCACCGCGAGTGGATGGGCGTCGCTGACTCCCCCATCAAAGGCATGGAGGGCAACAAAGAGTTCCTCGCGTGGCTCCGCTGAGGAGAGCAGAACGGGAAAAAACCAACTTTTTTTGAACGACCCACGCAGAAAAGCGCTCTCACTTAACAGCTATGGACACCCCCGATACGTCTCTTCCCCCTGTCCCGCCGCCCCTGCCGACCGAAGAAGCGCCCGCCACGTCTCCGCAGACGGACACGACCAGGCGTGATGAATTGCTGAAACGTGTCGCCGCCGGCACCGCCACTCCCCCTCCGCTGCCGAAGAAGACGCCCCAATCCCCGCTCGGCGACCCGTCCTGGTGGCGCCTGAACCGCGGCATTCCCTTTATCGTGCTACTGCTTGTCGCGGCGGCAGCCGACTATTTTTGCCCCCTGCTCTGCGAGCATGAGCCCTTCATCGGCTTCGGTACGGCGCTCGGCACGCTCTTCTTCATCACGGCGCTCCTGCTGCTGCGCAAGGATTACAGCCGCGGTGAGCGTATCTTTCTGATTTTCTTTGCGCTCATCAGCGCGGCGGCGCAGGGTGTCAGCGGCAGCATCCTCTGCTGGCTGGCGACACCCGCTGTCTGTTTGTTCATGCTCCTGTTCCCGCAGGTGACTGAGGAGCCCATGCCCACGGGGCGCACCTGGTGGGGCTTCTGGTTGGCCCGCCGCCCCGATGCCTCCAAGGCTAAGGCCGTCACGAGCGGCTGCCTGCCCCTCTGCATCAGCATCGCCGTGGGGCTGGTGCTCTTCTTCGCCTTCCTCGCCATCTTCGCCTCCGGCAACCCCGTCGTCAAAATGGCGTGGGAAGTCATTTGTGAGTACTGGAACAAGCTCTTGGATTTCCTGCATCTGGACATGACCATCTGGGCCCACGCACTGGTGTGGGTCATCGGGCTCACCGGCTTCGGCCTTTTCACCTTTGCCCGCAACAGCGTGCCTCCCGCTGCACCCCGCCCCGCGGCCACTCCCGGCAAGAGTCTGCTGCCGCACCTGCCGAGCTTTGCGCTCACAGGCATCAATGCCGCCTTCGCCATCGCCACGAGCACGGATATCGTGTACCTGTGGTTCCGCCGCATTCCCGAAGGCATCTCGCAGACGCAGTATCTGCATGATGGTGCGCAGTCCATCATTATCGCCTCCGTGCTGGCGGCGGGTCTGCTGCTGCTGCTCTTCCGCAGCCGCGGCGCCGCCCGCCAAAGCAGTGTCGCCGTGCTGCTCGGCTATCTGCTGGTGTTCCAGACCGCGCTGCTCGCCGTCAGCGTGTTCCTGCGCCTCTTCTTCCAGATTGACGACTACGGCTTCACCTGCGACCGCGTGCTGGCGGGTGAGTTGATGCTCTGCGGCCTGGTCGGCATCGGTCTGCTGCTCAGCTATATCCGCGGCGGGCAGTTCCTGCGTCACCTGCGCACGGGCTTTGCCCTCATCGTGCTGCTCGGCTTTACCTTCCTCATCCAGCCGCCGAGTGCGCTGGCGGGCGATCTCAATCTCCTCTTCCGCGACTCCCACCCCAAATGGACGTTCGACGTCAAGGATTTTCTCAGCTCTTCCCCGTGCTTTGACGCCGAGGGCTGCCTCTCCTTTGCCGACGCCTACATGAAGCCGACCACCAAGTACGAGATCTGCAAGCTCCGCGACGCTGCGAATGCAGTCCGCGCCCGCCACCGCGGGACATGGCGCGATCTCACCGTGAACGCCCTGCGATTCCGCGAACAAGCGGAAGCGGTCTATACCCGCGAGCAGGACCGCTACGACCAAATTCTGCGCGAGGAGGCCCACCAACGGATGGAGCGAGAGGCCAAGGAAGCCGAGACGGAGCATAACGATTGATACTCCTGCCATCCCTCGCGATTGAGCTTGATAACAGGGACGGCGCGAAATGAGGAAACCTGTCTGACGCATGCGTCAGACAGGTTTTTCTATCCTTGCTGCGGCCTTGTCTCGGCGGAGCGTCCGTCAGCGGAGACGGAAGCCGCACTCATTTCCCGAATCAAAAATTTCAAATCACATATTTCTTATCACAATATCCCTACAACTCTTGGATTTTATCAGGGGGGCTTACAACGTTTGCCGAAATGTCAGCTCATTAGGTGCTGCTGAGAGAGATAAAAAACCTCCGCTCGATGAAGAGCGGAGGCTGAAAATGAAGCTGTAGCCTAGGTTCAGCGGCGACGGCGGCGAGCCACCAAACCGGCGAGAGCCAGCAGACTCAGAGTCGCAGTAGCAGGTTCAGGCGTGGCGTAGATATTGTATGTGCCGTTGCCTTGCAACTCAGCAAGGAGATGACCGCCCGTGAAGTTGCCTGTCACGGCGATGGACTCCAGATTGTCACTGTAATGCTCCACATCCGAGAAGAGAAGCACCTTGCCATCGGTTCGGAGGGTATCGAGGTAGCTCTCCCCGAGGGCGATGGTCGTGCCCGTGCCGAAATCGATATTGCAACCGAGCGTCACGGAGCCCTCCGTGAAGCTGATGGCACTATTCTCAGCAAAGACGAGGTTGGCGTTCACCGTGCTGTCGCCGTTCACCGTCAGGGCGCTGGTGGTGAGCGTACCGGCATGGTCGTTGATGGTGATCTCCGCACCGGTTCCGAGCGTCAAGGAGGCGATACGGGCCTCATTCTTAATGTCCAGGGAACCGCCGTTCAACGTGACATCAGCCCCGTTGGAGAGGGCCGCAAGGTCGTTCACCGTCAGCGAGCCGCTGTTGACGATAGTCTCGGCATTCAGAGAGCCTGACATCTCGGTTGTGCCGGCATTGGTGAAGCTTTTCACATAAGCGCTCGTCGCCGCCAGAGAACCGCCTTCATTAACAATCGTGGTGCCATTCATCGAATTGTCGCTCCAGCCGAGTTGGCTGCAGGTGACATCACCGCCATTCGCCACGATAAGAGAGGAACCATTCTGGATGCCGATTTTGCTGTATTCGTTGCTGGTAAAATCAGCTTCGCCGTTCATCGTCAACGCCGTGTTTCCGTTCACAATGAGGCCATAGCCATACGAACCACCCGTGGTTGCGTGTGTGACGTTACCGATGGTCACCGAACCGCCGCCCTGAACATTGAGACGCTCGCCGGCAGCCAAGGTGACATTGTTGATGGAGCCTCCGCTGATAACATTGCCGCTCAGGGTGGCATTTTCAACGGAACCGCCGGAGATTTGACCGGAAATCGTGATATGGTTATTACCATTGATGGTGCCCCCTGTCACGTTGCCGGAAATCGTCACGTCGGCGCTCCCGCCGTTAATCGTGCCGCCGGAAATAGTACCGGAAATCTCGCAGGCGGTATCGCCCAGCGTGACCTCGCCCTCGCTGAAGTTTGCCGTGCACACATTGGTAATGGTGCCGCCGGTCACCGTGTAGTTGGTCTGCGCAGCGGACAGCTCCGAGAGGTTCGCGAAGGTACGCTTCACCGTAGCATTGCTGCTTGCAATGGCAATGGTGCCGCTGAAGTTATCGAGTTTCATCGAGTAGTAGGCAGGCTCGCTGCCGGAGTCTCCTCCATTCGTTCCCTTAATGTTCAACGTACCGGTACCCGACAAATCATCAACAACGAACTGAGCATTCCATTGGTTCTGAATCGTCAGCTCACCATTGACAGTCGTGGTGCCGGCCAAGGTCAGAGCCGCGCCGTCTGCACGGGCGCCCATATCAAAGGAGTTAATGGTACCGGTCTTGCCGCTCTCAACAGTCACATTGTTGAATGTATCGAGCTTGTTGTTGAACCTGATGGTGCCGCCGTCCAGAACCACGGAGCCGAAGCTGCTGATAGAAGCGGTCTTTCCATCGCCGTCACCGACAGTCAGCTGCACTCCGTTCACCGTCAGCGCACCCGTTACGGTCGTGGACGAACCGCCGGCCACCGTCGCGTCCTGGCTGAGAACGACGTTGCCTTCACCGGTCACATCCGTTAACCCGATGCCTGTCGTGTCGATGGCGAGCGTACCATCACTCACATGGACGGCACTGACGGAACCGGCTTCCTTGATGGTGCTCAGCTGCACCTCGCCGCCGTTCTGAATGTAATACTTGGTGCCCTGACCATTCTTTGTCACGGTGAGTGCGTCATTGCCTGCGGAAACCGTATCTCCGGCTGTCGTTTGCAGGGTGGCGCCCGAGTATGTCAGATTCGTCAGACCGCTGATGAGCGCATAGGTAGCGGTGCCGGATTCAAATCCGTTTTGCCCCGCTTCGGGAGCCGTCATACTGCCTTGATCCACCATCGTGTATCGCCCCATGTCGCTCACATCAAACGTAAACGTGCCGTTGAGCACCATCGTGCCGCTGTTGGATATGGCGCCAGACATAGAGGTGGAGCTCTCGGACGTTCCGATGGTCAGCGTACCCGTATTATCGACGCTGCCGAGCGTGCCCGAGATATTCTTGATGGTCGCATTAATCGTGCCACCTTCCGTGCTGTTATAGACCTTGAGATTCGCGCCGTTCAGCGTGGCTTCTTCAATGGTCAGAGAAGCAAACGAGCGGCTGTACCCCCATGCGTTGGGGCTGATGTAGAAATTCGCCCCGGCTGTGGTGGATTCCATATTGAGCACCGTGGCTGTTACGGCGTTATCATCAGGGCTGACGTCGAAGTTTGCTTCATCAGTAGTGAGAGCAAGATTATCCTGATTGCGGCTGTACAGGACATAGACGTTCGACTTGGAGCCATCCGCCCCGGTGACCGCATTGTAGTACTCCCGGGCCTGACCGTTCCATGTGGTAGTCCCAAACGCACTACCGCACAGGGTAGCACCGAGGATAGCACTGAGGAATAGTGTTTTTTTCATATTTTGATGTTGTAATATTTTGAAAGCGCATCAGAATGGGCTCGGAGTCCGTTCACGTGATAGGGAGCATCCGGACCTCTCTGATGAATCGCATATTACAGCAAATGCGATACAGAGGCAAGCAAAATCGCCGTATAATTCCGAATAATGCAGACGGAAACGGCAGTCTGAGCAACAAAGGGGGATTTATCTTCCTTCACGACTGCTTCTCTCCTTCGGAACCTATTGATTTTTCGCGGATTTTTTAGGATAAAAAACTTGACATCCGGGAGTTCTTTTGCTAACTTAACCCCGTAAAGTTCCGGTCTGCTATGAGAATCGGGGCGGGTCGGCGACCCGCTCTTTTTTTGTAGCCCGTTCATCATCAAACCACAACACACGAAAAACCATGGCCTCCAGCGATATCACCGCATTGATTGATTTCTACGTCCGCGAGAAAGACCTGACGCGCGAACGCGTGATTCAGGCTCTTGAAGCGTCCTTCCTCACCGCCTACTCCAAGATGGTGCCGGGTGCGGAGCGCATCCGCGACATCCGTGCCGTCGTCAATCCCCAGAAGGGGACGGTCAAAATCAAGGCGACCATGACCATCGTGCCTGATGAGGAGCTGCGCGACAAGTTCAACGAGGTGGCTCTCTCCGTGGCTCAGGCTGCGGGTGCCAAGAAGGGCAAAACCTACGAAGCGGGCGAAACCCTCTCCGTGAACATCACGCCCCCCGACTTCGGCCGTATCGCCGTGCAAACCGCCCGCCAGACCATGCAGCAGCGCATCCGCAAGGCCGAGCAGGAAATGCTCGCCGACGCCTTCCGCGACCGCTGCGGTGAGGTGGTGACCGGCATCGTGAAGCGCTACGACAAGGGCGACGTCATCGTGGAGGTGGAGAAGTTCGAGGGCATCGTCCCCCTGCGCCAGCGCATCCCCGGGGAGGAATACACCAGCGGCGACCGCATGCGCTTCTACATCGTGGAGGTGCGCGACAGCGTGCGCGGCAACGAGCTCATCCTCTCCCGTAGCCATCCCAACCTGGTGCGCCGCCTCTTTGAGAACGAGGTGATGGAAATCGCCGAAAAGACCGTGGAAATCGTCCGCATCGTCCGCGAGGCCGGCTACCGCAGCAAGATGATTGTCCGCAGCGCGGATGAGAACATCGACCCCATCGGCGCCTGCGTCGGCATGCGCGGTGCCCGCGTGAAGAACGTGGTCAACGAGCTCAACCACGAGAAGGTGGACATCCTCGAATACACGGATGACAAGGCCGCCCTCGTGACGGATTCCCTCGCCCCCATCGAGCCCCTGAGCGTAAAGGTGGACAAGGAGAAGCGCGTCGTCACCGTCACCGTGGCCGATGACAAGGCCGCCGCCAAGGCCAAGGGCCGCAAGGGCCAGAACGTGCGCCTCACCGCCCGCCTCATCT
>CALBJX010000089.1 GCA_937893015.1 uncultured Verrucomicrobiales bacterium | reverse complement strand
AGTTCAGCACGGAGTTGATGCCCGTTGCCTGCGTGCAGGCGAGCACCACCACGGCGAGGATGAAGGGGATGATGTACTTGCGCTGGCAGAGAGAGTCGCCCTTGGCGGCTTCCGCAGCATCAGCGGCGGCCTTGGCTTCCGCAGCGTCGGAGGCCTCCATCTCCGCAAGAATCTCGCGGGCGGCTTCATCACCATTGTTGGCGGCGAGGGCGCAGAGGGCTTCATCGCGGCGGCCGCGGCGGTACAGCCAGCGGGGGGATTCCTTCAGCTTGAAGGCACCGAAGAAGAGGATGAGACCGGGCAGGGCGGAGCACCAGAAGATGGTCTGCCAGGCGATGGTCTTGGTGGTCGGGTTGATGGTCACATCGTTGGCGGCACCGACGATGGAGGTCACGGCCAGACCGATGACGGCGGCGAACACCAGACCCACGGTCAGCAGGAACTGGAACATGCCCGTGCCCTTGCCGCGGGAGTTGGCGTCAAGGCATTCCGCCAGATACATGGGCACCACCACGCCGACGAGACCGGCGGAGGCACCCTGCAGAATACGGCCGGCCATGAGCATCTCAAACACGTTGTTGGAGAAGCAGATGACGGGGATGCTGAGCGTGAAGAGCAGGGCGGAGATGATAATCACCTTCTTGCGGCCCAGCCACTCCGCCAGCATGCCGGCAAACAGGGAGGAAAGCACGGAACCGAGCAACACGGCCGCCACGACGACGGAGAGCTGCTGCGGGGTGTAGGTAGTGGTGGCCTCGATGTAAGGCAGGGCGGCAGCAATCACGCCGACGTCGATACCATACAAAAGACCGCCGAGACCGGCCATCACCATCAGGTAGACGGCATAGCGCCGCACGGAGGCGGGCAGCTGAGTTGTCGTAGCATCTGTACTCATAACGCGCCCATTATAGCACGCTCAACGGGCGTTTCAAGCGGAAAGTCCGCGCGGAAAGGGCGGAAAACATTTTTTCTCCCCGCGGCCTGAGCCTGAACATGCGCCTGCGCCCATGCCGAGGAGGGGTGAGCGGGCGCACGGGCTGTCACGGCATCAGCTGTGCAGCCGTGACGACATGAGGGAACACGGCACGCTCCCGCAAGCGGCGCAGGTACACCTGCTCGGCGGCAAGCCCGCAGCGATAGGCGCCCATGGCGGCAGCTTGCAGCGGCAGACACCCCTGCGCGGCGAGAGCCCCGATGACCCCCGAGAGCACATCCCCCTGCCCGCCGTTGGCCATGTAGGGCCCGCCTGTGCTGTTGTACCACGCGGCGCGGCGGTCGGCTATGAGGGTGCGGGCGCCCTTGAGCAGCAGCGTGACATCGTGCTCCGCGAGGAAGCGGCGCATGGTTTCGCGGCGTGAGGTGGGTGTTCTCGGGTCAAGGCGGCGCATCTCGCCGGGGTGGGGTGTGAGAATCATGTTCGGGGAAAACGTCCATCTCTGCGCGGCGGCAAGGTTGAGCCCGTCCGCATCCAACACCACAGTGCCCGCAAAGGAACAGGCGAGCGTGTGCAGTGCAGCGGCTTCCGCCTCATCGAGCTTGCCGAGCCCGGGGCCGATGACGAGGGCCTGCGCGTTCGGCTCCGCAATATCCGCATAGCTCGCCACGGGCTGCACCATCACCTCGGGGGCGACACGCGCGGCGAGCAGCGGGTAGGTGTTGCGGTGGCAATAGAGCACGACCAAGCCCGCGCCCGCATGCAAGGCCGCCTCCGCGCAGAGCTGTGCCGCACCCAGCATGCCTACGGATCCCGCAACGATCACCACACGACCCGCGCGGTTCTTGAAACAGGAGGCAGCGCGGCGGGGCAGATGCACGATATCCTCCTCCGCCGAAAGCACGCGGTCCTCCGTGGAGGGCGCAAGCCCGATTCCCGGCAGCTCAACGGGCAGAAGCCGCCCCGAAAAATTCTCTGCGCCGTCAGCCAGCAACCCGGGCTTCACGCAGCCGATGGGACAGGTGACATCCGCACACACGGCATCGGCATCCGCCTCCCCCGTGTCGCCGTTGAGCCCGCTCGGGAGGTCCACAGCCACAAGCAGAGAGTGCTCACCGCGGGCACGCAGGGTGTTCATTTCCTTCGCCAAGGCAGCGTATTCCGGGCGCAGGGCACCGCTTGCCCCACTGCCTAACAAACCATCGATAAGAAGCAGCGGCTCCGCTGTTTCGGGGGCGCTTTCCGCCACCTCGACCTCGGCCTCCCCGCAATCCTTAGCCAAGGCGCACAGTGCCTCAACATCCGCCGCCGGGACAGCGCGGAGAACAACCCTCTGCGCTACGGCGGCGGCCAGCCCCACCGCATCCCGCGCATTGCCGCCTTTGCCCGCATACACCACAGCGGTGCCGAAGGGCGCAGCGTGCTCCCGCAGCGCGGCGGCCAGTCGCCGCACCACTGCCGCCGTCAGGGCTTCGGGCGTTGTCTCACCGGCAGCGAAAGCTCTCTGCTCCGCCGCCCTCACCATCGCGCATGGGGCAATCATCATACGCGACTACTTTAGCGGCTGCATGCTCTTACGTCAAGAAAGAGGGTGGGGAAGCAAATAAAAAAACGCCTTGCTTGTGCCCGGTGCGTCCGTCGGGCGCGATACGGCCGACAACCCGGGCGGGGGCGCCGGGGAAACGGCTCAGGGCAGCAGAAGCAGACTGGCGGGGTCGTAGAGCAGTTTGAAAAGACGCGCCGCCACGCGGTTGGCCTCCTGCGGGGTGATGGTAGCGGAGGCATAGAAGGTATAGTCGAGCAGAAAATCCGCCAAAGTCTCGCGACCTGCGCGAATGCCGACCTTGGGGGAGCCGCCGCGCACCACGAAGGCGAAAGCGGGACGGCGATCACCCGCGAGATGCGCCGCCACCTGGTTGCGGGTGGTGCGGGCATCGCAGACGATGATGTGCGGCGTAAAATCCGCGGGGGCGGCAGAGGGATGCGTCGTCTCCTTAGCCAGTCGGAAAATACTTTTATTCGCGGCATCAGCAATGGCGACGGCGTCCTGCCCGCTCTGCTCAAAGAGCAACACGTCCACCTTGCCGGAGGCTTCCATCCACGCCGGAGAGCCGATGCAGGCCTTCACCACGGCGCGGACGATGTAGTCGAAGAGGGAATAGCGATTCTCCAACACCTTCTCACACTGCACGGCGATGGGCAGACTGATGGCCGCGAGCGCCGCCATGTCCACGGAGGCATCGTACACATAGTAGCCCTCCTTCTGCGGGCGCGTGGGCGGCATGGCATAATCATTCATCGCCGTCGCCTGACGCAGCGGCGGGGTCGTGCGCCGCGCCAGCACATCCGCCGCCATGATACGCCCCCTCGGCCCCGAGCCGCGAAGCGAATCGGGGGAAATACCCTGTGCCTTGCACAGGCGTTTAGCGAGAGGCGAGATGAGCATGGTTTGAGAATTACAATTTACAAATTACAAATTACAAATTTTTAGAATTCGGCTCGCTATCGCTCGCAAATTGGGGAGCACGGCCTGACGGTCCGTCAGACCGTGCTTGTCATCCTCGCGGCAACAGCCGCGCTAACTTCCCAATTTGTAATTTGTAAATTGTAATTTGTAATTCCTTTTTACGCTTCGTACTTCACCACGCCGTCGATGATGGTCTTGAGCGTGTTGTAGTCGGCATCAAGGAGCACCATATCGGCCGTGTAGCCGGGGGCAATCTTGCCGAGGTCGTGCAGACCGAGGCTCTGCGCCTGGTTCCAGGAGGTCGCCTTGACGAGCTCGGAGAGGGGCTTGCCCGTGATGCGGTGCACGTTGCGCAGGCCGTGGGCGAAACGCAGGGTGGAGCCCGCGAGGTTGCCGCTTTCGAGACGAGCCACGCCGTCCTTCACGATGATGGGCAGACCGCCGAGCTGGCCGGGGCCGTCGGGCATCCACGAGCAGGCGAGGGAATCCGTAATCATCATCATCTGGTCGATGCTCTTGTTGGTGAAGGTGAGGTTGAGCATGTCGGCGCAGAGGTGGATGGTGTCGCAGATAATCTCAATCTTGACATCCTTGTCCAGCATGCCGGAGCCCACGAGGCCGATTTCGCGGTGGTGCTGGGCGCTCATCTGGTTGCAGAAGTGCGTGAGGTGCTTGAGGCCCGCGGCCTTAGCCTTGGCGAAGTCCGCATGAGAGGCGGCGGAGTGGCCCGCGGAGCAGGTGATGCCGATGGAGGTCGCCTTGTTGATGAACTCAATCGCGCCGGGCATCTCGGGAGCCAGCGTGATGTTGAGCACGGGGTAGATATCGTTGAGCATGGACACCTCTTCAAAATCCGCGGGGCGCACGAAGGCGGGGTTCTGGGCGCCGCACTGCTTGGGGTTGATGTAGGGCCCTTCCAAATGCACGCCGGGGGTCTTGGAGCCGTTGGGGGAGTCGTTGTATTCCTTCACCACCGTGCAGACATCGGCCAGCGTCTTGGTGCCGAGGGTCAGCGTGGTGGGCAGCCAAGTCGTGACACCCTCCTTCATCTTGCAGTCCGCGATGGTGCGGATGCTTTCAATCGTGGCGTCGCAGGTGTCGCAGCCGCCCGCGCCGTGGGAGTGGATATCGATGAAGCCGGGGAGCAGCATGTTGCCGCCCGCGTCCATGGTCGTGTCCGCCTCAGCGGTTTCACCGGGCTGTAGCACGGCGACAATCTTCGTATCCTCAATCAGGACGGAACCGCCGACAAGGTCGATGCCGGGGGAGATGATGTGAGCGTTGGTAATGAGCGTTTTCATGATGAAGGGACGGGGCGGATCCTCCCCGCTGCATTCATTTTACCGCGAAAGCGCCCGCGGTGCAATAAAGAAATGCGACAGGGAACACCCGACGGACACGCACGAACGGCGGAATTGGGTTGCAAACCCCCGCCATCCCTGCTATCCTCCTCCTGTCAAAAATCCTGCGTCGCAGACGCATGAATTTCTCACATCGTATCCCGTGACTCTCCCATGACTTCCGCCTCCCCCCTCGATTGGCTCTACTCCGTCCAGATGTTCGGCATCAAGCTGGGGCTGGAGGGCGTGACACGTCTGCTGCGCGAGTGCGGGGTGCTGTATCCGCGGGCGCGTGTCATCCATGTGGCGGGCACGAACGGCAAGGGGTCCACCTGCGCCTTTGCGGAGAGCATCGCTCGGGCGGCGGGGTACAAGACAGGCCTTTTCACCTCCCCGCACCTTGTGAGCTTCAACGAACGCATCCGCGTGAACGGCGAGATGATTCCCGATGCGGATGTGGACCGCCTCATCGGGCGCGTGCGCAGCATCATCGAGCCGTGGGAGACGAAGCCCACCTTCTTTGAGCTCGTGCTCGCCATCGCCATGATGTATTTCGCCGAGCAGGAAGTGGAACTCATCGTGCTGGAGACAGGCATGGGCGGGCGTCTGGATGCCACCAACGCCGTGCCGAAGGATGTGGCCGTCCTCTGTCCCATCGGGCTGGACCACACGCAGTACCTCGGCCACACGCTCTACGAAGTGGCGGGGGAGAAAGCAGGCATCATAGCATGGCACCGCCCCGCCCTCACCGCACCGCAAGAGCCGGAAGCCATGCGAGCCCTGCACGAAGCCGCGCAGCGCATGGACACCGACTGCCGCATCATCGCCGCGGAGATAACGGACATGCCGCTCGGTCTGCGCGGGGCCTACCAACGCCGCAACGCCGCTCTGGCGCTTGCCGCCCTGCGTGCCCTGCCGCACTTTCTCTGCTCGCAGGAGGAGCTGGCCCGCGGGCTGGCGGAGGTGCAATGGCCCGGCCGTTTCGAGGAGATTCTTCCCGACGTCATCATGGACGGCGCCCACAACCCGCCCGCCATCCGTGTGTTGGTGCAGACATGGCGCACCACCTACGGCGAGCAGAAAGCCCGATGCATCTACGCCGGCTCCGCGGACAAAGCGCTCGACGAGGTGATTGAGCTGCTCGCCCCCATCGTGGGCGAGTGGATTCTGCCGCCCGTGCAATCCCCGCGCATTCTCCCGCAGGCGGAGATGGCCGAGCGTGTCCGCGCCCACAGCGGAGCCCCCGTCCGCACTCCCGCGACGCTGGCTGAGGTCGCGGAGCAGGAGCTGCTGCCGCGCACCCTCATCTGCGGCTCCTTCTTCCTGCTGGGTGAGATGAAGGCGCTGCTCGGGCACGCGCCCTACCGCCGAACGGCGCAATAAGACGACACTCCGACCTTGGGATGAACTCCGTACGGCACACCCTGAGACAAATCATGTTTCCCGCCTTTCTATGCACAAAATTTTCTGTTTTTTGCAAGAACAGTCTTGACATACCCCACATTTAGGGTATCATAACCGCCCCGACCGTCGAGAGACGGGCAGTCCACTTCACACCAAAACGAACAGATTATGAGCAAGAGAACATACCAGCCTTCCAAGCGCTGCCGCAAGCGCCAGTTCGGTTTCCGCGCCCGCATGGCTTCCAAGAACGGCCGCGCCATCCTCGCCCGCCGTCGCGCCAAGGGTCGCAAGCGTCTTCTTCCCAAGGGTGCCGAGGTGCAGTACAAGCGCCACACCATCCAGCACGGCTGATATCCGCTGACCTCACCTGCGGGGTGGCGTGATATGTGACGCGCTCCGCAGCAAGGTTGCAGCAAAACGCCCTGTGACGATGCAGCTGAAGAGGTGCCAGACCATGAAGCGAGCTTCCGAGTTCGCCATGGTTCGCACCCAAGGCTCATCCAAAGCAGGGCGTTTTCTCGTTATGGGGCTGCTGCCCATGCGCCCGAACGAGGACGGCACGGCGAAAGCCTCCCGCTTCGGCATCATCACCACCAAAAAGCTGGGGCACGCCGTCACCCGCAACCTGCTCCGCCGCCGCGTGCGCGAGATTCTGCGCACCCACGGCGACCCGCTGGCCATGGGGCATTATGTGGTGCTCATCCCGCGCGTGGCTGCCGCCGCTGCCGATTACAGCGCGTTGGAAGCCGACTTCCGCAAGCTGCTGCGCCGCGCCCACCTCATCCCCGCGCCCATGCCGACCGCCCCTGCGGCGGAACAAGATTTTTCCTGATATGATGAAGCGGCTCCTCATCGCCCCCGTGCGCTTTTATCAGCGCTACCTCACCGGCCCCCTGCACGCGCTGACGGGACCGAACAGCCACTGCCGCTTCACCCCCACCTGCAGCGCGTACTTCATTGAGGCCGTGGAGATTCACGGCGCATGGCGCGGCTTTCTGCTGGGCGCGTGGCGCATCCTGCGCTGCAATCCCTGGGGCGGCTTCGGCTACGACCCCGTGCCCCCCGCCCGCGTTAAAGACTAAAGCTTTCCCACCAAACTACCAACCCACTCACCAAACACCTTAACTGCTATGGATAAGACAGCATGGTTCGTCGTCACCCTTTGCCTCGGTCTGCTCGGCCTGCAATGGTATGTGAACAAGGAAAATGCCGCACAGGAAGCCGCCGCCGCGGCAGCCGCTCCCAAGACGGAACAGGTCGCCCCCGCCGCCACGGCTGAGGGTACTGACGCCCCCGCGGCACCCGCCGCGTCCCCCACGGAAAGCCTGCCTGCGGCACCCGTGCCCGCTGCCAAGGCAGAGGAAATCGCCACCCTCACCGCCAAGGACAGCAACGGCAAGGAGGTCGCCCGCTACCACTTCCGCAACATCGGCGGCAGCATCTCTGGCGTGCAGATGCTCGGTGCCGCCATCAACAGCACCAAGCCGGAGCTCCGCGATGATGTGCTGCTCAACAGCAACCCCGAGCAGGGCATCGGCACCCTCCTCTTCGGGCTGAGCGCTGACGCCGCCCCCACCTTCGACACGACGGAATACCGCCTCGTGCCTGAGCAGAGCAACGACACGCAGGTGACGCTCATCGGCAAGGCGGGCGAGCTCATCATCCGCAAGACCTACAGCCTGAAACCCCTGCAGCAGGGGGAAGAGACCATCGATGGCAACGCCTACGTCATGAACCTGAAGGTGGACGTGCAGAACACCGCCGCCACGGCGCAGGACGCCAAGAGCTGGGGCCTGTATACGGGTGCCAGCCAGCAGATTTCCAAGGACGAGTTCTCCCGCTACACCTACTTCGTGCGTCTGGAGGACGGCGACTTCGAGAAGGACAGCGTGGGTGCCTTCTCCCCGTGGTTCGGGTTCGGTAAGAAGAAGAGCCGCATCTATGAGACTGACCGCGACAATCTGGAGTGGGTCGGCTCCATGAGCCAGTACTACGCCACCCTCGTGAAGCCCGAGGCCGGCAGCGGCAACAACAGCTACTACGCCGCCCCCACCCACTTCCCCCTGCAGGGGCAGACGGAGGAAGCCGAGGGTGTGGAGATGGCGCTCGGCATGCCCACGTTCTCCCTCGCCGCCAAGTCCGAGGGCATGGCGGGCGGTCAGAAGAGTTTTTCCTACGACATCTTCGCAGGTCCCAAGCTGAACATCATGCTCAACGGCATGACGGACGAGTTCCGCAAGATTGACCGCGTGATGGACTACGGCATCCTGACGCCCATCAGCTACCCCATGAACTGGCTCATCAACGTGTTCCACGGCTGGTTCGGCAACTGGGGCTGGGCTATCGTGGCCATGACCTTCGTGGTGCGCGGGCTCATCTGGCCCTTCTACCGCAAGAGCTATGTGAGCATGAAGCGCATGAGCCTCCTGCAGCCCAAGATGAAGGAGCTGAAGGAGAAATACCCCAATGACCCCCAGAAGGTCAACCTGGAGATGATGAACCTGTACCGCGAGTACGGCATCTCCCCCATGAGCGGCTGTCTGCCCATGGTCTTCCAAATCCCGATTTTCTTTGCCTTCTTCTATGTGCTCCAGACGGCGGCGGAGTTCCGCGGTGCGGAATGGCTCGCCTGGGTGACAGACCTCTCCCAGACGGACACGCTCATCAGCTTCGCCGTACTGGGCTTTGACATCCCCATCAACGTGCTGCCCATCCTCATGGCGGTGTCCATGATTGTGCAGATGCACATGACCCCCGCCACGGGCGACCCCACGCAGGTGCGCATCATGCGCTGGATGCCGGTGATGTTCTTCTTCTTCTGCTACACCTACCCGAGCGCCCTCGCGCTGTACTGGACAACGTCGAACCTCATCTCCATCATCCAGACGCTCATCATCCGCCGCGTCATCCCCGAGCCCAAGCTCGAAAAGCTCAAGGCCAAGAAGGGCGGCAAGAAGAGCTTCTTCGAGCGCATGATGGACGCCCAACAGGCCGCGCTCGCCGAGCAACAGCGCCAGGCGAAGCGATAATGACCATTCCCGATTAATGAAAAAACGGTCTGACCGATGGTCAGGCCGTTTTTTGATGGGCGGGAATGCCCGATTTGGCTTGACTCTCCGCGCCCACGCGCGTATAGTACCCGCGAGGGAAAATCACCACAACAGCCCTCTCTGATACTATGGAACCCATTTACGAAGGTAAGGCTAAGCGTCTGTTCACCACGGACGACCCCAATGTGCTGCGCATGGAGTACAAGGACTCCGCCACGGCGTTCAACGGCGAGAAGAAGGAAGATTTCGAGAACAAGGGCCGCTTCAACAAGGCCATCACGCTCATCATCTACAAGATGCTCGAAGACAAGGGCGTGAAGACTCACCTCGTGCAGGATGTGGACGACATCAACCTGCTGGTGCAGAAGGTGTCCATCATGCCGCTGGAGGTCATCGTGCGCAACGTGGCCGCGGGTTCCTTCTCCAAGCGCATGGGCGTGGCGGAAGGCACCGCCTTCAAGAAGCCCATCGTCGAGTTCTCCTACAAGGACGATGCACTGGGTGACCCCTTCATCAACGATGACTACGCCCGCGAGATGGGCGCCGCCACCGAGGAGGAAATGGCCTACATCAAGTCCCAGGTGCTCACCATCAACGAGACCCTGAAAGAGTTCTTCCTGAAGGCCAACCTGCGCCTCATCGACTTCAAGGTGGAGTTCGGCCGCCTCGCCACCGACCCGACCAAGATTGTGCTCGCCGACGAGATTTCCCCCGACACCTGCCGTCTGTGGGATGTCGAGACCGGCAAGAAGATGGACAAGGACCGCTTCCGCCGCGGTCTCGGCGGCTTCATGGAAGCCTACGCCGAGGTGCTTGACCGTCTCAGCAAGTAATTTTTCCCTTTCCGCGCCCCCGCGACTGACCGCAGCCGACGGGGGCGTTTTTCCAAAGAAACACGTCACTCTCTTATGGCCACTCTGACCTTTGAAGTCTTCAGCCGCTTCCAGTCGGCGACGGACGCCAACAAACTGCTCTACACGCCCATCGCGGATGAGCTGACCTACAACCACACCCGCCTTTACACCGCGGAGTGCGAAGGCGACATCGAAGCCGCCCGCGCCTACCTCCGCAGCGTGCTCGTGGAGCCCATCTCCCAGAAGGTGCAGGAGGACGGGACGCCCGCCCTCGACGGCGAGCTGTTCTGCATCTCCTACGGCATCAAGAAGGGCGCGCTCGACCTCGAGAAGGAAGCCATCCTGACCAACTACCGCGGTCGCAAGGGCCTTCCCTTCACGCTGGAATCCCTCACCATCACCCAGAAGGTGTACATCTTCGGGCATGGCGATAAGGAAGCCCTCTCCGCCCGCTTCTGCAACGATGTCTGCAACCCCGCCATCCATACGTGGAGCGTTAAGTAACCTTTACAACAGAGCAAACTGATATGGCAACATACCGCACCATTCCCGTCCGCAACCTCAGCGAAGCCGAGCTGACGCAGCTGAGTCAGGACATGAAACTCTCCCTCTCCACGGAGGATATGCTCGTCGTGCAGCAGATTTTCTGCGAAATCGGCCGCGAGCCCACGGATGTGGAGCTGGAGGTCATCGCCCAGACCTGGTCCGAGCACTGCAAGCACCGCATCT
>CALBJX010000088.1 GCA_937893015.1 uncultured Verrucomicrobiales bacterium | reverse complement strand
CGATTCAGGACAATTTTGTTCCCCCCACCATCAACGTGTTCAACCAGGACCCCGAGTGCGACCTCGATGTCTGCGCCAACACGGGCCGCAGCATGCAGGTGGATGTGGCGCTGAGCAACTCCTTCGGCTTCGGCGGCCACAACTCCTCGCTCATCGTGAAGCGATTTGTCGCCTAAGAATGTACGATGTACGAGGTACGATGTACGAAGTTTTGAAATTCGTGCGCAGCGTAGCTGCGCCTCACTTCCCAATCGTACATCGTACATCGTAAATCGTACATTTCTCTATGAGCGTCCGTCTCCGCCGCCTCCTGCGCCATCTTTGCCCGCCGCCCGGCAGCTTCACGGTGGGCGACCGCTTTCTGGTGCGCTGGCTGGGGTTGAGCTTCATTGTGCTCGCCCTCACCACGGCGGCGGAATTCGCGGGCTTCGCGGATGCGCTGGAGCTGGAGCAGATTCGCTTCCTCGGCGGCAACCCCTTCTTCATCGGCGCGGAGGAGGCGCAGATTTCCCTGCTCGGCCCGGCGGGCACCTTCTGGCTCTGCGTGGCGGTCACGCTGTGGCTCTCCGCCGTGCTGCTGCGCGAGCGCCGCTTCCTCGGCCGCGTGCAAATCATGCTGCCCGCGCTGGTGGCTCTGGCCCTGCCGGGGCTCCTCTGCGTGCTCTGGGGCGGCGTGCTGAACATGGCCAACGTGCTGCTCTGCGCCGCGCTCTGCTGGCTGGGGGCGGAGCTCCGCCCGCTCGCCCGCGCCCTGCGCCACCTGCTCTTCTCCCCCAAGTTCAAGGAGGACGACGCATGAAAGCGCAGGAATACCCCAACGATGTGCTGGAACTCATCGCCTCGCTGAAGCGCATGCCCGGCGTGGGCAGCCGCGGGGCGGAGCGTCTGGCCCTCTGGTTTCTGCAACAGGGGCGCAACGAAGCCCGCCAACTGGCCGCGGCCCTGACCCGCGCCGCCGACAGCGTGGGCACCTGCCCCGAATGCGGCTTCTTCGCCACGGAGGGGCAACGCTGCACCGCCTGCGCGGATCCCGCCCGCGATGCGAACACTCTTTGTGTGGTAGAGCAGCCCACCGATGTGCTGCCCATCGAGCGCTGCGGCCTCTTCCGCGGACTCTACCACTGCCTCGGCGGCAAGATTTCCCCGCTGGACGGCGTGATGCCCGAAGACCTCGCCATCGAAAAACTCCTCACCCGTGTGCAGGCTCACCCCGGCTGCGAGGTCATCCTCGCCGTCGGCTCCGATGTAGAAGGTGAAGCGACCGCCCTCTACCTTGCCGAACAGCTCGCCGCCCTCCCCTGCCGCTGCACCCGCCTCGCGCAGGGCATGCCCGCAGGGGCCGGCCTCGGCCATGCCGATGCCGTCACGCTCATGCGTGCGCTGGAGGGGCGCCGCGGGCTGTGAAACAGTTGTATCTAACCCCTTGCCGCCCGGTTTCCTCTGTGCCATGCTGTGGGCATGCACGAATCCCCCATCACCCCGCTGCACGTGCGCCACGGCGCACACATGGACACCATTGACGGCTGGAGCATGCCGCGCCACTACGCGGGCATTTCCGAAGAACACCGCGCGGCCCGCTCCGCGGCGGGGCTTTTCGATATCTCCCATCTCGGCAAATTCAGCGTCACGGGCAACGGCGCACTGCGCTGGTTGGAGGGGATGCTCTCCAACTCCGTGACACATTGCCGCGACGGCATGGGACAGCGCACACTGCTGTTGCAGGAGAACGGCGGTATCATCGACAAACTTCTCCTCTTCCGCGAAAGTGCGGGGCGTTTCTTTCTGCTCGGGCACCCGCGCGTGGCGGGCGAGGTGTTTTCATGGCTGAGCGATCACCGCCCTGACGGCCCCATCGAGCTGCGGGATGAGACAGAGCGCTACAGCGGTCTCGGCCTCTATGGTCCCGAGGCGGAGCAAATCTTCGCCCGCGTGCTGCCGGAGGTGGAACTACCGCCGGCCATGAGCTTCCGCCGTCTGCAACGCGGCGGGGAGGAGTTTCTTCTCGTGCGCGCCTCCATGGTGGAGGAGTCGGGTCTGGAGATTTTCTGCCGCGCCTCCGCGGGGATTTCGTGGTATGAGTCCTTCCTTGCCGCAGGGGCGACCCCTTGCGGCCTGGCGGCCCGCGAATGCCTCCGTCTGGAGCACGGCGCAGCCGTTCCCGGCCGCGACATCGGCCCCGACAAGACCCCCATCCAATGTGCCATGAGCCGCTTCTGTGACCTTTCCAAGGATTTCATCGGGGCGGAAGCCCTGCGCCGCCAGAGCCGCGCGGGTACCATGAAGCGCGTCGCCGCCCTGAGTTGTGAGCAGGAGAGCGATGCCCCGCACGCCGGCGACCGCATCATCGATGACATCGGCGCCACCATCGGCAACGTGACCAGCGGGTGTCTGCTGCCGCACGCACGGCGCGGGGTGGCGATGGCCTACCTTGCCCGCCGCATGGCACGCCCCGGCACCCGCCTGCGCATCATCATCGGCGGGCATGCGATTCCCGCCATTGTGACGGACAGGGAAGTGATTTAGAAAAACTATCCCGGACAGAGGGATGATAAATCCGGATTTTGCGCTTCCATTCCGCGCGTATTTGTGCTAAATAATGCCTGTTATGGACTTAGAGGAACGCGAAATCAGCGCAGAAACCATCACGCCGTACTTCGAAGAATACTTCGGACACAAACCCATCGTCATCTCCGCCTCCCCCGGCCGTGTGAACCTCATCGGTGAACACACGGACTACAACGAAGGCTTTGTGATGCCCATGGCGCTCAACAACATCAATGTGATTGCCATTGCCCCCTCCCCCACGGGCAAGCACCGCTGGATCGGCGGCATCGGCGAAGAGATGATTGAGCTCGACCCCGCCGAGACGGACAAGCCCGGCGAGCCCTTCTGGACCAACTATGTGCGCGGCGTCATCACCATGCTCGGCCGCCGCGGCATCAGCGTTCCCGCCGTGGATATGCTCATCGACTCCAACGTGCCCCGCGGCGGCGGTCTCTCCTCCTCCGCTGCCTTCGAGGTGTCCGCCTGCACGGCCTTTGCCGCCCTCTGCGGCGTGGAGGTCACGCCCACGGACCGCGCCCTCATCGGCCAAGCCACGGAGCATGAGTTCGTGAACGTGCCCTGCGGCATCATGGACCAGTTCATCTCCGCCAACGGTCGCAAGGACCACGCGCTGATGCTGGACTGCAAAGACCTTTCCTACAAGCTCGTGCCGATGACGGACCCCACCGTCAGCGTGCTCGTCATCGACTCCGCCGTGAAGCACTCCCTTGCCGACGGCGGTTATGCCGCCCGCCGCAAGAACTGCGAGGACGCCTGCACCATCCTCGGCGTGTCCTCCCTGCGCGGTGCCACGCTGGATATGCTGGAGGCCAAGAAGGCGGAGCTGGGCGACCTCTGCTACCGCCGTGCCCGCCACGTCATCGGCGAGAACCTGCGCGTGGCCGCCTTTGCGGAGGCCGTGGCCGCGGGTGACTGGAACGCCGCGGGTGTCGCCATGCGCGGCTCCCACGCCTCCCTGCGCGACGACTTCGAAGTCTCCTGCGCCGAGGTGGACACCCTCGTCTCCCTCGCCGACAGCATCCCCTCCGCCGCCTCCGTGTACGGCGCGCGCATGACGGGCGGCGGCTTCGGCGGCTGCATCGTCGCGCTCGTCAAGTCCGACGACGTGCAACAGGTGGCCGAGGAGATGATTGAGGCCTACCGCAACGCGCTGGGCATCGAAACCGCTTACCTCATCACCCGCCCGGGCGAAGGAGCCCGCGTATTGTATCAGGCGTAAATCTAAAAATGAGAATATGTCGATTTGTGATAAGAAATATATGATTTGAGATTTTTGATTTGGAAAGAGAGTCTCGCTGTCGCTCGAAAGGAAAAAACCTTGTCTGACGGCACGTCAGACAAGGTTGATTACACCTGCGGCGATAGCCGCACAAACTTCCTCAATCACAAATCAAAAATCACATATTTCTTATCACATATCAGCAAGTCTCCAACAAAATAAACAACTGAAACCATGAAACAACTCATGTACATCCCGGGTCTCATGGCCCTGCTGTGCACGGCCATGGCTCAGGAGACCACCGAAGCTGCGGCGGAAGCGAGTGCGCTCGCCCCGTGGGAGATGGTGGTGTTCTGCCTCGTCGTTGTCGGCGTCATCGGTCTCGGTATCTGGAAGTCCGGCGACTCGAAGGAAACCGAAGAAGAAAAGAAGGAAAAGGGCGCGGCGGATTACTTCCTCGCGGGCCGCGGCCTGAGCTGGTGGCTCGTGGGCTTCTCCCTGCTCGCCGCCAACATCTCCACGGAGCAGTTCGTGGG
Organism: uncultured Verrucomicrobiales bacterium; assembly: GCA_937893015.1. Lineage (GTDB taxonomy): Bacteria > Verrucomicrobiota > Verrucomicrobiia > Verrucomicrobiales > Akkermansiaceae > Akkermansia. Next base: position 13,806 of record CALBJX010000088.1, on the reverse strand, counting down.
CATGAGCGGTCAGGCAGCCGACTGGCTGGGCCTTGCCATTGCCGGTTATGAATGGCTCGCCGCCATCGTGCTGGTGATTGTGGCCTTCACCTTCCTGCCCATGCTGCTCAAGCGCGGCGTGTTCACCATCCCGCAGTTCCTCGAGGAGCGCTACAATGGTGTCTCCCGCGTGACGATGGCCCTCGTCAACCTCCTCATCCTCGTGGGCGTGCCCACCGCCACCGTGATTTACGCGGGTGCGAATGTCGTGGCCGTGTACTTCGGCCTGCAGGTGTGGCAGGGCTGCCTCATCATTGCGGCCTGCGCCACGGTGTATGTCTATGTCGGCGGTCTGAAGGCCTGCGCGTGGACGGACCTCATCTGGGGTGCCGCGCTCATCGTGGGCGGCGGCGTCGTTGCGTACTTCGCCCTCACGGCCCTCGGCTCCATGGACATGGCTACCACGGCGGGCCAGAAACTCATGGACACCGCGACCGTTTCCTCCGGTGCCGCGGCGGAGCACATGCAGAGCACAGGTTCTGCTTTCTGCGACGGTCTCTCCCGCCTCTGGACGCTCAATGACGGCGACGGCGGTGCTGCCGTGAACGGCATCGGCGGCAAGCTGCACATGATTCGCCCTGCCAACGACCCCGTGATGCCCTGGACGGTGTACCTGCTGGGCCTCTGGATTCCCAACTTCTTCTACTGGGGCCTCAACCAGTACATCATGCAGCGCACCCTCGCCTCCAAGAGTCTCGAAGAAGGCCAGCTCGGCGTGGTGTTCGCCGCCTTCCTCAAGCTCCTCATCCCCTTCGTGGTGATTATCCCCGGCATCCTTGCCTACAACCTCTTCCGCGACGACCTCTCCTCGCTGGCTGATAAGAACACCGCCGCCGTGGTGACCAAGGCCGATGCGGATGCCGCCGCCTCCGGCAAGGCTGTCATCTACAACCTGAACGCCTCCCGCCTCATCCGCACGGATTCCTCCGCCGCGGCTCTGAACATGGTGAAGCACAACATCGAGGTCGCCGTGGCCGACGAAGCGGCGAAGGCCTCCTATGTCACCAAGGTGGCGGAACAGGGTGCCATGCTCGATGCCATCCCCGCCGCCAATGTCGGTGAGCGCGCCGAGGTGGCTCAGGCCATCATGGCCATGGAAGGTGAAGCAACCGCCGCGGCCCGCACCGATGAAGGCAAGTTCATCGTGACGTCCTCGCTGGCCGCCTACCACTACGACTCCGCCTTCGCCACGCTGCTCAAGCGCCTGCTGCCCGGCACAGGCTGGGCGTGGTTCGTGCTCGCGGCTCTGTTCGGCGCGGTGGTCAGCTCGCTGGCCTCCATGCTCAACTCCGCCTCCACGCTGTTCACCATGGACATCTACGGCAAGGCCAAGGAAGTGTGCGGCTCCCCCGCCTCCCCCACACAGCTCGTGACGGTCGGCAAGATCGGCGTGCTCGTCTGCGCCGCCATTGCCACGGCGATTGCGCCCTTCCTCGACAACCCCGCCTTCGGCGGCATCTTCACCTTCATTCAGGAGTTCCAGGGCTTCCTGAGCCCGGGCGTGCTCGCGGTGTTCCTCTTCGGCTTCTTCGTGCCGAAGTGCCCGCGCGTGTTCGGCTGGCTCGGCATCGTGCTCGGTGCGGTGGCCTATGCCTCCTGCAAGTGGGTCATCCTGCCCGACTGGGCCTTCCTTGACCGCATGGCCGTCTCCTTCCTCGCGGTCTGCGTCTGCGGTCTCATCCTCACCCTCGTCAACATCGCCAAGGGCGGTGAAGCCGTGGTGCTGACGGACAAGGGCATCATCGAAATCAAGCCCTCCGCCCGCGCGAAGGTGTTCGGTGTGATCGTGGTGATTCTCACCCTCGCTCTCTACGCCATCTTCTGGTAAACACCGGAAAACAGTATTTTCTCAACGGCTCGGCGGAAACGCCGAGCCGTTTTGTCATCCTGTCGCCTGCTCCGCTCTGCGCTTTTGCTTGTCAGGGAGGCGAGGGTATGTTAGAGTAGCGGTGTACCCTAGCCCCCATCTCCCATGTCCGCCCCCTTCTCCCATACTGATCTTTTGGCCTTCATCAAGACCTACTCGGAAACGTTGGAGGACTGCCTGCGTCTGGCCGGCGTCTATGTCGAGGAAGATTATCACGAGGCGCTCATGCTGGATACGATGTGCTTCCTCCTCTGCATTGCGGCGGCGGATGGTGAAATCTCCGTGCGGGAGCGCACGCAGATTGCCGCGCTCTTCGGCTATGACCTCTCGGAGGAGGCGTGGAAAACCTACATGGAGGAGCAGGGCATCGCTGACAGCAGTTATCTGAGCCGCCCGCCGTATTCCTACCAAGTGCTGCTTCAGGCCGAGCAAATCTGCGACTTCAGAAGCCATCCCACCCGCCTGTATGTGGATCTCATGAACAGCGTGAGCTATCAGATGCTCACAGCGGACGGCGAGGCGGATGAAAACGAGCGCGCGGTGCGCAACGGCTATCTGGTCATGCTGACCCGCGCGGCAGACCGCAAGCTCTCCCACGGTTGGGAGGACAAAGCCCTCCCCTCCCGCACGGCGGAGGACGCGCAGGAGGCTCAGGCGCAGGTGCTCGATACCCCAAGCATCACGCAGGTGGCGACAAAGCTTCAGGAGACGGCGGCCGCCATGAGCACCATCCGATGGAATGTCAAAACGGAGGAAGAAGGCACGCCGCAGGAGCTCTTTTTCCGCGGCTTGCGCGATTTCCTCTGCCTGCTGGCGGCGGCGGACGGCGCGGTGAAGCCTTGGGAGGCCGTGCTCCTCAACCGCCTGCTGGGTCTGCAGGAGAACACCTTTTCGTTAGATTGGCGTGCGGAGGAGATTCGCCGCCGCAGGCTCTTCGAGCGTTCTTTCCCCGCCGTGCTGGATTTGTTCATCGGCATGGACAGGCAGTTCCTGAAGCTGAAGGAAGCCAACGCCGACGGCGGGGGCTTTTTGTCGGCGTTCGAGGAAGAGGTGACGAAGATTGCCTGCATGTCGGTGTTCGGATCCGACCTCATGGGTCGATACTTTCTGCAACTCTGCGCGGACATCGGGCGAGCTTACATCGGGGCGAAGGGGTACATCTCGGATGAGGAGGCGGATAGCTATCTGGACGCCGTCCGGCGGATGGAGCTGTATTACTACGACAAGCACTTCCCGCAACTCGAGTACACGAGCGCGACTTCGCAGCCGATTGAAACACGCTCCTCGACCCGGCAAGCCCCCCGCACCCGCCGTCTTTCGGGACCCTTGGCGACCCTGCTGGAGGAGCTGGACTCCCTCACGGGCTTGGAGGCCGTGAAAGAGGAGGTGCGCACGCTCGTCCACCTGCAGGAGATGCAGAAACAGCGTGTGAAGCGGGGATTGCAACCGCTCACGCTCTCCAATCACCTTGTGTTCAGCGGTAATCCCGGCACGGGCAAGACAACCGTTGCCCGTCTGCTCGCCTCGCTCTACTACCGCCTCGGCCTCCTGAAGGAGGACAAGCTGACGGAGGTTGACCGCTCCGGGCTGGTCGGCGGCTATGTGGGGCAGACGGCGCTCAAGGTGCAGGAAGTCATCGCCAAAGCGCGCGGCGGCATCCTCTTCATCGACGAGGCCTACACCCTCGCCCCGCAGGGCGGCAGCGGCAACGACTACGGGCAGGAAGCCATCGACACCCTCCTGAAAGCTATGGAGGATTACCGCGACGAGCTCATCGTCATCGTGGCGGGCTACACGGAACCCATGGAACGTTTTATCCATTCCAACCCCGGTCTCAAATCCCGCTTCAACAAGTACCTGCACTTTGCGGACTACAACGCGCAGGAACTCCTCGACATCTTCCGCCGTTTCTGCCGCAGGAACGATTACGTGCTCACCCCCGAAGCCGAGCGACTCGCCGCGCAACATCTGCGCGAGATATATGACCGCCGAGACGCGAATTTCGCCAATGCCCGCGAGGTACGCAACTACTTCGAATCCGTCATCAGCCGCCAAGCCTGTCGCCTCTTCGGCACCCCGAACGCCGACAAGGAAACCCTCACCCTCATTGAAGCCGCCGACGTGGCGGAGTAATCCCCGAGCCCCGAGCGGTTTTCACCTCGCGTCCGGTATCGAGCCTTTGTTTCTTTCCGCTCCGCGCACAAATCCCTTTCTTTAATATTGCAGAGTAGGGGCTGACGTGTTAAGGTGAGCGGCGGTGAAAACTTTATATCTTGGCACCATGAAACATCTCTTCTCTTGGATTTTGGTCGGCGGGCTGATGGGGTGCCCGCTCGCGGGCGCAGCGGGCGTGAAACCGCCTGTCGCCGCTCAGAAGGTCGCGCAGGCGATGCCCACGCTGAGCGCAGAGGATTGGGCGGACACCGCCGCCGTGCAGCAGAAGCTCGGGCAGGCGCTGGGGAGTCTGACGCTGCACCCGGAATCCATGCGTTTCAAGCCGGCGGGCGGTGATGCCACGGCCATGCAGCTCCTGATGCAATGGCAGCTCGCGCACACCGATGTGACCGCCGCGGCGGACTACGCCAAGTTCAAGGAGGACAAGGAGCGCGAACTGGCGGACAAGGAACGCCAACATCAAGAACTTACCGAGAAGCTGGCGGAGCAGAGCGGCGCGGATGCCGAGAGCACCCGTTTTCGCCTTGCCAAGCTCGACAAAGCCATGGCGGAGCTGCGCCGCGACCTCTCCCGCCCGCTCTCCTTTGCGGGCGTGTTGGAGCAGGAGGGCGGCGCGGAGCTCATCACCCGCCTGACGAGCGACCCCGAGTGGCTGCACCAAATCCTGTTCACGGGTGAGTGCATCATGCCCGCCCGCGTGCTGGACCTCATGCTCGGCATGGGCGTGCTCAGCGCCGAAAAAGGCTGGGAGCGCGACACCATCACCGCCACCGCGCTGGAATACGGCCGCTACGGCTGGAACTACGACCGTGCGCTGGCCCGTGCCGCCTTCCTCATCCGCCATGCGAAGGCGGGCGAGCTGAATGCTTCCTTTAAAACGCTCCCCTTCTTCCACCGCCGCGTCGTCTGCGGCTGGAAGGGCAACCACAGCTCGGGCTACGAGGAAAGCCAGGAATGGTGCCTGAAAAACGTGCATCTGCCCGAGCAACGCTACACGGGTGCCTGCTGGCGTTGCGGCTATGTGCTCGATAACGTGTACGGCGACAGCGTGCACGGCGAGGACTATTACACCGCTTTCGCGGGCATGTACGATGAAAACCACCACCGCTTCACCAAGGAAGTGGGCGGTGTCTGCGGCAGCCTGTCGCACTTCGGGGCCTCCGCCGCTTGTGCCAACGGCGTGCCCGCCCTCACCGCGGGCGAGCCCGGCCACTGCTCCTTCATCGTGCTGGTGAACGGCAAATGGACGCCCGCCTACTCGCTGGACTGGGACCGCGGCCTGCACTGGCAACCCTTCCGCGACAACTACAAATTCTCCTCCCTGCATCTGGCGGACAAGCTGTATCTCAACCCCGATGAGCATGGCTCACAGCTCGGCATTTGGTTCCGCATGGTCGCCGCGTTGCACGAGAGCCTCGGCAACACCAAGAATGCCCGCGAGTTCGCCGCCCGGAGCACAAGCACGAACCCGTCGGATTACATCGCGTGGCGTGAGCGCGCGGCACTGCTGGAACGCACGGCCGCCCCTGCCGACCAATGGACAGTGTTAGAAAAGGGTGTCTGCCGCGCCCTCGCTCCCGAATGGCCCGAGCTCGCCGCCGAGCTGCTCATCAAGCACATTTACCCCGCCATGCGCCAAGCTGCGCCGAAGCATGAGCCCGCCGCCGTCTTCTGGTCGAGCGTGCGCGACATGGGCCCCGACCGCTGGAAGATGGAGGACCTGCTCAACGCGCAGGTCGAGTACATGGCGCAGAAGGCGGAGGAAGAGAAGGCCATCCTCTCCGTGTACCGCACGGCTCTGGGTGCCGTCATCAACGATGAGAAATACGCCCCCGTCATCCTCAGCTGGGGCAATGGCCGCAGCGAGCGGATGTCGCCCGAAGGGCAGCGCACCATGCTCGCCGTGATGACCGATGTGCTCAGCAAGACGGAGGGCAATGCCGAAGAGGTCAAAAACAAGCTGATTGCCACGGCACTCACCGCCGCCGCCAAGATGCACGATGCCGCCACCTACGGCAAGCTCGCCGCCATGATCGGCCCCCGCCCCGACCCCGATGTCGAGATGGTGGCCGAGGTGCCGACCCTGCCCGGCAAGCTGCTGTCGGCGGGCGGCATGGTGACCACTTCTTCCACCTGCGGCTACGACAAACCCGCCGCGCACCCCGCCCTGCTCACCCCCGCGGGCGGCAGCTTCCACACGGGCAGAGAGGTGCGCCCGTGGGTCTGTGTCGAGCTCCCGAAGCTGGGCTATGTCACGGGCGTGGTGATTGTCGCCACCCCGCAGAATGTCAACTTCCCCCGCGTGTTCGGCATGCAGGTGCAGTACTCCGAAACAGGCAACGCGGACGACTGGCACAACGTGGGCCCGAACCTCGGCGAGCCCGCTTCCCGCATCATCACCGCGGACCTCAGCGATGTGTCCCCGAAGGCGAAGTTCATCCGCATCATCCGCGACACGGATGTTTCCGAGTTCTTCCACCTCAACGGCATCTACGTGTACGGCAAACAAGCCTCCTGACTCTTACCCCTTTTCCCCAAATGAAAAAACTTCTTTCTCTCACCGCTGCGCTGAGCCTTTCCTTCGCTCACTGCGGCACTTCTGCCGCCGCTGCCACCATTGTGGAAAATGCTGATGCCGTTGCTGCCGCGCCTTCGGCGGACGGCTGCATCGTGTTTGTCTACGGCAAGGATTGGGATGTGCACGGCGAAGCTCTTTGCCGCGCACTCATCGCCCACCCCGCCGTGCAGGAAGCCGCGGGCAACGCCGCCCTCATGCTCGCCCCCATGCTCGAAAACCCCACGGAGGAGCAGGAGGCGCAGGTGAAGGCGCAGCTCGGTGCCCTCTCCCTGCCCGATGACGGCTCGAATGCCTCCTACCCCGCGCTTCTGTTCTTTGATGCCGCCAACCGCCGCTACTCCCTGCTCTGCGGCGCGGAGCTGATGGATGACACCGCGCCCGAGGCGGTCGCCAAGCTCATTGCCGACCGCCTTGCCGCCCTGCATCAGCGTGATGCCCTCGTGGCACAGGCCGCCGAGCTTACAGGCGAAGCGAAAGCCCTCAAACTGCTCGAATCCGCGCGTGTGGAGGGCGTTACGCCCCTCCCCGACCTCCGCGACCAAATCAAAGCCGCTGACCCCGAGGACACCTCCCGTGCGCTGTGGGCGTTCAACTTCGACAACGGCGGCCTCACCGATGAGGAGAAGAAAACCCTCTCCCTAGAGGATGTCTGCGCCCGCACGGACGGCTTCCTTGCCGACCCGCTGCTCACCGTCAACCAGAAGCAGCGCGCCTGCGCCTACACCATCGGCCACATCCACCGCACCACGGGCAAGAGCCGCTCCGACCTCATGGTGCGCTATGCCCGCCGCATGCACGAGCTCGCCCCCGACACCGTGCTCGGTCGCTCCGCCCTCATCGTCATCCGCGACTGGGCGGAAGGAGAACGATGAAGAGATGTATCATCTGCACCATCAGCGCTCTCCGCGGCGCTGCATCAACAAGGTCTGACACACGTGTCAGACCTTCTTGTTACCGCAGGCGCAGAATGGTGATTTCGGGCGGGCAGCAGAGGCGCATGGCGACTTGGCTGAAGCCGATGCCGCGGGTGATGTAGAGCTTCTTGCCGCTCGGCATGGTGTGCCAGCCGCCGCGCATCATCTCGGGCGTGAATTTTTCCCGCGCCCGCAGGGGCGTGCCGTCCGGCTTGCAGAGCTGGCCGCCGTGGGTGTGCCCCGCGAGCACCAGCTCCACGGACGGAAACGAATTTTTGAGAAAGATGTAGGGGCTGTGGGCCAGCACGATGCGCGGCACACCCGCGGTCGCCTTCTTCGGCAGCTTGGAGACCACGTGCGACTTGCCCGCCCCGAAGACAAAGGATACGCCGCATACCTCCATGGTGCGGTTGCGGTCCAGCCGCAGGCGGCGGCTGCGGCCGTCCAGCGGGGAGAAGCCGACAGAGGCGAAGGCTTTTTCCAGTTCGGCGGCGTACTCGCCTTGGTCGTGGTTGCCGAGGATGTAGAGCACGGGGCGTTTATCCTGCGCGAGCGGGGCCAGCCGGCGGGCCAGCTCGGCGGGCGGCATGGTGTGCGCGGGCTCGATGCCGTAGCGGTAATCCCCCAGCAGGGCAACGGCATCGGGCTTTTCCGCCAGCCCCTTTTTCACCACCTCGTCCATCAGTGCGCCATCCGTCTTCGCTGCATGCAGGTCGCTGAGCACCAGCAGGATAAACTCTTTTTCATTGTGCTTCCACGGCGCAAGCTCCACCGTGTGCCGCTCCACGGTGAGCGCGAAAGCCTGCGACAGCAGGAGGAACAGGAAAAGGAGGAGGGCACGGCGCATGGCGGCATCAGGCCTGCGGTTCGGTGGGGGCAGAAGGCGCGGCAGAAGCGGCATCGCCGCCCTCGGCGTCCACCTCAAAGGGGGAATCCGCAGGGCTGCTCTGCGGCTTGCGGGGTTTGTAGGCGGTTTGCTTGACGCGCTTCTTTTTCTTCAGAAAATGCTCGGGGTGGGCTTCCGCCCACTTGGCGTAGAGGTCGGGGCGGTTCGTCTTCGTGCGCTCCAGCGCGTGTTCCAGCTTCCACTCGGCGATGGCCTTGTGGTTGCCGGAGAGGAAGACGGCGGGCACCTCCATGCCGCGGAAGCTGTTGGGCTTGGTGTAGGCGGGGGCTTCCAGCAGGCCGTCGGAGAAGGACTCCTCGACACTGCTGCGCTCGTCGCCCAAGGCACCCGGCAGCAGGCGGGCTACGGCATCAATCACAATCACGGCGGCGATGGCACCGTTGGTGAGGATGTAGTCGCCGATGGAAATCTCATCGTCAACAAGCGTGTCAATCACGCGCTGGTCCACGCCCTCGTAGTGCCCGCAGAGCACGATGTAGTGGGCATCCCCGCCGTCCATGCAAGGGGCGGCCAGCTCCTCCGCCACGGGCTGCGAAAAGACGCGCCCCTGCGGGGTCATGAGAATCACGCGTGTATTCTCGCGGCGCAGTTCCTCAATCGCTTCGAAAATCGGCTCGCACTTCATGAGCATGCCCTGCCCGCCGCCGCAGAGGTAGTCATCCGTGCGGCGGTATTTGTCGTGCGTCCAGTCGCGCAGTTGGTGCGCCCGCACGGTGATGAGCCCGCTCTCCGCCGCGCGCCCCATGATGCTTTGAGACAGGGGCACGGAAATCAGCTCGGGGAACAGGGTGAGGACGTCGATTTCGAGCATAAAAAAGAAGCGTTACTTCTGAAGGGCAGGGGCTTCGACGGGGCGGATGCCGCCCTGAATGACCTGCTGCTGCGTTTGTTGGCAGGAGCTGAGTGCCGCGGCGGCAGCCACCGCTGCCAGCGCGGGGTACGTCACTTTTTTCACGGTTTCGGGTTTAATCTCCATAGAAAAAATTACTCTTCGGGTTGAATCCGGCTGCTGTCAATCGGGGGTTCACCGGGGATGCCTTGGTCGATGTCCTCCGGCGGCGTCGGGGTATCCGTGATGATCTTGGGAACATCACCGCCGAGGGGCTGCGGTTCTCCCTCGGGGGCGGGCATTTGAACGGGCTGAATCCCACCCGTGGGTTGCGGAAATACCCCGCCTTCCCTGTCGCAGGAAGAGAACGCCGCTGCTGCCACCACCGCCAACGCGGGGTAGGCCACCTTTTTCACGGATTCAGGTTTGATTTCCATAAACCTCACTCCCTTTCGTTACTTCTTTATCTCCGCAACAGGCGGCGGGAGGGGGACACCGCTCAGCGGTTGCTGCTGTTGCTGCTGGCAGGACGTGAGCGCAGCCGTTGCCATCACAGCCGCCAACGCAGGGTAAGCAACTTTCTTGACTGTTTCAGGCTTAATTTCCATAACGTATTCTTGCAACAGTTTCAGGCGTGCCACGCGCACGAGCGTCCTTTCGTTCCCCCGTGCGCGACAGCGCACCGAATTTTTCAATTTGTCATTTGTAAATTGTAATTTGTAATTCCCTTATGCGTTCGCATTGTGACGAAGCATGGCCTCAATGTACCCGTCGATATTCCCGTCCATCACGTCTTGGATGTTGCCGGACTCGAACTGCGTGCGCAGGTCCTTCACCATCTGGTAGGGCTGGAAGACATAGGAGCGAATCTGGTTGCCCCAGGCAATGTCACCCTTCTCGGAGTACTGGCGGTCGGCCTCCGCGCGCTTGCGGTCTTCCTCCAACTGGATGAGGCGGGCCTTCAACATGCGCATGGCTTCCTCTCGGTTGCGGAGCTGGGAGCGCTGCGTCTGGCAGGCCACGATGATGCCCGTGGGAAGGTGGGTCAGACGCACGGCGGTTTCCACCTTGTTCACGTTCTGGCCGCCCTTGCCGCCGGAGCGGTAGGTATCCATCTTCACATCGGCTTCCTTCACCTCAATCTCGATGTCATCGGAGATATCGGGCGTGGCATCCAGCGAGCAGAAGGAGGTGTGACGCTTGCCCGCCGCATCGAAGGGGGACATGCGGACAAGGCGGTGAATGCCGCGCTCGTTCTTGAGGTAGCCGTAGGCATACTCGCCGTCAATCTTGATGGTGACGGAGCGGATGCCCGCTTCATCGCCGTCGGTGCTTTCCATGATTTCCGTGGTGAAGCCGTGGCGTTCGCAGTAGCGCAGGTACATGCGCATGAGCATGCTCGCCCAGTCGCAGGCCTCCGTGCCGCCCGCACCCGCGTGGATGGTGACATAGCAGCCCGCGTTGTCGTGGGGGCCGTTGAGCAGCGTCAGCAGCTCGAATTCTTCGAGCTTCTTCACCCAGGCGTTGTATTCGCCCGCGGCCTCGGCGGCCATCTCGGGTTCCTCGGCGGCCATTTCCACGGCCACTTCCACATCCTCGAGCCCGCTTTCCAGAGAGCGGTATTGCTCCAAGCGGCGTTTGAGGGGGTTCACCTCGTTCATGAGGGCGCGCGCCGCCTCCGGGTTGTCCCAGAAATCGGGGGCGCTCATCTTGGCATCGAGCTCGGCAACTTTGGTTTCAATGCCACCGAGGTCAAAGATAGCTCCCGAGCTCGGAAAGACGGGAGCGCATCGCTTCCGTGTCGAGCGTCGAGAGATCGATATTGGTCGTCGGATTCTCCATAGCGCGAACAGTATACAGGAGGAGGGAGTGAATGTCAAATGTAGGGATGTACGATTTACGATGTACGATGTACGAAGTTTGAGTTCCGCTCGCTACGCTCGCAAGGATAAAGGGAAGAAGGACGCAAAGCGTTCATCAAAGGCTACAAGCCTTTCATCTGCGCTTTGCGTCCTTTGTCCTTTTTTCTTGCGCGGCGCAGCCGCGCCTAAATTTCACTTCGTACATCGTACATCGTACTTCGTACATTCAGCTTGACAAATCGCTCGTTTGTCTCTCCGCTCTACGCGATGATAAATTTCAACGCGAAATCACCTATTTCTTATCACCAATCCCTCAGAAGGGCATCGGGATGATGTTCAGCAGGCGCAGCAGCCACAGGCAGAGCCCCGCGACAGCGAGCAGCATGAAGAAGGCGATGGGCATGGTGCTGACGTAGCAACGCTGGCGGTTTTCGACACGCCCCGTCGCGTTGGTCAGGGTGTTGATTTGCCTGTCGTGCAGGACATCATCGTTTCTCGGCAGCTCTTCCTTCATGCTCGCGGATGACTGTAACACAGGACACGCGCGAGGGCAAGGCACAATTTCACCTCTTTTTCCGCAATCTTGAAGCGAAAATCGCAAATTCGTGTTGCAAGCGGCGGCGGGGTGTGGTATGCTGAGGGCACCATGAAAATCACTGGTACTACACATAAGAAAGCTGCCGAGTGGGTGGAGTCCGTCCGCCAGCTCTGCAAGCCCGATTCCGTCTACTGGTGCGACGGTTCCGAGGAAGAAAACACCGAGCTGTGCGACATGCTCGTGGAGAAGGGCACTTACATCCGCCTGAACCCCGAGAAGCGCCCCGGCTGCTTCCTTGCCCGTTCCACTCCCTCCGACGTGGCCCGTGTTGAAGAGCGTACGTTCATCTGCTCCGAGAAGCAGGAGGACGCCGGCTTCACCAACAACTGGAAGTCCCCGTCCGAGATGAAGGCCATCCTCAACACCTTCCTCGATGGCTGCATGAAGGGCCGCACGATGTACGTGATTCCCTTCTGCATGGGTCCCCTTGATTCCCCCCTCGCTAAGATCGGTATCGAAATCACCGACTCCGCTTACGTGGTCACCAACATGCGCATCATGACCATCATGGGCGCTGAGGTGCTCAAGCGTCTGGAGGACGAGACCCAGGGCGGCGGCAACCCCAAGCGCGACGGCTACGGCGACTTCGTGCCCTGCCTGCACTCCGTGGGTGCTCCCCTTGAGCCCGGTCAGGAAGACGTCACTTGGCCCTGCAACAACGAAGAGAAGTACATCTGCCACTTCCCCGAGACCGGCGAGATTATCTCCTACGGTTCCGGTTACGGTGGTAACGCCCTGCTCGGCAAGAAGTGCCTCGCCCTTCGTATCGCCACGAACATCGCCCGCAAGAACGGCTGGATGGCTGAGCACATGCTCATCCTCGGCGTGACCGACCCCCAGGGCCGCAAGTCCTACATCACGGGTGCGTTCCCCTCCGCCTGCGGTAAGACCAACCTCGCCATGCTCGTTCCCCCGGCCGCTCTCCGCGAGAAGGGCTGGAAGACCAGCATCATCGGTGACGATATCGCCTGGATCTGGCCCCACGAGGACGGCACCTTCCACGCCATCAACCCCGAGAACGGCTACTTCGGTGTGGCTCCCGGCACGTCCTACAAGACGAACCCCATCGCCATGGACACCATCAAGAAGAACGTCATCTTCACCAACGTCGGTCTGACCGACGACGGCGACGTGTGGTGGGAAGGTATGGATGGTGAGGCTCCTGCCCACGCCATCGACTGGCAGGGCAACGACTGGACGCCCGAAATCGCCAAGGAGACCGGCGCCAAGTGCGCTCACCCCAACAGCCGTTTCACCGCTCCCTCCGCTCAGTGCCCGACGCTCGACCCCGAGTACTACAACCCCGAGGGTGTGTCCATCTCCGCGTTCCTGTTCGGCGGCCGCCGCGCCACCACGATGCCCCTCGTGTTCCAGTCCCGCGATTGGAACCATGGTGTGTACGTCGGTGCCACGATGGGCTCCGAGATGACCGCTGCCGCCTTCGGCAAGATCGGTCAGGTGCGCCGCGACCCGATGGCCATGAAGCCCTTCATCGGCTACAACGTGGGCGACTACTGGCAGCATTGGCTGGATATGGGCACCAAGACTTGCGCTTGCAAGCTGCCCAAGATCTTCAATGTGAACTGGTTCCGCAAGGATGCCGAAGGCCACTTCATCTGGCCGGGCTACGGTGACAACATGCGTGTCATCGACTGGGTGCTCCGCCGCTGCCGCGGCGAGGTCTCCGGTGTGGAAACCAAGCTGGGTATCTCCCCCGCCTACGGCGAGCTCGATACCGATGGTCTGACCGGTTACACCGAGGAGCAGTTCAACACGAACATGAACCTCAGCGCCTCCGAGTGGCAGGCCGAGCTTGAGTCCCAGACCGAGCTCTTCAACAACGTGGGCGACAAGCTGCCCGCCGAGCTGGAGGCCCAGCGTCAGACGCTCATCGCCAAGTTCAACTAAAGAACTGACAGCAGAAAACTTCAACCGCCGTTCCCGCAAGGGAACGGCGGTTTTTGCATTTGCAGGAGATAGAGAAATGAGCAGTTTGTCGAACTGAATGTACGAAGTACGATGTACGATGTACGAAGT
>CALBJX010000087.1 GCA_937893015.1 uncultured Verrucomicrobiales bacterium | reverse complement strand
GCAAGATGTTTCACTCACAATCACTCATTCGAGCCTCCCCGTTGCGGGGTGCCGCCAAGTATACGCCTCAAAAACTTTTACGTCAAGCGAAATCTTGAAGAAATTTTGCTTTTTTTGAAAGAAAAGTCAGAAAACATTGAAAAATCTGTAAAAAGGGGCAAAAAAATCTGCCACTCCAGAAAGCAGCAGGAGAAAAAAGTCAACGAAAACTCAGCAACTCAGCATAACTCAGATGCCGCACCCAGAAACCGCTTGGCGTTTTCTGACAAAATATTTGGCGACAGGAAGAGGCTGCTCTCGCTCCGTAGATAGGCGGAAAGACCGATAGCAGCATAGCGTTGCGGTGCCGGAAGATCGCTGCCGAACATGATGCGGTGTTCATCTGCGCCGGCATCCAGCCACGCCTGCACCATTTCATGAGAGACAAAGGCAGTATCAACATAGAGCCGGGGCAACTCCGCCAAAGCGGCAGGCACCTCAGAATGCGGGCACCCGTGTGCCATGTCTACAGGCACTTCGGGAAAGCAACGGCAGTAGGGCAAATACTCACCCATCGTATTGCTGTTGCCGTTATCATTCACCCCTGTATGAAGTTGCACAGGAAAAGCGCGTTCGCGGGCAATGCTCAACACGCGCGACAGCGCGGAGGGATGATGCAGCCATGCGGACTCACCCCCATGAATCTTAAACCCCTCATATACCCCCTCCGGCAACTGCGATAAATCCGGGTCGTGCTCCAAATAGCGCAAGCTGACCCAAAAGAACACATGAGCTTTCTTCCCTGCTAAACGCTTCATTTCCCGCGCTTCCGCGTGCATACTCTCCCCCGTGGTATCCCAAACGGCGTTGGTCGAGGAAACAATGAACTCCTCCACCCCGGCGCGCGTCAACGCACCGAGGATTCTCCGCGGGGAGTAGTAGTACGGCTCAGCTTTCCCCATACGGGGGAAATACCCCATGTGGACATGAGCATCAAACATGATGCGCACGTTCCATCTGCTCCTGCTTCATATCCACCACAATGTGGTTCTGTTCCGCCACCTTACAGAAATGTTCGGCAGGTGTGAACATATTCCCTGTTTCATTGTAGTTGCGGCAGAGACAGAGTGAGCAATAGTCGCGGTCTTTGCAGACAGCGCATTTGGGGAATTTGGCCTTGGTGGCGTGGCGAACAACATTCAACTTTTCGGAATGCAGCCACACCTCTGTCAAGGAATCCCGATACACGTTGCCCACAACATAATCCCCGAACGCAGGACAAGGATAGAAATCCCCGTTTGCCGCCAGACACAGCGAGTCCGTCCCTGCCCCGCAGACTTTCTGCGCCATCCATGCTTCGGGGGAAGGCATCTCCGCTTTCTTGCCCACGGCAAAATACTCGCTCTCCGTCGGCACGGAGCGCAGAATCACATCCTCCAAAATCTCCCGTGTTTGAGGAATCGTCAAACGGTTGCACAGGTTGGAGCAATCGCCGTCATATTTCGCCATGATGATGAAATCCGTCTGGGCGGACATTTTCAGACTTTCCGCAAACTTGATTACATCGGGATAGCCCTGATAGTTGATTTGTAGGCAGGGGCAGGAAATGCGCACCGGCACATCCGCCGCACGCAGACGAATAATCGCGTCAACCGTGCGCTTCCACGAGCCTTTCAAACAGGTCACGGCATCATGAATCTCAGGCGTCATGCTGTAGAGAGACACCTGCACCGTGGCATCCGCCTCTCGCAACACGCGGATTTTTTCATCCGTACACACCGTCAGGTTCGACAGCACTCCCACCATGCAATCCCTCTCGCGGATGGCCTGCACAATGCGGTTAAAATCCGGGTGCATCATGCACTCGCCGCCGGAAAGCTCAATGGTCAACCCGCCCATTGCCTGAAACTCATCCAAAACCGAGCATATCTTCTCGTAGGAAAGATACAACGGGTTGTATGCGGGGATATAGCAATGGCGACAGCGCTCCGTGCAGTTCTGCGTGATATCCATGTGCAGCGAGAACAGCGTGGGATGCTCGCGGAAATAATCCCCCAGCACATCCTGTGAGATTTTGGAAAAACCGCCATCGGTCGTCCTCGGCTGGTCATATTGGGGCAAGGTCTTCGGTTTCTCCACATTATAGGTAAAGTGTTGTTCCTGCGAATCCAAGGCCTCTTCGGTCTCACCCTCCAGCAGATAGCCGTCTTTTACCAGCAAAGAGACAAACGCATCGAAATCGCGGCGGATTTCCTCCTCATCCCCCTCCGTATAGACGGAGAGAATATAATCCATCATCTCGGATTTCTCCGTGGGAATGCGGGTCAATTTTTCACAAAACACCTCCGCATCGCGGAACACGCGATCGCTGGCATTAAGGCGATGAAAAAAGTAGGTGAACGGACCGAATTGGCGTTTAAATGTTTGGTCAGAGAGACGAAGGAGCATATAGTACTGAGAGTTAGTTGTAGCTGAAAAGTTTTCGACGGAGCTGCGCGGTGAGACAACGCTCGGGCGCATGGCGGAACATATCCGCCGTTTCATTAAAATTGCGGGTGGGGCATACCTTGCACCAAGGACGGTTTTCGCACCGGGAGCACTCACCGAAATCCTGATTGGTCAATGCCCGCAGTGCCTGTAGCTTCTCACCGTTCCAGACCTCGGCAAAGCTTTGCTTGTGCGCATCTCCCAACACGATGCCGTGACAGCCGTCACAGGGGTAAAACACGCCCTCAGCGTTGAGATTTATGCTCTGCTTGCCGATATCGCACACCTTGGCATTCGGTGCGCATCGTTCGGGTGTATAGGGTTCTTTATAAAACAAATCACGGTGTTCGCACCAAACACATTCCGTTTCCGCAAGGGATAGCGCGCAGGATTGATTGGAGCAATCATGGTCCACCTGCCCGAAAATATCGCAATCGGGGATGAGGTGCATCCGATGCGCCTTGGCAAACTCCCGCAATCCCGGCAACGCATGGCGATTCGCCTGCATGATGGGGGAAGCCAGCCGCACCGGCACGCCCGCCTCTTCCAAAGCTAAAATGGCATGCATCGTCTTTTGCCAAGAGCCGGGGATGGTGGTGATAGCATCGTGCTCCGCCGCCGTCATGCTGTAGAGAGACACATTGACGAACTGGGGCTGCACTTCCGCCAAGAATGACACCATCTCCGCATCGCAGCGCGTCAGATTCGACATCACGATAAAGTTCAGGTTCAGTGCCTTGGCATAACGGATAAAATCGCGGAACTGAGGGTGGAGCATACACTCACCGCCAGAGAACATAACGGTCATGCCCCCCGCCTCGCGGAACTCGCGCAAGACACGCTTTCCAAGCTCCAAAGGAAGAAAATGCGGTCTGTAATCCGCAATATAGCAATGCACACACCTCTCCGTGCAAGCATTTGTCAGGTCGATATGCAGAGAGGAAGGCAAGCCGTGGCGCTCATAAAAGGAGCCGAGGGGAAAGGGAGTCTCTTTTTGCTCCTCCGCAGCAGAGACAGGAGCACGTTTAGCCGATTTGGCGGATTCAGCGGTTTCTTCCTCGCTATCAACATTCAAAAAGGTAGCAGCTGCAAGTTTCTCATAAAAGTCGCGCACATCCTCCGCCACCTCCTGCGGAGAAAGAGCAAAAGCCCGCGCCACCTCAGCAATAATGTCGCGCATCTCTTTCTTCCCGCCGTGTTCCATGGGTGCCAAGAATGCTTGAGCTTCTTTCAGGATACGGCAGGCATAGGTGCGCTTATTCCAGAGAAGCGACTCATTCCCCGCGTGTCGAAGGTGGGTATGCTCGTTCAGGGAGAATTTCATAAGGCTGAGATGGGTACTTTCGTACGGCTAAAAAACAGAAAACCGTAAGCAGGGAACAAGGATTTCCCTGCTTACGGTATAGTGCAGTCTCTCTTACTTCAGGGGACCGCACATGCATTTCTCATTGCAATATGTGCAGTTGGAGCTCACGGGTCTCTCGGTCGGGCAACCGGCAACATAGGACTGAGTCGCCTCGCTGGAGGCAACGATTTCGGGCTTTTTGTAGCTCATGTTAATGATTTCTATTTGTTTGGGGTTTGTTAGATTCCATGCACAATGCATGGCTTTCTGCACGATTGCAGGAAGAGGGAATGCAGAAGAGAAGATGGGATAAAGTCTTATCTTATTGATGAAATTGCCGAGGGGGCTCTTCTCATCTTCCGTGAGCTATATTATCCAATTTCTGAGACATAATGCGAAGCGGGCTTTGGCCGGGATACTCACGGGAGTATTTGCGATAATAATAAACAAACAAAATCACCCAACCCACGGGATTTGTCCAGCAAAGAAGGAACAGGATCTTTTTGACCAACCAGAAGAAAATCTGCCACAAAGTGACAAAAATCCACTTAATGAGCTTCCACAGGAGAGAAAAAAGGAACGCGAACGGTTTCCAGAGAACGGAGAAGAATCGAGACATAGTACTAATGTTGGTTGTTTTTGAATGAAGAGTGTGTTAGGAAATGACTGTCCTTCTGATGATGTTTGCCTGTTCGTCATACTGGGCCATATAGCGCCATTGACCTTCTTCGTACACCACGGTTACCATGTCCCCGCCAATGGTGGGTTGCCCGATGATATGTCCGGTTGTAACAAAAATTCGTGTGGCTATGTTCCCGTTTCTGTCGTAGAAGTTCATCGATTGACCATCATCCGTAACAGCACTGACTACATTCATTGTGTATATATTTGTTTATTGATTAGTTGGAATAGGTCTACTCCGCTGCACATTATACCCATTCGGAAAACGTATTTGTTCAGTCTTTTTCAATTCATCGTTAGTCGGTACAGATGTTGCCTTAAGGCCGTTTAGCACCTTTTCCTGCATATTCTGCAACGCGATTGCGGGCAGCTGCAAACTAATTGCCATTTTTTGAAAATAGTGCTTGCATACGTTTTCCGAAAACTCACGATGAATGAAGAAATTGCAGAACAAGAACGCGCC
>CALBJX010000086.1 GCA_937893015.1 uncultured Verrucomicrobiales bacterium | reverse complement strand
CCATCAAGAAGAGCATCGCCCGTCTCGACTACCTCGAGAACCTCGACAAGCAGCCTGAATACAAGAGCATGTCCAAGAAGGAGCTCGCCGCCCTCGCCCGTGAGCGCGAGAAGCTGCAGCGCAACCTTCAGGGTATCCGCAACATGGGCGGCGCTCCCGACGTGATTGTCGCCATCGGTGCCGACCACGAGTACCTCGCCATCCGCGAGGCCCACATCCTCGACATCCCCGTCATCGCCCTGACCGACACCACGGCCAACCCCGATGACGTGTGCTTCCCCATCCCCGGCAACGATGCCGGTATGCGCTCCATCCGCCTCATCCTTTCCGCTCTGGTGGACGCCATCAAGAAGGGCAAGCCCGCCGCCTAAGCACTAACCCCAACCGAGATTTTTCCAATCATGGCTGAGATTACTGCCCAGATGGTCAAGGAGCTGCGCGTCAAGACCGACGCCGGCATGATGGATTGCAAGAAGGCCCTCATCGAGTGCGACGGCAACATGGACGAAGCCGTCAAGTACCTCCGCGAGAAGGGTATCGCCAAGGCCGCCAAGAAGGCTGACCGCGAAGCCAAGGAAGGCATCGTGGCCACCGTCGTGGAAGGCAAGGACGGCATCATCTTCGAGGTGAACTGCGAGACCGACTTCTGCTCCAAGGGTGACAAGTTCAAGGCCCTCGTGGCCGAGGTGGGTGCCGCCGTGAAGGCCTCCCCCGCCACCACGCTGGAGGAAGCCCTCAACGTCGCCATCAACGGCACGACCGTGGAGAAGTACATCGCCGAGCAGTGCGCTGCCATCGGTGAGAACATGAAGTTCCGCAAGTTCGCCCGCTTCACCGTCGCCGGTGAAGGTGCCGTGGTGTCTTACATCCACATGGGCGGCAAGGTGGGCGTGCTCCTGCAGGTTGCTGCCGGCAAGCCCGAGACCTCCGCGAACGAGACCTTCACCACCATGTGCAAGGACATTACGCTGCACATCGCTGCCTGCGCTCCCAAGAGTGTGGATTCCTCCTCCCTCGATCCCGCGTTCGTGGCCGAGGAACAGGAAATCGCCAAGGCCCAGCTTATCGCCGAAGGCAAGCCCGAGAAGCTCCTCGAAAAGATTCTCCCCGGCAAGCTCAAGGCTCTCTACAAGCAGAGCTGCCTCATGAACCAGGAGTTCGTGAAGGACGGTTCCATCACCGTGGAGCAGCTGGTGGCCAACATCGGCAAGGAACTCGGCGACACGCTGAGCGTGGTGGCCTTCCACCGCTTCCAGCTCGGTTGCTAAGCGACACGCTGATTCAAACGCTTCAAACCGCCCATCCGCGCCTGCGCGGGTGGGCGGTTTCTTATTTGTGATAAGAAAATTCTCTCAATCACAAATCTAAAATCACATATTTCATATCACAAATTTCCTTGACTTCCGCCTCCCCCCACTCTACGCTGGCACCATGACTCAGTTGGAGCAATGGGCGCAGCGGGTGCTGCGCTGCCGTGATGCCCGCCTTGATTGGCAGGTATCGGCGGACGCTGCCCCCCTTGTCACCCCGACGGCCGAAGAACTTTTCCGCTCCGCCCAGGCGGCCTTCGGCGCCGCTTTGCCCGAGGAAGCGGCCTTGGCGGATTTTATCGGCCACGCCGTCTTCGATTTGGCCGGGCCGGCGGAGGAGTCCGATTGGGCTTTGGTGACAGTCCTCCCCCTGCCGAAAAGCTGCCGGGACGAACGAGCCCTGACCGAAGTGACGGAGCGGCTGTTGCGCTGCCTGCTGCGCGGGGTGTTGTGCGGCGTGTTGCTCCGCGAGCCGCTGACGCGCCTGTACTTGGCGCAACTGGGCCCCAAGGCCGAGGTCTATCTGGCGGAAAGAGCGGCGACGAACAGCTTTCTCACATGGCTGCAGCGCGACGATGTGCGCCGGCTCATCAGTTTTCGCGTGCATGTGCTCCACTACCACCTCCCCCGCAAGGAATGGGCTGCCCTGCGTCTGCCCGCGGATTGACGCATCTATCCGGCCACGAACGGAGGATGCGTGGCGGCAGGAAAGGAGCCGCCGCCGATGTTTCCCGTTGTCGCGCTCCGCTTGCGGGATGAGCACGACATCCGACGTGATTTGCATCCGGCATCCTCCGTCGACGCAAGGCATTCCGACTTCCCTCTTTTCATTTACCACGCGGCAGCGCGGGATGGCAATGATTGTCCGCGGTCCGTCCCACATTTGGCTTGACTTTTGAGCCAAAAAGGCGTTTCATATCTCCCCATTCGTCAGTTTCGTTATGTTTGTCTGCCAACTCAAATCGAAGATTCACCGCGCCATGGTGACCCGTGGCGATGTCGAATACGAGGGGAGTATCGAAATCCCGCAGGACCTCGTGGAAGCCGCCGGGCTGTGGCCCGGGGAGAAGGTGCTCGTCGCCTCCGTCACCAGCGGCAACCGCTTTGAGACCTACGTGCTGGTGGGGCCGCCCAAGACGGGGCAGATTATCGTCAACGGCGCTGCTGCGCACCTCATCGGCAAGGGGGAGCGCATCATCATCATGAGCTTCGCGTACGACGACAAACCCATCACCCCCAAGCGCATCATCTGCAACGAGCTCAACGAAATCATCGCCTGACGCAAGCAACTCTTTACAACGCCGGATTTTTACCATACAATAACACCATGCTTAACGCCGCCATCTACATCGTTTTCTCCATTCTCCTCATCGTCTGCGCTCTGCTGCTGCTTGTGGTGCTCATGCAGCGTCCCAAGCAGGAAGGTCTCGGTGCCGCCTTCGGTGCCCAGATGACTGACCAGGCTTTCGGTGCCCAGACCACGGACGTGCTCAAGAAGGGTACGGTGCTCTTCGGCACCCTGTTCATGTTCCTCTGCTTCGTGCTGGCCGTGCTGATGAACCACCGCTTCCAGAGCGAGAAGTCCGCGCTGGCCCAGAACGGAGCCCCCGCCGCCACGGCTCCTGCGGAAGCCCCCGCCGCCCCCGCCGAACAGCCTGCCGCCACGGAAACCACGCCCGCCCCTGCGGCGACGTCTGCTCCCGCCCCCGCCGCCACGGATGACCTCGAAAGCCTGCTGAGCACGCCCGCTCCCGCCGCCGAAACGCCTGCGGAGCAGCCCGCCGAGATTCCCGCCCCCGCTGAGCAGCCTGCGGCCTGAGCCTGAGCGCCCACCCCTTTTCTTCCCCGCGCGGCAAGCATCCGTTTCCGCGCGGGTTTTTCTTTTCCTGAAAAAACGAGATCCCAACACCGCCATGACCTACGACAGCATCCTCTCCCTCCAAGCCGCCCTCAAAGAATCCGCCGTGCAAGGCAGCGTGCACGCCCAAGTCACGCAGAACATCACCAAAACCACCAAGACCGGCAAGCCCTACCTCGAGCTCACCTTCGGGGATGTGGGCGGCACGCTCAGCTTCAAGGTCTGGGACAATGCGCCGTGGCACGGGGCCTTCGCCACGCTCAAGGAGAACGACGCCGTGGAGATTTACGGCAACTGGCAGATGAGCGACTACGGCATCGAGATTTCCTCCGCCGATGTCCGCGCCCTCTCGCCGGAGGAGGAGGAGGCGCTTCTTTCCGGCAGCCACGAAACCCGCGCTCACCAGCAGGCCGCATGGGAGGACATCACCGCGCTCACCGATACCATCCATGACCCGCGCCTGAACACTCTCTGCCGCACCTTTCTCGACAGTTTTACCGCCCGCTTCCGCCGCAGCGGCGCCGCCCGCAAAATGCACCACGCCCGCCGCGGCGGTCTGTTGGAGCACACGGCGGGCACCATGCGCGCGGCGGATGCCATCTGCGCCGCCTACCCTGCCTTGAACCGCGACCTCGTGCTCACGGGCGCCCTGCTGCACGATTGCGGCAAGATGGCGGAGAACGCCTATGAGGAGCACAGCTTCACCATGCCCTACAGCCTGAGCGGCGAGCTGTTGGGCCACATCACCATCGGTATCGAGCTGGTGAACACGCTCTGGAAAGCCATTCTCGCCGAGCACAAGGAGGAGTGGGCCGCCCTCACGCCCTCCACGGACCACGTGCGCCTGCACCTGCTGCACCTGCTTGCCTCCCACCACGGCACGCTGGAGTACGGCTCCCCCGTCGTCCCCAAGACGCCCGAAGCCCTCGCCCTGCACCACGCGGACGACCTCGATGCCAAGATGGAGATGTTCCGCGCCGCCTACGAAAGTGCGCCCGAGCTCTCCGACCACGTTCTGCAAGGCCGCTTCCCCCTGCCGAACTCCGTCAAACCGCTCGCGAGCTTCGCGCATCCCGATTCCGCCGAGTAATCCATGTTCTCCGCGCTGCTCAGCCTCGTCACGGTGTCGCTCTTTCTCGTGCTCTCCCAGTTGAGCCCGGGGCCGGATGTCTTCTTCGTGTTCCGCACAGCGTTGGCACGCGGGTTCCGCGGCGGTGCGGCGGTGAGCAGCGGCATCAACGCGGGTTTCTGCATCCAAGCCCTCCTCGTCTGCACAGCGGGGCAGTGGGTGCTGCAGCAAAGCTGGAGCCGCTGGGTGCTCCTCGCCGCCGCGCTCTGGCTGCTGGTGCTGGCATGGAAAATTTTCCCGCGCTCGTGGCAAGGCACATCCGACATTCCTGATGCACAGACAGAGGAGGGAACACGCCCCCTGCTCCGCCTCGCCGCACAGGGCTTTCTCTGCAACATTCTCAACCCCAAGTGCGGGCTCTTTATCGCAAGCATTGCCCTAGGACCGCAGAGCACCTACGGCAAGGTCTTCGCGTGGTACACCCCCGCGCTTATCGTCACCCTCGCCCTCTCCTCCCAGCTCGGCTGGATGCTCTGGAGCGCCCTGCTCCAGTGGCACCCTATCCGCGGCTTCTATCTGCGCCACACGGCGGTGATTGATGCCGCCTTCGCCATCTTCCTCGCATTCTTTGCGCTCCTCCTTGCCACCGACGTGTGTGCATAACGCCAACCAGCGCAAGCTGAACGCCTTGCATCCGCAGCATCCGGCGGCACATCGGATGCCACCCCTTTGCCCCGCGGCAAAGCCGCGCAAATTTTCAAATTTGTAATTTGGAAATTGTAATTCGTAATTCCTCTTTTGGCTTGCTTTCCTCGGCAGTTTGGGGTAGATTAAACGCGCAAAAGACGTTATTGCACTATGAACGACATCATCACGACAGCATGCAAGTTCGTCACATCCTCCATCGGCCGCAAGATTCTTGTGGCGTTGACGGGTATGTGTCTCCTCCTGTTCCTCGTGGGCCATCTCGCCGGCAACATGACCATCTTCGGTGGTCTGTCCCCGGAGGGCGGCACCTCTTGGATTGACTCCTACGCGACGGGTCTGCACTCCATGCCCGCGTGGCTGCTCTGGGCCATCCGCCTCGGTCTGCTCGCCATTCTGCTGGTGCACGTGGGTCTCACGCTCATCCTGAAGTACGAGAACTACACCGCCCGCACGCACTACCAGATGGAAGGCACGCTGAAGGCCACCCTCGCCTCCCGCACCATGGTGCTCACGGGCGTGATGATTTTCGCCTTCCTCGGCTTCCACCTGTGGCAGCTCACCTTCAATGGTGACCCCCACGACTGCTACCACCACATTCTCGCTGCGTTCCAGAACCCCTGGTGCTCCGCGTTCTACATCGTCGCCATCTGCTGCCTGTTCATGCACGTTCGCCATGGTGTGCAGTCCATCTTCCAGACGCTGGGCCTCAACACCCGCAAGATTCGCCCGCTCTACAACATCATCGCCATCCTCTTCGGCGTGGTGGTGTGCGGTCTCTTCATCTCCATCCCCGTGTGCGTGCTCACGGGCATCCTGCACTAAACCTTACCCCCCTTACACGATATGAACGACATCAAGTTTCCTGTAAGCGACTATATGCCCTCCTCCTGCATCCCGGAGGGCCCCATCGAGCAGAAGTGGACCAAGTATAAGCGCGAGGCCAAGCTCATCAACCCCAACAACCGCCGTAAGTACACGGTGCTCATCGTGGGTACGGGTCTGGCCGGCGGTTCCGCCGCCGCCACGCTCGCCGAGCTGGGCTACAACGTCAAGTGCTTCTGCTACCAGGATTCCCCCCGCCGTGCGCACTCCATCGCCGCTCAGGGTGGTATCAACGCCGCTCACAACTACCAGAACGACGGCGACTCCGTGTACCGCCTGTTCTACGACACCGTGAAGGGCGGCGACTTCCGCGCCCGTGAAGCGAACGTCTATCGTCTCGCCGAGGTGTCCGCCAACATCATCAACCAGTGCGTTGCTCAGGGCGTGCCCTTCGGCCGCGAATACGGCGGCCTGCTCGACAACCGCTCCTTCGGCGGCGCCCAGCTCAAGCGTACCTTCTACAGCCGCGGCCAGACCGGCCAGCAGCTTCTCCTCGGCGCCTACCAGGCCATGGAGAAGGAAATCGGCAAGGGCCACATCGAGATGCACCCCCGCACCGAAATGATGGACCTCGTGGTCGTGGACGGCCACGCCAAGGGCATCGTGGTGCGCGACCTCGTGACGGGCGAGATTAAGAGCTACGCCGGCGACACCGTGCTGCTCGCCACGGGCGGTTACGGCCGCGTCTTCTTCCTCTCCACCAACGCCATGGGCTGCAACGTGGGCGCCGCCTGCGCCTGCTGGAAG
This sequence comes from uncultured Verrucomicrobiales bacterium, assembly GCA_937893015.1. GTDB lineage: Bacteria > Verrucomicrobiota > Verrucomicrobiia > Verrucomicrobiales > Akkermansiaceae > Akkermansia. Next base: position 21,086 of record CALBJX010000086.1, on the reverse strand, counting down.
AAGGGTGCCTACTTCGCCAACCCCTGCTTCACGCAGATTCACCCCACCTGCATCCCCGTGAAGGGCGACTACCAGTCCAAGCTCACGCTGATGTCCGAATCCCTGCGTAACGACGGCCGCATCTGGGTTCCCAAGAGCCGCGAGGTCGCTGCCAAGATTCGCAAGGGCGAGATGAAGCCCTCCGATGTGGCTGAAGGCGATCGCGACTACTACCTGGAGCGCAAGTACCCCTCCTTCGGCAACCTCGCCCCGCGTGATATCTCTTCCCGCGCCGCCAAGGAAGCCTGTGACGACGAGCGCGGCGTTGCCCCCACCGGCCGCGGCGTGTTCCTCGACTTCAAGGACGCCATCGCCCGCATGGGCAAGGAGTGGATTGACGGCCAGTACGGCAACCTCTTCGAGATGTACGAAGAGATTACCGACGTGGACCCCCACGAGCAGCCGATGATGATTTACCCCGCCTCCCACTACACCATGGGCGGCCTGTGGGTGGACTACAACCTGATGTCCTCCATCCCCGGTCTGCACGTGCTCGGCGAGGCCAACTTCTCCGACCACGGCGCCAACCGCCTCGGTGCTTCCGCCCTCATGCAGGGTCTCTCCGACGGCTACTTCGTCATCTCCTCCACCCTGCCGACCTACCTCACCACGCAGAAGCCCGGCAGCGTGACCACCGCCGCCCCCGAGTTCAAGGAGGCTGAGGAAGCGGTCAAGGCCCGCATCCAGAAGATGATGGACATCCACGGCACGCAGACGCCCGACGAGATTCACCGCAAGCTCGGCAAGCTCATCTGGGAAGACGTCGGCATGGGCCGCACCAAGGAATCCCTCATGGATGCCATCTCCAAGATTCCCGCCATCCGCGACGAGTTCTGGAACGATGTCAAGATTGTCGGCAGCACGGAAGGCATCAACGCCGAGCTTGAAAAGGCCTGGCGCGTGGCCGCTACGCTGGACTTCGCCGAGGTGCTCTGCTACGACGCCCTCGCCCGCGAGGAATCCTGCGGCGCTCACTTCCGTTTGGAGCACATGCTCCCCGATGGTGAAGCCAAGCGCGATGACGAGCACTTCGCCTACGTCGCCGCCTGGGAATACACCGGCACGGGCGAGCTGCCCATCCTCCACAAGGAGCCGCTCACCTTCGAGAACATCCACCTCGCCATCCGTTCCTACAAGTAAAGACCAAGACGAGAGAACGACAAACCATTAACGCTTAAATAGAATTACTACTATGGCTAATCTCAATCTTACGCTGAAGGTCTGGAGACAGGAAAACGCTCAGGCGCAGGGCCGTATCGAGACCTACAAGGCCACGAACATCCCCGATGAAGCCTCCTTCCTCGAGATGCTCGACATCGTGAACGAAGGCCTCGTGCACGAGGGCAAGGAGCCCATCCACTTCGACCACGACTGCCGCGAGGGTATCTGCGGTATGTGCTCGCTGACCATCAACGGCGTGCCGCACGGCGGCAAGCACGTGACCACCTGCCAGCTGCACATGCGCCAGTTCAAGGACGGCGACACCATCTGGATCGAGCCCTTCCGCGCGAAGGCCTTCCCGCTGCTGCGCGACCTCATGGTGGACCGCACCGCGCTGGACAACATCATCGCCGCCGGCGGTTTCGTGGACATCCGCACGGGTTCCGCCCCGAACGCCAACAACGTGCCGATTCGCAAGAAGACGGCCGATGCCGCGTTCGATGCCGCCGCCTGCATCGGCTGCGGTGCCTGCGTGGCCAGCTGCAAGAACAGCTCCGCCATGCTCTTCACCTCCGCCAAGGCCGCGCACCTCAACCTGCTCCCGCAGGGCCAGCCCGAGAAGAACAAGCGCGTGCTCGCCATGGTGCAGCAGATGGACGCTCTGGGCTTCGGCAACTGCACGAACCAGTACGAATGCGAAGCCGCCTGCCCGAAGGGCATCACGGTGGACAACATCGCCAAGCTCAACCGAGACTACATGATTGCCTGCGCCGCCGAGGCCGTGGGCGTGTACGCCTAAGAGCTTTCTGCAACAACGTCTTTCCAAGCAGCGGGTGGCAACACCCGCTGCTTTTTTTTGACCAAGGTCGATCAATGAGCAGTTTGTCGCTCTCATTTGTGATAAGAAATCACAAATGTTTCTCCATCCACGTGCGCATGGGCTCGGAGGTGGTGTAGTTGCCCTTCTTATCCTTGGAAAAGGTGTGTTCGCGGATGGGCTGCCAGGGCTTCTTGGCATTCTGTTTGGGGTCGGCACCGTGCTCAAGGAGAGCATCGGCCACCTTGATGACAAGATCCTGTTTATCGGCGTTTTCGGGGCGACCGGAGCAGTCGGTGAGGGCATAGAAGATGGGCAGCTTCGTCATTCCTGTGGTGATGTTGCCGTCGGCACCATGTTGCAGCAGAAGCAGCGCGAGATCGAGGCGGTTGCATTTGATGCAGTCCCCGAGGGGCCAACGCATCTGCCCGCAGAAGTCTTCCGAATAATTCGCATCGGCACCATGCTTCAGGAAGAGCTCCAACAGGGCGTAGTTGTTCGGGGCATCGGCCTTGTCATAGCTGTAGCAGCACAGCTCGTAAAAAAGCGGATAGCTGCCGTGCAGGCTGTTGCGGTTCTGCGAGGAGCGCGTCGCGGGGGCGTTGGCATCCGCCCCGTGCTCCAGCAGCCACTTGACTACCTCGACATTCCGCTCCCGCACGAAGTGTTGCAGCAGGGTGTTCCCTTGCTCCGTGGCGGGGGCTTCCCAGTCTATCTTCTGCGGGTTCTTCGCCAAGGCTTCCTCGGCGGCGGCGAGGCCGTTCTCCTGCGACAGCAGCTCCAAGAGCACCTGCGGGCTGAGCATCGTGCCCGGCGCGGGGCCCTCCGAGCCGCCCTGCGCCGCGCCGTGCGATTGCAGCAGCCGGACGATGGCGGGGTTCCCGCCCGCCGCCTCGATGGGGAGCACGGCATCATCGTTGCTGTTCATCGGTCGCAGCTGCGGGTTTGCACCATGCTCCAGCAGGAGCTTCACCACGGCAGGCTGCCCCGCGCGGCAGGCGAGGTAGAGCGCGGGGTAGCCCGCAGCATCCGTGCTGTCGGCCGGTGCGCCCGCCTCCAAGAGCCGCTGCACCTCCTTCTCCCTGCCCTGCTCGGCGGCGGCGCAGAGCGCGGCGGCCTCCTTCCTCACGAAGAGCGGCTTCACGCGAATGTCAATCCGCAGCTCGCCGCTCGACTTCGCCTTTCGGTTGCCGTAGGCCTGATGGCGCGGGATATACACGATAAAGCCGTCCTGCTCCAACTGCTTGCGCAGCGGGGAGCCCGCGGGCAGCATGGCATCCAGCGTGGGGGCGACCATGCGGAAAGCCTCCTGCGCCTCAGCCGACCATGTGCCGTCCGCCTCGCGGTAGCAGAGCAGCGTCAGCCCCGAGCGGTTCCATTCCCGCACGGCATGCTCGTTGCGGAGAATGTCTTTGCGGAAGCGCGTATCCGTTTTCCCGCCCTTCTCGCCGATGAAGCAGAACCGCAGGGAACGATTCTCGATATCGGCGGCTACCAGTGCTTCGCGGAGCGACGAGTGGCTGAGGAGCTTGGGCTTCACGCGCTCGATGGGGCGTTGCATGAGCTGCAACTGTTGCTCCGGTGCCAGCTCCGACACCTGCAACACGCGACGCTCGCCGTAGGGGCGCAGGAACTCGGCGCAGGTTGTCTTGGGCCCGGGATGCTCCTCATCGGAATACAGGCGGCAGAGTTTGGCGTGGAAGTCGTTCATCCCAAGCACGGTCGGGCGGAACACCTCGATATGGTTGCGCTTGCGCCAGTCGATGAGGTGCTTGATATCCTCGGTAGCGATGTCGGTGAGGGCCGGTTCCTCGCGGCGGCCGCTCTCCGTCAGGAGGCGCACCCAGCAGGATTCGGTTTCGTTTTCGTACCACGCATACTCAATGCGCCCCTTCACCTCGCGGTAACCGCCCTCGCCGTCCTTCAAATGCCAAACGTACTCGGGGGATTCAAAGGAGAGGTCGTGCGCCGCGGCAGCGGCCACGCCGTCGGGCTCGGTGCGCTTGGGTAACTCAGAGGCGCGAGCCGTTAAGCTCTGTATGCGGGCGGCAGCATCGGCCTCAAGCAGCGGACACGCTGCGGCAAGCAGTTTTTCCGCGGTCGCAGACTCTCTCTTCCCGTTCGCGTTCAGGTGCAGGGCGTGGCCGATGTCCGCCATGGCGCGCCAGTTGACGATTTGGCGTTGGGTGCCGCAGCTGTCGGCGGGTGTCGCCTCCGTCATGGCCATGTGGATGAGTTCTTCCGCGACAAAGGAGGCGGTTTCGCCATAGCCCTGCTCCAGCAGGACGGGCACGGCGCGGGCGAAGAACGTGCGGTTGATGCCGTCGCGGTTCAGGTTCATGAGCTTCACCGCATCGGCCAAGGCCGCGGAATCGCGCCCCGCCTGCAGGAAGGCGTCGTTGCTCCGCCACCACAAATACGCAGGCGCATAGCGTTCTTCGGCCATCCACAGAATGAGGGCATCTTTTTCGAAGCGGCGGGCCTCCGCCTCCCTGCCTCGGCGGCGGGCGCGCAGGGCGCAGGCGAGCCGCGTGGCGGGGTAGCCGTAGGAGAGCGGGTCGGCGGTCATGCCTTTGAAGATGGCCTCGGCGGTCTTCTCATCGCCGTGTTCGGCGGCGTAGCGGTACAGGCAGAGCCCGCGCAGCGCACACGGGCCGGAGTATTGTTCCGCCTTCTTCGGCACGTTTTTCAGCAGCTCCTCGGGCGCGCCGAAGCCAAAAGCATACTGCTCCATGGTCTCGCGCCGCAATGCGGGCTGCTTCTCCGCGCCCTTCATCCATTGCCGGGCAACCTTGGCCCGCTCCGCCGCGGGCAGCGCGAGGTCGCGGCGCAGCACCATCATACAGCGGATGTAGTGCGCCACCCGCTCGGCGGCAGGCGTGCCCTTGCCGTCCGCTTCGGCGGCGGCGTAAGCCATGCCCGCTGCGGCGATTTCCGAGAAACACTTCAGCAGCGCGGGCTTGCCTTGGCAGCGCGAGACCAGCTCGATGAACACGGCGGGGCTGATGCCGCGCAGACTGTACTCATTGACCACCAGCGGCCATGTCTTGGTGCGGTTCAGCAGCTCCGCCAAGGCCGCGCATCCCTGCTGCATTCCCTTGGTGTCGCCCGCCTGCTCCAGCAGTGCCAGAGCCACGATGCAGCGGTGGAGCGTGAGATTCAGCTCGCGGCAGGCGGCGCGCAGCTCCGCATCATCCTTGGAGAAGTGCGGGCCTTTTTCATCGATGAGAATATCGATGAAATTCGGGCTCATCTCGATGTCGAACACGGCGCGGAAGGAGTCGTAGCCGTCCACATCCATCCAACTGCGGTGTTGGTCGTCCGGCAGCACCAAATCGTCTTCGTAGAGACTGAAGGCCAGCAAAGCGGGCAGCGTCTTGTTGTCCGCCGCCTGTTGCAGCAGCTGTTGCAGCTTGGCGGTATCCGCTTGCAGCACCTTGTCGGGGGCATCACCCGCCTTGCTCAACAGCTTGAGATTCCAGCCCGGCAGGGTAACGGCGGTGGTGTCGGGCATCTCGTACAGGGAGGCCGTCTCATTCCACAGCGGTTTCCAGGCGTTCGCCGTGGGGGCGGCAGCGAGGATGCTGCGCGGCACACAGCCCAAGAGCTCAGGCTCCAAGCCGTCCGCCCGGCGGCGGATGCGCCCGGCGGTTTCCTGCGCCTTCGGGATGTTCCCGTTGCGTCGGTCATTCATGGCCTCCATGGCGGCATCCACGGCGGGCGGCAGGTCCTTGCCCCGGGCATCACGCCAGCGGCGCAGGCCCCGCCCCTTGGCCTCCGTGTGCAGGTAGGAGACATCGTTGAGCAGATAGTGCAGCGCGTGGCGCACGCGCTCCCGGCGGTTGTTGAGATACAGCGGGGCGTAGGCCGCAGGGTCGCGCCACAGGCGGTTGTACTCCTCCATGCAGCTGTACGTGTTATCGTTCATGCTGTAGTACGCATCGAACATCCACGGATTCACGCCGTTCAGGGCATCGGTCAACGCGATAAAATCATCGACTTGGCAGCCGATGCCCGTCAGCTGCTCCAAGCGGTTGATGGTGTACAACAAGCTCATCAGGTGGCGGCAATCCGTCGGCGCGGGGGAGGAGAAGAGGTGGCGGATATGCGCCAGCAACAAGGCGTGCTCGCGGTCGCCGTGCTCCGCGAACCAGATATGCGCCGCCTGCCATGCCAGGTAGACCTGTGCATCGGTCGAGTTCGGGTCTTTTTTCAGCTCTTCCATCCACGCATGCAAGGCCTCTGCGCGGTCCTGCCGCCCCTTGCCCGATTTCCAAACCAGTTTCAGGCGTTCCTTCGTGGCGGGCAGCACCTCGCCGGGGAAACTCAGCGGGCTGATGGCCGCGTCGGGCGTGTTCGTACGGAAGCGGTAGTCGTTGAACCCGCGTTCCATTTTGCCGAAACTTCGGGCAATGCCCGCTTCCTCGACAGCGAGGAGCGGCAACGCAACAAACAGGGGGAGGAGGAGGAACGATTTCATGGAGGATGTGGCGGCGTGTGTTTCTATCCTCAGTTAAGCATGAAATCCGCGCGAATGCCTGTTTTATTTTGGTGTGAAGTGAAAAAAGAGAAAAATTGTTACAAAAAGATGCAGCGGGAGAGGAATGCCCGCCGACTCGTTCAAAAACAAAAGAGCTGCGCGACTCATCGTCCGCGCAGCGGGAAAAAGCACAAAACAGGATATAACAGCTTTACTCCGTGCGTGATTTCGCAACATTCTTGCGGGGGCGTAACCCGCGCGGGTAGCGCGTCTGCTGAGACTCCGCGCGGCAGAGATCAAACGCCTTCGCCGGGTCCTGCGGAAATTTCTTGAGATTTTCCAACACACGCTCACGCGTTTCCTTCGCCGCTTGGAGCGCCGCTTCCTGCCCGCCGTATTGCTTATCGGAGAAATAGCGGGTGAAATGCACCTGATTGCGGCAGATGGTCACACGGTACCCCTGAAAAGAAGTAAACTCGTATGTAAAGCGCGTGATGTTTTTCATAACTGTTCTCATGATAGCGCAAATTTTGCTTTCTTTCTACACCTGTTAGGCGTATTACGCAATTCTTTTTTCTCCGCTTGCAAACACCCTTTTTCCCATCGGAAAAAGACACTCTAATTTATCTTTCTAACAGGGGGTACACCATGTATGGTAGGCGGCATGTACAAGGCAAAATCCATCACCTTTCGCTGTTCAGACGCCCAATATCGCCGTCTGGAACAGCATCTTTCCCAATCTGACCGAACAAGAACGGACGTCATCTGCGAAGCGCTGGAGAGCTTCTTGGATTTTGCCGAAGCTCACCGCCACCTCAACCTCTTTGAACTGGTGGAAGCGGCAAATGCCATCGGGGCCAAGGTAAAGTTCGAGGATGAAGCCTGACGCGCCACGCGTCCTGATGGCATAAAAGCCCCGATTTTTTGCTTTTCTCCCCTGCTCTTCTGGTGTATAAGTGAGGGTATTCCCCGACTGCGCGGGCACACAGCCCCCTGCACCGCGGGACGCACATCTTCATAACAAACAGACTATGAGCACTTCATTCCTTCCCGCGCAGTATGCGCATCCCTACGACATTGACCCGCAGTACAGCAAGTCCGTTGCCTACTTCTGCATGGAGTACGCCATCGACAACGTGTTCAAGATTTATTCCGGCGGCCTCGGCTATCTGGCCGGCTCTCACATGCGCTCCGCGGGTGCCCTGCGCCAGAACCTCGTCGGCGTGGGCATCCTGTGGTCCTACGGCTACTACAACCAAATCCGCGCGGAAGACGGCTCCATGGCCGTGCAGTACCGCCGCAAGGAATACAGCTTCCTGGAGGACCACAACATCAAGTTCCTCATCCGCATCTGCGGCGCTCCCGTGTGGGTGAAGGCGTACTACCTGCGCCCCGAGACCTTCGGCACCGCGCCCATGTTCTTCCTCTCCACCGACCTTCCCGAGAACGACGACCTGAGCCGCTCCATCACGCAGCGCCTGTACGACCCGAACCCCATGACCCGCATCTCCCAGTACATCGTGCTGGGCCAGGGCGGTGCGCGCCTCTTCGAGGAGCTGGGGGTGGAGCCCGAGATTTACCACATGAACGAGGCGCACGCCATCGGCGCCGCCTTCAACATGCTCGCCCGCAACGGCGGCGATGTGGAGGCCGTCCGCAAGCGTTTCGTGTTCACCACGCACACGCCCGAGGAAGCCGGCAACGAGAAGATGGACATCAACCTGATGGCGAACTTCTCCTTCTTCGAGGGGCTGTCTCTGCAGCAGGTGCGCTCCATGCTCAAGCTCGACCCGAATGAGCAGACCTTCAACTACAGCCTCGCCGCCCTGCGCCTCTCCCACGTGGCCAACGGCGTGTCCGCACTGCACGGCGAGGTCTCCCGCCAAATGTGGCAGGGGTATTCCGACATCTGCCCCATCACCCACGTCACCAACGCGCAGAACAAGGAGTACTGGCAGGACCCCGAGCTGGCCGAAGCCTTCCTCGCGGGCGACAAGAAAGCCTTCCGCAACCGCAAGCGTGCGCTGAAGAAGGAGCTCTTCCGCGTGGTGGGCGAGCAGACGGGCCACCTCTTCGATCAGGACACGCTCACCATCGTGTGGGCCCGCCGTTTCGCGGCTTACAAGCGCCCCGCCCTCATCACGGAAAACCCCGTGATGTTCGAGCGCATGCTCCAGCGCACCAACCGCCCCGTGCAGATGATTTGGGCCGGCAAACCCTTCCCGACGGACTTCACCGCCGTGGACATCTTCAACAAGCTCAACCGCCTCTCCGAAAAGTACCCGCGCTGCGCGGTGCTCACGGGCTATGAGCTGGGGCTCTCCCGCCTGCTGAAGAACGGCTCGGATATCTGGCTGAACAACCCCGTCGTCACGCGCGAGGCCTCCGGCACCTCCGGCATGAGCGCCACCATGAACGGCTCCATCACCATCTCCACCAACGACGGCTGGGTGCGCGAGTTCGAGAAGGACGGCGAGAACTGCTTCATCATCCCCGAGGCTCGCCGCGACCTCGCCCCCGAGGCCCGCGACCGCTCCGACCGCGACAACTTCTACAGCGTGTTGGAATCCAAGGTGCTGCCGCTCTACTACGACAACAAGGATGGCTGGATGGACCTCGTCTTCCGTGCGCTGGGCGACATCACGCCCTTCTTCGACTCCGACCGCATGGCGGACGAGTATTATACCAAGATGTATAATGCATAAGGGATTGGGAAATTACAAATTGTCAAATTCGGCGCGGCGACGCCGCGCAGGATAAGGAAAAAACGGTCTGAGCGATGCTCAGGCCGTTTTTGTTTGGGATGATTTTTTTGAGGAAAGGGGAACTCAGGGCTCGGGGGTCCAGCCTTCGGCCATGAGTTTGTCGTAGAGCTGTTGGGCTTCGTCCTTCATATCAAGCTTGGCGAGGCGCACATAGCGCTCGGCACGCTTGGGGTCAGCGGGGAGCTCCACACCACCCTTGGCCGTGATGTACGCGAGGCAAATATAGGCGGCGGGGTTGCCCATGGCGGCGGCTTCCTCCAGCATCTCGGCCGCCTTGCGGGCATTGGCAGGCACGCCGATACCCGTGTACAGGGCGTAGGAGAGAGCCATGACCGCATTGGGATCTCCGGCATTAGCCGCCATATTGAGGTACGCCAACCCCTTCTTTTCATCTTTCGGCGTACCGACGCCGAGCATCTGCATGACCCCCAGAGACGTGGCACAAGGCACGCTGCCGCCCTTTGCGCCTTGCTCAAACCAGCGGAAGGCAGTCTCATCATCCTTCGTCACGCCGAACACGCCGTCGTGATAGACATGACCGAGCCAGTACTGCGCGGAGGCAGAACCGAGCATGCCCGACAATTTCACAAGGTGACGCCCCGATACATCATCATGGCCGATCCCGGCAGCTTTCATGAGCTCGCTGTCGGGGTCCGCATCGGTGAGAGCCACCCCAAGGGCATACATGGCTTCCGCGCTATGCACCTTGATGGCTTCTTTCAGCAGCTCAAAGCTCGATTTCGGGTCCTTCTGCGAAGCCATGGCCGAGAGGACGTAAAGAGCCTCGGGATTGCCGAGTTTAGCAGCCTTGAGCAGCCACTCGTTCTTCTCTGCCGCCGTGGGCGCGAGGGTGGAGAGGAAGTAGACCACGTGGTCGTTCCCACGCTCAATTTCCGCCTTCACCTCCGCACGCTCGCGGTCGTTGAAAGTCGTCAAACGCTGACTGAGCTGCAGCCATTTGAAACGGGGAATATAGCCCTTGCTCTTGCAGGCCTCGAGAATATACTTATCGGCCGCCTTCTCATCCTTCTTCACGCCCACGCCGTTTTTGAGGCACATGTAGACGTTCACCTTAGCGGGGTCATACCCCGCGTCCGCCGCCTTGCGGGCAAGGGTATAGGCCGCCTTCACCTCTGCGGACTGCAACTCGTCCATACGGACGTTCACCAGACGACGATCCGCCATAAACTGCTGCGCGACAGGCAGCCCCTCATCGGAGGCCTTCTGCATCCATGCCTGCACCGCAAAGGGATCATTGGTTGCCTTCAGCACAATCTCCATCGCAGGGCAGAAATCATAGAGATTCTTCTCCGCCTGTTCTTTCAACGCGGCTTTAAAGGTCGTATAGGCCTCCTCATGTGCAGCGGGAGACACATCGGCAGCGGGGCCATCATCCGCCGTATAGCTCAACACCTTGGCTGCCGGGGGCTCTTCCGTTTTCTCCGATTCGGCGGCAACGGGTGCGGGAGCCTCCGCCTTCTGCGCAGGCGGTAACACGGCACGTATACCCGTAGCAAAATCAGCCGATACCGGCAGGGTCAGGAGCAGCAGCGGAAGCGCAGAGCGAAACAGTTTCATACGCCCTCATTGTACGCCCTCCCGAGAGGGTGCGCAAGCTCGAATCCTGTCGCGCAGACAAGGACAAACTAATAATCACCCACCCTATCCGTCTTTGTCAGGATGCCGGGTGCTGCGGCGGTGCGGCCTGCGGCGAACGCTGCCCCCGAGGGCGTCGCATGTGGTTGCGCATGGCTTTCAGGCGGTCGCGGATGGATTGGAGTCGCTGTTCGTCGTAGCTCTGGAGCAGCAGCGAAATCTCGGCCTCCTGCTGAGACTTGGCGTCCTCTGCCTCGGGGTGCATGGAGACGAGCATGGCAAGGCGCATCCGCATCTCGGGCGAGAAGTCCGCGCGGGAGGTGAGCAGCGAAAGCACGCCGAGTGTCATATCGTTCTCGCGGGTCGCGTCCTCGGCCTTGCCTTGGGCAGCGAGGGCGGAGGTGTAGCGATCGCGGACATTGAGATATTGCAGCAGGAGGTTGGTATCCGCAGGGTGGTCGGCCAGCAGGGCGCGGGCATAGTCGCCCGCGCGGCGCAGGACAGCGAGGTCGGGTGCTGCGGCGTTGCCGTGGCGGCTGTGGGGCATCGGCGGGCGCACCACGATCGTCACATAGGCGCGGCGGTAGGCCTCGTTCTCGGGGAAATCCCTGATGAGCGCATCCAGCAGGGCCAGCGGTGTTTCGCCCTTGGGGGCGAGCAGCTTTTTCACCTCCCCGAAGGGAGCTTCGCCCAGCAGCTCCACCTGCCACAAGCGCAACTGCGGGTGGTCCGGGTGGTCCGCCAGCAAGCGGCTCACAAGGTGCGCGGCGGCGAGCTGTGGGGAATCATGCGGCTCACCATGGGGAGCCGCAGACTTGCCGTGGGGGTGTCCGTTGCGGTTACCTCGCGGGCCGTTGAAAGTCCGGGACAGCAATCGCAGAGAACGCACCAGCTCCAGCTGCGTCTCAACATCTTCCGTCTTCTCGTAGGCGCGTACAGCCTCGCGGAGCATTGTTGCAGCTTCCTCGCGCTTGGGGCGGCTCCCCTGCCCCCGAAGAGCGGCAGCGAGGCCGTTCACGGTCGCGAGTGCGGCGCGGCTGCCGGCCGGGTGCAGCTCGGCAGCGCGGCGGTAATACTCCTCTGCCGTGGCGAAGTCGCCCGTCTGCAAGGCAATGGTGGCGAGCGTGGTGCAGGCAGCGGCCATCTTCTCATCCCCGCCGTCGCCCTGATCCAAAACCTCCTCGTAATAGGGCATGAGCTCCTGCAACAAGCGGGCATCGGCCTTGGTGGGCTGCAGAGTTGTGCCGTCGCTGCGGCTCACCATGTTGTCGAAGAGGCGTTGCAGGGAATCATCCGCCAGCTGCACGTTCTTTTCCGCGCGCAGGCGCAATTCGTTTTCCATGGCCAGCGATTCGCGCTCCCGCACATAGCCCGCGCTCACACTCACCAGCAGCAGCGCGAGCGCGGCGGCGGCGACATGGCTCCACGCAGCCACGGCAGGGCGGCGGCGGCACCACATGGCATAGCGGCGCAGGCGCGTGGCGGGGCGGGCGACGACAGGCTCCCCCTTCAGATAGCGTTCCAAATCCGCCGCCATGGCCTCCATGGAGGGGTAGCGGTCGGCGGCATCAAAGGAAATGCTCTTGTTGATGACGGCCCCCAGCTCGCCCTCATCCTTGAGGGGTTCCAGCGGGTCGGAGCAGATGCGGCGGATGAGCGCGCCGGGCTCCGTCTCGCGGAAAGCGGGGCGTTTGGTGAGGAGCTCGTAGAGCGTGAGCCCCAGCGAATACTGGTCGCAGGCGTAGGTATTCTCGCCTTTGTTCAGGCGTTCGGGGGCCATGTAGCGCAGGGTGCCGTCGTGGCTCTGCGTCACCAACGGGGCAGCTTCGCCCTGATTGAGCACCGTCGCCAGCCCGAAGTCGCCGACATGCACCACACCCGCCGCATCCAACAACAAATTGCCCGGCTTCACGTCGCGGTGCAGCACGTGATGGGAATGCGCGAAGGCCAAGGCGCGGGCGGCCTGCAGGCCCACCTGCGCCACCGCCTGTTCGTATGGGATATTCTCGTAGGCCTTGCGGAGCAGACCGGGCGTGATGCCCTTGCCGTCCACGAGGCTCATCACGTAGTAGCGGTACTCGCCCTCCTGCCCCGCGCCGAAGATTTCCACGATGTTGGTGTGGCGCAGCTGCGCAATGACGCGGGATTCGTTCTCGAAGGCAGCGCAGTGCTGTGCATCCGCATTCCACGCGGGCGAGAGGATTTTCACCGCCACCTCACGGCGCAGGGATTCCTGCATAGCGCGGAAGACGGTGCCCATGCCGCCCGCGCCGATGCGCTCCAACAGGCGGTACCCGCCCAGTGTCTCGGGGAAGGAGGACATGGCCGCCGCCGTGGGGGCGGTGGCGCGGCCCAGGCTCTCCACATCCGCCAGCGCAGGCAGCAGCTCTTTCAGGGCCTCAGCCTCCTCGGGGTGTGCCTCGATGAAACGCTTGGCCGACATGCCCTTGCCCGTGCGCATGCCCTCCAGAAATTCTTCGACCAGGGCGGCCACGCGTTCTTCGGCAAGCTCTTCTGCGGTGGGGTCGGACATCACTTAAAAAATATCGGCTTTGAGCACCAGCTCTTGGAAGCGTTTGAGGGCGCGGACATAGCGGATGCTCGCCGCCTTCTGCTCAATCCCCAGCACGGCGGCGCATTCCGCGTTGCCGAGCTCTTCAAAGTGGCGCAGCTCCAGAATCTCGCGATCGGTGTCGGAGAGCTCCTGCAACACGCGGCGCGCCATGGCTTGGCGTTCCAAGCGTTCGAGATGGGTGCGGGGGCTGGAGATGGTGTCCGCGAAGTGCGCCCACGCATCCATGGTGTTGTCCGTCTCGGCAGAGGCCTCCTTCATGGCGTCGCGCTTGCCGGCGGCAAGGTGGTGACGCTCCGCATCCGCCAGCGTCTGGAGGGCGATTTTGCGCAGCTTGGCGTACACGGGCACCTCGGGATTCTCCTGCAAAAAGTCCATGCGCTTGCCGCAGGCAAGGTAGGCTTCCTGCAACAAATCCTCTGCGCCGAGGCGGCGTTGCAGCACGGCGGGCATGCGCAGCGCAAGCAGGCGGAGCAAGCGGTCGCGGTGCTCCTGCCACAGCGCGGCAAGCCACAGATTGTCGGGCGTTTGAGATTCCTCAGGCATCAGTCTTCGAAGAGAGGAACGAAAAACGACCGCCTTTCTCTACAGGAAAAGCACCGACAATTACTCCGCCACGCTCTCCGCGCGCAGGTCGCGGTGCATGAGCTCGCGCAGGGCGACATGGGCGGGTTTGTTGTTGTAGATGATGTCGTACATGGCATCCGTGAGCGGCGTGCGAACATTCAACGCGCGGGCCAACTGATAGGTCGAGAGCGTGTTCGGGATGCCCTCCACCACCTGCCCGATGCGCTGCTGGCACTCCATGGCCGGCACGCCCTTGGCAATCAGGCGCCCCGCCGTGAGGTTGCGGCTGTGCTCGGAGTAGCAAGTGACCACCAAATCGCCCATGCCGGAGAGGCCCATGAAGGTTTCCATCTTGCCGCCGCGGGCGGTGCCCATGCGGGTCATTTCCGCCAGTGCGCGGGTGGCGAGCGCGGCGCGGGCGTTGTCCCCGAGGCCGAGGCCCACGCAGATGCCGCTGGCCAGCGCATACACATTCTTCATGGCACCGCCGAGCTGCATGCCGACCACGTCCGTGGTGGTGTAGATGCGCAGGTAATCCGTGCTCAGGCGTGCCTGCACGTCCTCTGCAATGGAGATGTCCTCAAAGCCCACGAGCGTGAGACTGGGCAGACCGAGCACAATATCTTCCGCATGGTTGGGGCCGGAGAGTGCCCCCACGGGGAAGGGCACGCAGGAGGCAAGGATTTCGCTCATGAGGAGGTTCGTGTCCTTCTCAATGCCCTTGGAGCAGGTCATGATGACGGCATCCTCCGCCAGACCGACTTCCGTCAGATTCTTCGCCACGGAGCGCATCACCACGCTGGGCACCACCACGATGACGAGGGAGGCGCCCGCCACATCCGCCCAGTCGCTCGTAACCTTCACGTTCTCGGGCAGCGGCTTGGCACCGGGCACGGGAGCGAGGCTTTGGCGGGTTTCGCGGATGATGGCGGCTTCTTTTTCAAGGTAGGTCCAGAGGACGACTTCGCCGCCGTTTTGCGCAGCGGTGAGGGCGAGGGCGGTGCCCCAGGCACCGGAGCCGATGACGGCGGTCTTGGCAAATGTTCTGCTCATGGGAGGAAAGGAGGTCAAGAGTTAACAATTACTTTTTCTTACTGAAAGCCTTGGGTTCCGTGCCGTTGAGGATGCGGGTGACATTGCTGCGGTGCTTCACGATGACAAGCACCACCAACACGGAGATGAAGGAAAGCATGACGGCATCCGCGCCGTTGAAGGCACCATCCTGCACGCACTGCCACATCGCTGCGGCCTCCACGGCGACGGCAGCCATGATGCTCGACAAAGACACATAGCGCGTGCAGACCATGCAGAGCAGCCACGCAGCGAGAGCCACCCCCGCAATGAAGGGGGAGAAAGCAATGAGCGCCCCCAGAGCGGTGGCGATGCCCTTGCCGCCCTTAAATTTCAGGAAACAGGTGAAGGTGTGCCCCAGCACCGCAACCATCAGCGTGCCGATGAGCCAGCCCATCTCCGCCGTGTCGCAATCCGTCAGCTCCACTCCGAGGTGATGCTTCATGAAAAGCACGGGCAACAGGCCCTTGAGCATGTCGCAGAAGAACACGGGGATGCCCCACTTCTTGCCGAGGACGCGGATGGTGTTCGTCGCTCCGATATTCTTGGAGCCGTGTTCGCGCAAATCAATGCCGTTCATCTTCCCCGCGAGAAAGCCGAAGGGGACGGAACCGAGCAGATAGGTCAGCAGAAGATAAAGAATATTCTCGAGCATGCGCGTTCAGTATACTCCCGTTAACAGGCGGATGCAAGGAGAAAAGGGGGAAGCGAAAAGGAAAGGCGAATGTCCTGAGCGCAGCAGAGTGAGCCCTGCCGAACGCCTGCCCGACACCCGTGACAAGGCGCGTTTGCATGCCGTTGTGGGGGAGCTCCCCGTCGGCGGAGACGGAATAGCAGAGCGGTGCCGAAGCGCCTCTTGCTCCACTCTCAGGCGCTTTCACGCTTTGCGTCTTTTTTCCCTTGCCCTTGCGAGCGGGCCCTCACTTCGCCCACTAAGCTTGGGCGGCGGCACAGGTGCGAGCCATGTCGATGAGATTTTGGACACGTGCGGCTTCCCTGCCATCCAATTCTTCCTTCCGCTGTTGCAGCACGCGGATGGCCTCCGCATGGCCGTCCGGCGGGAGCAGAGACATCTTAATCATGCGGCGAATCACCTTCTGCAAATCATCATCGTTCAGATGTGCTTTCAAAGCCTCTTTCTCTTGCGGCAGATACTGGGTCACATAATTGGTCAGGCTCTGGGGCGGTACTTTCAGCTTACGCTGGCTCAGGCTGTTGAGCAGCGGGAGAAGCTTATCCATGTGCCCCTCAAAACAGACATTGACGGCTTGGGGAATCAGCCCGTGCATTTCCTCCAGCAACGCCCCGGCTTTTTTCACATCGCCCTGTATCACCCACTCGCGGAGTTGTGTCCTCTTTTGCGCCGCGGTCATTGTACCGACCTCCTCTGCCGCATCGGAATGAGAAGCCTCTTGAGCAGTCGGTGCCGCTTCGGAAACACTCGGGGCGGGTGCGCCGAGCTCCACGGCACAGTCGATAAGCTTCTGCAACACGTTTCGGGTGGATTCATCCGCCGCGTTCAAGCATTTCCGCAACGTATCCGTAGCGGATCGGCATTCGTTCAAGGGTGCCGAAAGCACCATCAGGTGCTTCAATGCCGTCACGATAGCCTTATCCGCGAGATGCTTATTGAGCTCTGCCGCCGTTGTCGGCAGGGCAATACCGATGTAGTCCGCAAAGCATGAGGCGGGCAGTGTCTGTTTGCGCTGGGTCAGGCTGTTGAGAATAGCGGGCAGTTTGCTGATATCCTCTCGGAAGCAGGTGTAGAGACCATGTATTTTCAGCTCCTCATTTTCCGCCATGCGGGCTCCTGCTTTCTTGATATTGCCGGCCAGCACCCACTGGCGGAGCTGCTCTTTGGCATCAAGCTCCGCGGTCGGGGCCTTCTCTTTCTGCGCCGCTGCGGGTGTTGCGACCTTCGGAGCGGGTTGCGGCGCGGGGGACGCCTGTTTCGGTGCGGGCGCGGGAGCTTTCGGAGCTTCCGGCTCGGCGGGCTGCGATTGCTGCATGAAAATGCGTCCGTTCCCCTTGAGCACGGCGACGGTGTAGCCCCTGTGCTCAAGTGCCTTCAAGGGAATGCGGCTCAACTCCGTGTAATCGCTCAGCGTATCCTCCTCGCCCAGCAGAACAAGCGCAGGAGTCTTACCGCTGTGGGTCAGGAGACGCGCGATGAGGTCATTCTTCTCCGTAGCACGGATGCTGCCCGACACCAACCGTTCCGGGGCGAGCCCCTGCAACTCCAGCATTTCCAGCACCGCCATCCCCCGCTCATTCAGCAGCGGAAGGGAAGCCGAGGAAAGGAACATTTTCCCACGGAACAACGCCGCAATGTCGGGTTGTTTCATGAGCGAGGCAAAGGATGCGCCGTTCACACAAGCTGCCGTCAGGTAAAAACAATACCGCTCCGTCAGTTGGGTATACACCTTGCGCCAGCGGGAGACGCGCGGCATCACCTTTTCCTTTTGGAGACAGCACACCTTCACCCGCGGATTCATGAGCTGCACAGCCTCCGCCAGATTCATGTCCGCCGAGTAGAGAACGACATCGCACTCCTGCCGCAACGCGCAGAGATAAAAGATTTCGCGGTCTGCCACAGACCCTTTCACAAAACCTGACTGTTCCGGCAGGTGAATCACGCGCTCCGCATGCTTTTTGAGGAAATCGAGGGCGGCTTGGGCCTCTGCCTGATGCTTGGGCTGCGTCTTCTGCCGCTCCAATTCACACCGAACGGTGCAGGGAATCGTCAGCTTGGGCTCATCAGCTTGCGCGAAAAACTCATTCTCCCAGTACTCACGCATTTTGCCGTCACGCAGGGAACAAGTATCAGCCAAATAGAGGGTCGGGTTTATAACGGATAGGAAAGGGTGAAGGTGCTCTGCTTATAACAGATGCCCGCCCCGCCGTCAATGTTCATTTCCCCGGCTCCTCCACAAAAACGCTTTCCTTTTGGCGGAGATGATGCTAATATTTCCGCACCGACCACCCGAGTATAACACACACATTCCTTAAAGATTATGAATTCTGAAAACGAACTCAACCACGGCACCCAGCGCATTGATGCCATCATGAACGCATGGGGGCTGGATAACCACGATTTGGTGAACATCTCCACCGAGCAGCTCACCCACAAACAAGTGCAGAAAGCCCGCGCGGGGCGACAGCTGACGCTCAAAATGATGCAGAAAGTCGCACGCGCCCTCAACGTCGCCATCTGGTACAAACTCGACGACGACGAGAAGGAAGCCTACTACGAATACATCCACCGCGACCTCTTCAGCTATGCCAAGGGCTACGACGCCGAATGGCCCGACCCCAACGCCGCGCTGGTCGCCAAGCATGTTGCTGAATAAGGAACCGAGTCGCAGGCTCACGCCATGGCGATGACCGTCACAGAGCTGGTCGCACGCCTGAAACGCGCCGTCGAAATCGAAGGTGCGGAGAGCAACTGCGTCGTCGGCGAAATCGGCTCCTGCAAACCCGCGCCCAGCGGGCACCTCTACTTCACCCTCAAAGACGAAAACGCGCAGCTGCAATGCGTGCTCTACGCCTTCCGTGCGCGGATGATGCGCACACCCCTGCGCGTCGGCATGCAGGTGGAACTCTACGGCCACCCCACTGTGTGGGAAGGGCGCGGCTCGCTGCAATTCCTCGTCGACCGCGTGCGGGAGGCGGGCGTCGGCACCCTGCAACAACGCTTCGATGCGCTCAAAGCGCGGCTGCTCGCCGAAGGCCTCTTCGACACCGCCCGCAAACGCGAACTGCCCGAGTACCCGCAGAGCGTCTGCCTCATCACCTCCCCCACGGGCGCGGTGATAGAAGACATGCGCCACCGCCTCGAAGAACGCGCCCCGTGGATACAGACCTACCTCTACCCCGTGCAGGTGCAGGGCAAAGGCGCAGAATACGGCCTGGCACGCGCCGTGGAGCGCATGGGGCACCCCGAAGAACACGGGCTGCCGCGCGTGGACTACCTCATCCTTGCCCGCGGCGGCGGCAGCATGGAAGACCTCTGGTGCTTCAACGAAGAAGTGCTGGCGCGTGCCATCGCGGCCTGCCCCCTGCCCGTCGTCTCCGCCGTGGGGCATGAAACCGATTTCACGATAGCCGACTTCGTCGCCGACCTACGCGCCCCCACCCCCACCGCCGCCATCGAGCTCACCACCCCCGATGCCGCCGAGCTCCTCGACCGCCTCGATGCCACCGAGCAACACCTCAAAACCCGCCTGCAAGCCGCGCTGCGCCTGGCGCAACTGCGCCTCAAAGTCGCGGAACAAAGCGCACTGCGCCACCCCCTCACCCTGCTCGCCCCGCACCAGCAACGGCTGGATATCCTGACAGACGAGCTCATCGGCACCGCCCGCGAACGCCTGCAACACGCCCGAACCGCGCTGGATGCCGCCGAACTGCGCCTCTCCCCCCGCACCCTGCGCGAACGCCTGCGCACCCACGCCGAGCACCTTGCGCACGCCGAACAGCGGCTCCGCACCGCCGCCGCGCACCGACTCGCCGCGGCATGCGCACGGCTCGACACACAGGAAGCCCGCCTCTCCGCCGCCGACCCGCAGTGCGCCGTGCAACGCGGCTTCGCCCTCGTGCGCCGCGCGGACGGCAGCCTCGCCCGCAACGCCGCCGACCTGCACCCCGGCGACCCGCTCACCCTCACCCTCGCCCGCGGCAGTGTAGAAACCACCGTCACGCGCATCTCCGAGTAATCCCTATGTTGCCTCCCAGCCTGAATGCTACCATCCGCCGCCAAGACCGCGTGATGAACGAAGACGAAGCCCGCGAGCTGCTGCGCACGGGCGAATACGGATTCCTTGCCATGCAGGCGGAGGAAGGCGGCGGCTACGGCCTGCCGCTCACCTACGCTTGGGATGCCGAGCGCAAGGCCGTGTACATCCACTGCGCACCCGAGGGGCGCAAGCTGCGCTGCCTTGCCGCAGAGCCGCGCGTCACCTTCTGCATCGTGGGGCGCACCCACATCCTGCCCGAGCAATTCACCACCGAATACCAAAGTCTGCTCCTCTTCGGCACCGCCACCACCGAGCTCGATGACGCCGAACGCATGCACGCGCTGGAACTCATCCTGCACAAGCACTGCGCACCTATCCTCGAAACGGGCAGGAAATTCGCTACAGCCTCCTTTCACCGCACCCACATCATCCGCATCGACATCTCGGCGTGGAGCGCCAAAACAAAAAAGGCCGCCCCGCACGCTTAACCCTGTGACAGACTCATGAAACACCTGCTGCTTCTCCTCGCCATCCTCCCCGCCGCCGCGCAGAGCTACTACGGCGCGAACGGCGCATACCAAGGCCGCGCCACCAAAGACGCCAACGGCAACACCTCGTACTACGACGCGAGCGGACGCTACCAAGGCCGCGGCTCCACCGACCGCAACGGCAACACGGGGTACTACGACGCCTCGGGGCGCTACACGGGGCGCACCTCCCGCGATGCGAACGGCAACGCCTCGCACTACGACGCCTCGGGCCGCTACACCGGCCGCTCCACCACGGATGCGAACGGCAACACCTCTTACTACGACGCGAGCGGACGCTACACAGGCCGCTCCGCCACCGACCGCAACGGCAACACCTCCTATTACGATGCCTCGGGCCGTTACCAAGGCTCCAAACGCTGATTTTTTCCCCTTCCGCGCCCCGAACGCACTTTTTTTGCCTCAAACGCAAAAAAAGTCTTGCAATCCGCGTTCGGCGCGTGTAAACTCTGCCCGCACACCAAGTGCGACAACTGATGCTCGGTTGGCGGAATTGGTAGACGCGTTAGACTAAGGATCTAATGGAGAGATCCGTGGGGGTTCGAGTCCCCCATCGAGCATAAAGAGCGGCAGTCGAAAGACTGCCGCTTCTTTTGTTTTTCGGGACAAGCCTCACCCCAATCAACCATGAATCAGAAAATGCTGAAAAACCTGGGTCAATACCAATTTTTGTGGTTTGCGAAAAAAGTTCATCTGTGTCCGCATTCCATGATGACTCTGAGGCGGTAGTTTTCAAA
>CALBJX010000085.1 GCA_937893015.1 uncultured Verrucomicrobiales bacterium | reverse complement strand
CGGCGTTCTCGAAGGCGATGTTCTGGATGCCGCGCACGATGGCGCGCACGTCGATACCCTTCTCAAGGCAGACCTGCTCGGCTTCCTCGCAGGAGTTGATGCCGTACTTGGCAAGGACCGGGAGAATCTGGTCGATGCGGCGGGAATAGGATTCGAAAAGAGGCATAGTAATTGTCTTTCTGGTTAAGGGTTCTTTACTCGTGGCGGGGGTCGATGTACTTGGCAGCGCCGTCGAAGCGACCGTAGGTGCCGGTGAACTTCTTGACAGCCTCGTTAGCGTCCGTGCCCTTCTTGATTTCTTCCATCATCGGGCCCATCTTGACGTACTGGTAACCCGTGATTTCGCCGTTCTCGTCGAGAGCGAGCTTGGTGATGTAACCCTCAGCGAGCTCGAGGTAGCGGGAACCCTTGGCGAGCGTGCCGTACAGCGTGCCCGTCTGGGAGCGCAGGCCCTTGCCGAGGTCTTCCAGACCGGCGCCGATGGGCAGACCGCCCTCGGAGTAGGCGCTCTGCGTGCGGCCGTAGACAATCTGGAGGAAGAGTTCGCGCATGGCGGTGTTGATGGCGTCGCACACGAGGTCGGTGTTGAGAGCCTCAAGGATGGTCTTGCCGGGAAGGATTTCGGAAGCCATGGCGGCGGAATGCGTCATGCCGGAGCAGCCGATGGTCTCGACGAGGGCCTCCTGAATGACACCCTGCTTGACGTTGAGCGTCAGCTTGCAAGCACCCTGCTGGGGAGCGCACCAGCCCACACCGTGGGTGAGACCGGAGATATCCTCAATCTTGGTGGCCTGCGTCCAAGCACCCTCCTGGGGGATGGGGGCGGGGCCGTGATTGCAGCCCTTCTTGACGCAACACATGTGTTCAACTTCTGTTGTGTACTGCATAGTAGTGAAAGAATGTTGGCGTTAGAGTCATTCCGCCCACCCACCGGGGGCAGTCCGAAATTTCCTCGCCGTGTATCATACACCTTTAGGCAAGGGTTAGTCGACACTAATATTTCATTTTTCCCCAAAATGACGCCCTTTTTGCGCTCTTCTCCCCTGCTCTTGCGGCATATCGTCCCCACGCACGCTCATTTTCCTTGACAATGCGCCCTTGCTCCTGCATACTCCCCTCACACACGCACGGATAGCTCAGTGGTAGAGCGGCTGTCTTACACACAGCGGGTCAGGGGTTCGAATCCCTTTCCGTGTATTTTTCCCCGCGGCTGCGATAATCATTTCGCAGCCGCACTTCTTTTTTTGGGGGGGGTAACGCGATTATCAGCCAACAAGCCCTATGCCGCGGAGGATGCCTATCATGCCCTCGGCGGCAATATCGCTCACAATCTTGCCGGCCTCGTTGAAGCGGTAGAAGTTCATCACGGAGCAACGGACGGAACGCCCTGTGGCCGGGTGTCCCAGAAATTCGCCGTCATGGGTTCCCGTGAGGGTCCAGCGCACGGCAACGGTGTTGCCTTCTGCCACCATTTCCTCGGCCTTCCATTGCACGTCGGAAAAGCCGTTGCGCATCCAATGCACCACAGAAAGATAGCCCTGACCACCGAACAGAGGTTCCGGAGAGGCGGGAGTGAAAAAAGGCGCCTCCTCCGCCACTAATTCTTCCGCCAACGCATCATCTGCCGTGTTAATCATCTGTTCAAAACGCCGCATGGCTGCTTTGAGCTGTTCGATATCGTTCATTATTGGGTTTTGTTTCATACGGAAAATTGTTGTACTCTTTAGCGGAGGCGGGCTAATTGTCTCAAAAATCCGGTCACTGCATTTTTCTTTACCCACTCCGAGGGGTGCGTTCCAAAAGTTATAAGCATTATATAACTGCCGCTTACTTCCACGTTGTACAGAGAGGTGCAGCAAAGGCGACTGATGGTAATCTGTTTAAATCGTTTGTCGCGTTTCAGAATAAATTGAAACTTCACAAAGTCAAGATTGTTTTTTATGCCTTTCCTTGAACGAAACCAAAGGCTCTTCCCTCTAAGCGCTTTAGAATCTGCCATGTACATCACCTTCCCGTGCAATTCACAGACACCGCATGGACTTGTTTTAAGTAATTTATAGCTATTTTTGCTCGCAAAGCAAGTGCGCAGGATTTGCGTTCCTTTGGGGGTATTTTTCCCTGCGGCTGTGAATAGCATTTCACAGCCGCATTTCTTTTGTTTGCAATGTGTTGATTTTTTTGCGTATTGCAAACAAAACGGCCATTTTAACAACCGCCCCGCATTACCCCCGCCGACAACGCCGATTGAGGAGCTATTTTACCCCCTGTTTTCCTGCCGCGTACTTCCGCGCACTTGGTTACAAGGCACAATTCGAACCATCGAAACGCTTATATATCAACGTATTGTGTGCCTTACATGCAAAAACAAATGGCTATTTCCCAAGAAATCTCATGGACACGAGTTTGCGGCAAAAAGCAAAACATTGATTTTTCAACAGGTTACAAAGCAAAAATAAAAAGTGCCTACCGAAAGGAATCACGAACTCCTGCCATTTTTGCCCTTTTTCCGTGTAACTCTTAGACATTTCTCTTACCCATCCCGCAAGCCGAGTTCGAAACCCCTTCACCCCCCAATGGACGTATGCCTACAGCATTCAGAATGCTGTAGGACTTATAATTATTCTGTATGAATGTGTTACGAAGAATATTCTCGTTTCGCTGTTTGTCCATTCGTTAGCCTGAACACGCTCAAACAGCAGATAATTAATAGCTTGCAAATATTCGACTTGCTACAGCATTTCAAATGCCGTATACTGCGTCAGAAGTATGAAGTCATCGGAGATTAATTTTCAGAGTCGAAATCCCAATGCAGATTTGGTGCGGGTGTTAGCCATGTTTATGGTTGTGATTTTACACGTCGCCCGCATGAGTGGCTTTTTATCACTATCATATGAGTATGATGCTGTTGGTAAATGGATTTCAAATTGTTGGGAAGCCCCCACGATTATCGCAGTAAATCTTTTTGCCTTATTGACGGGCTTTTTATGTGTTAATAAGAAGTGGCGAATTAGTCGCTATTTGGCATTATGGATGCAGGTGTCATTTTATGTCCTGCTTATTGAAATCGCGAAATGGATATATGTAGGGGAACCAAGCTCTATGTTGTATGTATTAACAAGGCTATTCCCATTAACGAGCCCGTACTGGTACTTTATCGCCTATTCTGCCCTTTTCGTTTTTATGCCTTTTCTCAATAGAGGAATAAGAAACATGAACAAGAACGATTGCTTCTTACTGTGCCTTGCATCTGTTGTTGTACTTTCTTTTTTGGGCTTTGCTTCTACTGATGCCTTAGCTGCACGCGGACACTGCGTATTATGGTTGGGCGTGATGTATATATGCGGGGCATATATGAAATTGCATCTCCATTTGATTCCCTCTCAGGAGTCGGCACGCATTCAAAAACGGAGAAAAATGGCGGCATTTTTCATCTTTGCATTATGTTGCGGGTTGGGCTGTCTTGTTTTAAAAAGGGGAGGAAATGTAGAAAATCTATTATTTAGACATTATCAGTCCCCCATTGTATGCATGGAGGCTCTCTCCTTCTTTTTCCTACTCATGGCGTGCCCGATACGCTCAATATGGAGTGCGCGCCTATTGAAGTTGTTGTCACCGGCAGCATTTGGTGTCTATCTCTTTCATTGCGGCATATGGGGGTATTTAACCATTTTGCTTAAAGATTGGGCGATCGCGACAAAATATCCATGGTGGTATATTCCCGTTTTGAGCCTTGCCGTCTACACCGCTGGAACAATGTTGGAGTATATAAGGATAAAACTCTTCATAATCTTGCATATATCCGACATTTGCCAATTTTTAGCGTCAAAAACGCCAAGATGCATTAGACAAATGGAGAACTGGTAATTTTTCCGCTGCTGTCAGCTTCGATGAGGAGAAATTAATCCTTAAAATCTGCCATGTAAATCACTTTTCATGTAACATGCTGACACCGCAAAGTATTATCTTTAAGCAACTTACAGCCAATTTTACCAACAAAGGAAGTACACAGGGTTTGCGTTTCTTTGGGGGGTAAAAATCCACGTCTTTTAGCGTCCGATAGGGTTCTACCCTCTTAACGGATACGCCGATCAGCGTCGCTACACACAGCCGAAGCAGATTTTTACGAGAATGTTCTTGACAAATTTCTCAAATTTCAGAAAATACAGTCATGCAGTTGAGCAGCACACAGGAACGCTTTGTGAGACGCTGGGGTGACATGGGCACGCGCTGGGGTATCCCGCGCTCCACGGCTATGCTGCACGGGCTGCTCTATATCTGCGACAAGGCGCTGAGCCCGGAGGAAATATGCGAAACGCTGGGGCTGGCGCGCTCCAATGTGTCCACCTCCCTGCGCGAGCTCGAGGATTTTCGCCTGATCTATCGCCATAGCGTCCCCGGGGAACGTCGTCAGTATTTCACCGCCGAGACCGATGTGTGGGAAATCGCCCGCCGCATTCTCGAAGAGCGGCGACGCCGCGAGACGGAGGGCGCTGTTCTGGCCGTCGCGGAATGCCTCTCCGCCGCCCGCGCGGAGGGCGACACGATACTCACGCAGCGCATGGAAGCCATGCAGGAGCTCCTCTCCGCCGCTGACACCTTCGCCGCGGCCGCGCAGAGCTACCCCACCTCTCTTTTCCGCCGCGCTGCCACCATGGGCAGCAAGCTGCTCGGGCTGATAGCCAAGCTCTGATTCACTCTCATATTTTCCCGTTCGCTTTCTCGATACAATTTTCTCAAATTACAGAAATCATGAAAACAATCGCTATCACAGGAGTTTTAGGTTACAGCGGCCGCTATATCGCAGCAGAAGCCACGCGACGCGGCCACCGTGTCATCGGGCTCACGGATTCCGCGGGGCGCCTGCCGAACCCGCAGGGCTACGAGCTGCGCCCCCTGCCGTGGAGCACGCAGGAAAACGTGTTGGAGGGCGTGGATGTGCTCATCAACACCTACTGGGTGCGCTTTTCCTATGCGGGCAAGGGCCACGCCGCGTTCAGCCATGATACGGCGGTGGAGAACACGAAAAAGCTCTTTGCCGCCGCACAGGCAGCGGGGGTGCAACGCCTTGTCCACACGAGCATCACCAAGCCCGATGCGCAGTCCGCGCTGCCCTATTTCCGCGGCAAGGCGGAGCTGGAGGCCGCGCTCGTCGCCTCGGGCATCCCCCACAGCATCCTGCGCCCCGCCGTGCTTTTCGGGGAGACGCCGGCGGAATCCATCCTCATCAACAACATGGCATGGTCGCTGCGGCACCTGCCCGCCGTCGCCACCTTCGGCATGGGGCACTACCGCCTGCAACCCATCCATGTGCAGGATTTCGCGGAACTCGCCCTCGATGAAGCGGAACAGACGGAAGCGCACCGCATCATCAACGCCACAGGCGCAGAGACCTACAGCTTCCGCGAGCTCTGGCAGCTCTTGGCGCACGCCATGCACACGCCCCGCCCCATCCTGCCCGTGCCTGCTTGGTTCGGCCTGCTCGCCACGCGCGTCCTCGGCGCCCTTGTGGGCGATGTCATGCTGACGCGGGATGAAATTGCGGGGCTCTCGCAGGACAGGCTCGCCGTCGACGTCCCGCCCGCGGGGCAACGCCGCCTGAGCGACTGGGTGATGCAGCACGCGGAAACGCTGGGCCGCCGCTACGAGTCTGAATTGGCTCGGCGGAAATAACCACGGCAACAATCTCCGCCATGGCCCCCCATAGAGCGATTCGACAAATCGTGGATTTGTCGGGGTAATTTGTGATAAGAAATATTTGATTTTTGATTTGTGATTTGGGAAAGGAGAGCTACATGAAGGATTGCTGCGTCTCCGTGCCTGGGCCCGAAGGCTTTTACGCTGAGCTGAACGGAGGAGAGGGCTTTCTACACCGATTGGCAGCCCCCCCCCAAGGGGCCCATGGAGCTCGGCAGCGCGTTCATGATGCTCCTGTTTTACCCGGTTGAGCTTCTTATCATCGCGCTCTGACTCCTTATCCTCCGCTACGGACGCCGAGGATAAGGACACAAAAAACGCCCGACGGCGAGGGGCCGTCGGGCGTGGAAAGAGAATGGAGAAAAGGCTTAGTACTTCTCGACGACCTTCATCATCGCGTCCATCTGAGCCTCGATGGATTCCACCAGCGCAATCTGCGTGCGGCAGCGGTCGAGGTTGTGCTCGGGGCGCTTAATCTTGAAGTAGGTGTCGCCCTCCAGATAGTCCGTCAGGAAGCGCATGCCGCACTCCATGGTGAGCAGCTTGCCGGAGAACGGAAGCAGCTCCTTCTCCAGCGGGGTGAGGAAGGTGGCGGCTTCGCAGTAGCCCTTGGCGAGTGCCTCGAAGTACTCCATGCGCATGGTGACGAGGGAGGTGTCCTTCTCGTCCTCCGCAGCGGGGGAGGTGGAGGTGCGAATCATGTCGCCGAAGTCGTACAGGGAGGAACCGGGCATGGTGGTGTCCAGGTCAATCACGCAGATGCCCTCGCCCGTCACGTCATCGAGCATGACGTTGTTGAGCTTGGTGTCGTTGTGCGTGACGCGCAGGGGCAGCTCACCGCTCGCCAGATAGTTGACGACCTTGTGGCAGTCGGCCTCGCGGGAGAGGAACCAGTCGATTTCCTTCTGCACATCCTTGGCGCGGCCCAGAGGGTCGGCGGCGATGGCGTTTTGGAAGTTCTTGAAACGCTTCGTCGTGTTGTGGAAGTCGGGAATCGTCTCGAAGAGGGGAGCCCCGGGAAGGTTGGCACCCAGCTTCTGGAAGTTACCGAAGGCGCGAGCCACCTCGACACACTGGCCGGGGTTCTCAATCATGTCGTAGGTGCGGGCACGCTCGATGAAGGGGTACACGCGCCACACGTTGCCCTCGGCATCCTGTGCATAGGGCTTGCCGTCCTTGGCGGGGATGATGGTGAGGGTGCGGCGGTAAGCCTCCTTGCACCCCTCCTCCAGCAGCACGCGCAGGGCTTCGTCCGTCACGCGCTTCACGTTGTCCATCAGCGGAATGGGCTGCTTGAACACGTTGCTGTTGATGCGCTGCAGGATGAAGCTCACGCGCATGCCGGCCTGGTCCACCTCCAGACGGAAGGTGTCATTGATGTGGCCGCTGCCGTAGGGGCCGCCGCACACATAGTCGGCACGCAGGTCGAAGAGCCCCGCAATAGCTTTGATGTCGTACATAACGAAGCGGGGGTTAGCCGAGCTTGGCGGGGTACACGCCGTCCTCCACGAGCTTGGCGATGCTCTCCACCACGGCGGGCTTGTCGCTCGGGTAGGTGACGCCCAGCCAGTTGGCGGTGGTCTTGATGACGCTGCAATCGGCCTTGCCGTTGTGGATGAGCTCGTCCACCACGGTGGGGATGTAGCACTCGCTCTTGAGCTCCGTGCCGTGCTCGGCAAGGAAGTTCGTGAAGTGGCCCTTAATCTGGTCGATGAAGGAGGCGGGGAACACCCAGAAGTTCATGGAGACGAGCTCCTCTGCATCCACGGGCTTGCGCTCGCCGCTCAGGCTGTTGCCGCGGCACACGCCGTCCTCTTCGCGCATAATCTTGGTGTATTCCTCCACGCTGTTGAGGAAGCCGTCCTTAATGCCGCACACGCCGCGGTTCACGTCGCCGTGGTCGGAAAGCGTGTTCTTGAGGGGGTAGCCGATCATGCCGTAGTGCTCCTTGCCGTCGGCGGCGGGAGCGGAGGTCAGGAACTCGGCGGCCTTGGCGAAGGCATCGGCGCCGTAGAAGTCGTCGGCATTCACCACGCCGAAGGGCTCCTTCACCACGTCTCGGGCGGCGAGCAGAGCGTGCGCGGTGCCCCAGGGCTTCACGCGGCCTTCGGGAACGCTGTAACCCTCGGGCAGGTCATCGAGGCTCTGGAACGCATAGTCCACCTCAATCTTGCCGGCGAAGCGGGCGCCGACCTGAGCCTTGAAGGCTTCTTCAAAGTCCTTGCGGATGATGAACACCACCTTGCCGAAACCGGCGCGGATGGCATCGTACACGGAGTAATCGAGAATCACTTCACCATTGGGGCCCATGGGGTCCAGCTGCTTGAGACCGCCGTAGCGGCTGCCCATACCTGCTGCAAGAACAAGGAGTGTCGGTTTCATAAGTGTTACTTTCTGATGAGAAATTTACGGGCATACACCCGTTCGCGCACATTATACCCCCACCCCGTTCCCTTGGCAAGCTCAATCATGAGGCGTGCGACGCGAGAACGCACAAAAAAGCATCCGCCTCATTCAGAAGCGGATGCGCTTGCCTTCACATTCTGGCTCGGCGGGAGGGTACCCTCAACGGCACGAGGGGTGCCACCAGCCCGTGCGACAGAGCCTCTGCAAACATGCGGGCGGCATCCGCGCTGTGAGAGGCGGCATCGTGCAGCGGCGTTTCGCGCAGAGCCCCGCCCGTGCCCGCAGGTGCGCTGCGGTACATCTCCAGACAGGTGAGTCCGCTCGGCTCCTTCTCCCCGCGAAGATTGACGCGCTGAGCCAAGGTGCGGCGGTGGAACCAGCTGCGGGAGAGCAGCACACGCAGGGCGTTGATACCGCGCCACACATCGGGTGTGCGCGGCACCACGCGGACGCGGGTAATACCCTCTTTCGCCAAGCTCTCGACGTATGATTGCCCGTGCGGGTCGCGGTGGGCGGCATCGTGCGGCAACAGGTGCGTGGCGATAGTGCCGTATTGAGCCTCCCACTCATGCATCTTGGCGGCGTAGTGCTCCAGCGGGAGCTGGTTGGCGGCGTAGTGGTCCAGCCAGTAGACCTTGCCGCCCACCTGCTGCACCAGCCAGATAGCCGTGTGGTCAGAGAGACCAAGGTCCCACGCCGTGTAGAGCGGCTCGTTCGGGAACACCTCGAACTCCGCGCCCACGCAGCCCTGCTCGCGCAGCAGTGCGATTTGGTGCCCGTAGATAGAGCCGTCGTCACCCGTGGAGAAAGCCTCCTCGGGCGTCGTCGGGTACTCCTGCCGCATGGCGGAGCCCATGGTGCGCTCCATGCGGGCGTACCAAAGTTTCTGCGCGTGCGTCAGCTTCACCCCCTGCTCGGTCTCCAGCTTTTCGAAGTAGGCGGCGAGCGTGTCGCTCCACCCGCCCGAGCCCGCGAGCGCGTAGTCCGGGTGGTCCGCCCAGCTGAAGAAGAAGAAGCGGAAGTCCAGCGGGGAGAGCTCCTCCTTGGCGGCGTTCTCCATGGCCTGCACCGTCATCTCGTAGTTCACGCCGTAGCGACCGCCCTCGTGCGTGCTCTCCAGAATGATGACGCCCTCCGCCGGCACGGTGTTGATGGCGCCCGTGCGGATTTCCCGCGCACGCCACGGGGCGTGTACGGAGACGTGCGCCAGCTCCGAGACATGCAGCAACTGGAGCGTGCCGCCGCGCAGCGTGGTGCCCAGGCGGATATCGCTGCCGTTGGCAAAGCCCAGCCGTGTGCGGGCATCGGTGACGGGGTGCCACTCCTGCTTTTTGAGGGCCCCGCTGCGCTGCTTGATGAGCCCGCCGAGGTAGGCGAGCGCCTTCTCCCGAGCGTCCGCCCCGGGCGGCACGTAGTCGAGATGCTCCCACGCAAAACGCACCTTCTCCAGCTTCATCTCCGCATCGGGCAGGGTTTTATCGATGATGCCCGCGTGGAAATTCGGCGTGAAGAGGCAGCGGTCGAGCATGAGCATGGCCACATAGGTGGAGATGCCCAGCTGGCGAGCCTTGAGCACCGCGTTGCGGCTCCACAGATTCCTGTGGAGCCGCAGCTGGGCGGCGTTCGGGGAGAAGCGCTGCATGCGCCCGCTCTTGGTCTCAATCCAGTACAGGTGCTGCAGACGCCAGAGAGGGTTGTTCAGCCTCTCGTTGATGGTCGTATGTTCGCTCATTCCGTTCTTCTCGGCTTCTTCGGCTTACCGACGCGGTTGGCAAAGTCGATGGCATCAAACTCAGCCTCGCGCTGCATTCTGTTGCGCATGAGCTCCAACCACTCACGACGCTCCAGTTCCTCACGAATTCGCTTGGCACGGCGAATTTCCGGAGTGGCGGTCACCACATGATACCACTGATCGTTGGGGTCCAGCTCGTACCATACGCGGTGATCATTGAGCATGGCCTCCACAGCCTCCAGACGATTGGGGTGCTTCTCGAAATACTTGTGAATGCGGAACAAATCCTTAGCGGCCTGCGCAGGCTTCGTTCCCGTCTCGTATTCTGCAAACGCGTGGAACCACGTTGCGGCCAACGCTTCTTCGGCATTCAGCTCGTGGGGAGCACGGCCCTCCAAAGAAGCGGAGAAACGGCAATCCTCCGTGAGCTGCATGAGCAATTCGCGGTTGGATATATCTTCATGGTGCGAAAGTTGCAGCTGCTCCGGGGAGGCGGTGCGATCCATCAACATCTCCAGCGAGCTTTTCACCGTCTGTTTTCCCCACCACCCCGCCATGTGCCCGATCATTTCTCGGGTGACATCACCGCGGAACTCCTCCAGAGGAGAGAAGTAGAGGCCGTAGCTGTCATTGTTGGCCGTAAGACGTCCGCCGTGCATAGGAGCCCCGATGAAGGAATGCGTCACATAAGGATGGCGTGCGTAGAGGAAACCGGACTCTCGCTCGCCGGGCATGAGACGAATTTGCGACAGCGGATAATTCGGCGAACGATATACCGTCGTACTGAGGAAAGCATCATCCGGCAGACTCTCACGGCGACCGAAGCTGATTTTATCAGCGAAATCCATGACGGAGCTGCCGTCCTCCGGCATCTCGCGGAAGATGCGGCGGATATTCGCCATGGGCTCTGCCACATACCAGCTCTCATCCATGCCGACGAGCTTCTTACCATCCTTGCCGCCATAGCGTTCGCCATTCCACCAGACGCCCCGAGCATCCGCATAGGGGAAATCGTGAACGGCACGCCGCAGGGTATCCAGCGTGTGCATCGCGGGCATGACCCGTTCATCCGTTCGGAAGAAATCGGGCAGGTTCTTGGCCTCCTGCAGGCGGAAACCGCCGTGTATGATTCTGTCGCCGTCGTGTGTCGGATGGTCAAAAATCGAGTCGAAACGGCGATATCCCGCTGTGCTCTTCCGGGGGATGTCCATCTGCACGATACGGGACGCATCACCGGGGAAAAGCGAGAAATGGTGCAGGTTCGGGTATTGACGCAACACCGTATCCAACTCCTCCAACGCCTTGGGCATGGAGGGTTGTTCCCCCTTCTCCAAGGTTTTTCCGCCGAAGGCCTTGTGCAGTTTCACCTGTGCCGGTGCGCCCAAGAGCGACCAGCCGCGCACAGGCTCCTGCAACAAATTCCATGACTCCGGGCTCACGCGCAGAAGTGCATTCGGCCCGCCGAGACTGTATGCCCAGCCCTGCTCCGCGCTGCGGGAAGGTGCAGGCTGCAACGCCTCTTTCAACATCGGGAAAAGCGGATCATCTTTCAGAGGCTGTTCGCCCGTTTCCCGTTCGCGCAGCTGCTCGGCCTTCCGCAACTCGTCCACCATCATCTCGGCAGAGAGCTGGTGCGTCCAGCGCTCCACCTGTTCCGTCCCGTTGCGCCCCTTCTGGAGGCGGTCATTATTCTCCTTGAACAGAGGGAAACGGAAGCGGAAGGGGCTCAAGGCAAACCATTCACGGGCGCTCTCAGGCATCGGCACCTCATTGAGGTGTGCCATAAAGTAGCTCGATGTGTAATCCGCCAAATGCCGAGCCACCAAACCCCGCATACCGGAGATATCCAAGTAGGGCTTGGGGCGCACGGGGCGATCTTCGGAGAAGAACTCTTCCGGCGTCAGGCGACTGCGATGCCCGTTGATAACGCGCCGCCCGCGTTTCTCTATCGCCTGCCGACGCTCCGCATCAATAGCCCCGCGGCGCTGCAGGAAATCAAGAGCGGCATCCGCCGTCAGCCAGCCGGAGTTGAGCTGATTGAGCCAGTAGGCGTGGAAACGCCCGTGAGCCAGACCGAAGGGCGTCTTCACCCCCGAGGAATCAATCACCCACGCACCGGGGAAATCCGGGTGTTCCTTCAGCTGAGGATGCGTCGTATCCGAGCGGCTGGCGATATAGCCGCGATACGGCTCCACCACGGCTCCCGGCACGGACAGTGCGGCATCCTCCTGCCAAAAGCGAATCATATCACCTGTAGCCCGGGCGCTCAGGCGGTCGAAGTAGGAATAATCAACAGCGGCGTTACCGCCGATACGTGCGGCATCATAACGCCCCTGCTCATCATGGGCGGAGATAAGTTCTTTGGGCAGGCTGCCGCCCAGCGGCAGGAACCGCACACGGCAATCCGCCGCCAAATCATTGATGCAGTTTTCCTTACTATCGTGCCAGCGGGTGAAGTGCCTATCGGGTTTACGAATGCGCCAATAGGTGCGGCCGTCGTCGCCTTCCCTGCTCTCAAAGTCATTACCCGTCAAGCGGGTGTAGACATCCGCCATGCGGCGATTGTTCTCGTGGAAGGCGGCGCGATCCGTGACGTCCTCCGCCATCCGGTGCCGGAGCCATTGATCCCCGCTCAAGCGGTCTCCCAGCTCGCGGTGCAGCAGATGCGCATAAGCCTCCTGCGGCGTCATGCCGCGGGACAAAGCCGTGCGAAAATCCTCCTGATGGCCTATGAGGTTCAGCAGAGATTCCACACAATGATAGGCACCCTGAGGCACCTCATAAGAGCGGACGAGTTCCGGATATTGAGCACGTCTCATCGTCAGCCCGCCGCTCATGGCGCGGACAGACAGCGCACGCGTGTGGTACTCCGACAGGAATTCCGGCGGCACGAAACGAATCCACGAATCCACCGAGCTGGAAAAACGCATGCGCCCATAGTAATCCGTCAGGAACTGCCCGAAGATTTGACTGGCCTCCGCAGGCGTAGCGCCACCCGCGCGGGCCAGCACGGATTCCGCCACCTTGCCGATGAGCTTGTGGCGGAGGGCGTCCATCTCCGCCCCCACCTCCGCCGGCTTGCGTCCGGAGAAAGTCAGTGTGCTGTAAGACGCCGAATGCAGCAGCAGACGATAGGAGAGAGCATCGAGATAGCGTACTGTCTTATTCAGCGCTTCGGCGCGAGCCTTTTCCGCAGCAGGGCTATGATCACCGAGCTTCACCAACTCCGGCGGGGCCAACTCCTTGGCCGTAAAATTGCCGGCCAAATCTTTGGGATAAGCACGCTGCGTCCAAGCCTCCGTCATCAGCAGGAAAGGCAAGGCCTTTTTAGGGTCCTTAATTTCCGCACCGCCGGAATGTTTCTTCACCATTTCTTCAACATAGGCGGGGTCCTTGGGGTCCCCCAGCGTGAGCACGCGGGCGCGGGCCGCCTCCGTTTCGCCGGGCAGTTGCAGGAAATCGCGCACCACATCCTTCTCGTGGAAGGGGCGGAATCGTTCCGTATGCAACAGGCGTAGAGAGCGACCGGCATCCTCCAAAAAGCCCATACCGCCCCAGCGGGTGCCATTGTGCAGGGCGTCGTAAAGGAGCGTATTCTGTTTGATCGGGTCCGTCTCATTCATCAGGCGGCGCTGCACATCCTCCGGCACGCCCCATCGCGAGAGCTCCGCGCCATCCGCCACCAAAGCATGAGGGTCACGGAAATGGTGCAGCGAAGCCCGCCCCGAACCGATGAGGATATAGGGAAGTGAGCGAGCTGCCTCACGGATGTTGAGTTCCACGTCCGTGAACTCTCCGCCGTATTCAGACCAGTCGATGTTAGAGGCAACCCCCTCCAAACGGGCGGCACTCTCCTGCGCCAGCAGGTCGAGACCGCGCCCCGTGCGGTTATCCAGCAAATTGCGGAAGGTTTCCTTACTGAATTTGCCGCCTACGCCGAGGGCTTTCAGCGAAAAGGAGCCCGTGGCCCCGGCCAGGCGCTCACGCACAAAACGCCCCATTGTAGCTTCGAACACACGACCGCCGCCGCGGGCAAACAGCTCCGAGAGTGCCACCTGTGCGCCGAAGCCGACCAACCCCGCCGCAGTCTGCAGGGAGATATCGCCATCCGCCGTGCGTCTGCGCACCTCTGCCATGCCGGAACCGATTCCGGAGGCCGAGGCCAGGGCCATGCCGCCGAACCCCGTCATGGAAACGATGGCTGCGGGGCTTGCCTCCGCCGCATCAAGAAGGAGCGTGCGGGCAAAAGATTCATCCTCCGTATGAATGGGGTTCTCGCGTTCCTGTGCCACCACGCGCAACTCATCCAAAAGCTGCATGTAGGCATCCGTCTTGTGGGCAAAGTCCCCCGCCTTCTGCGAGAGACCGCTCCGCGCCGCCAGATTGCCGGCAGCGGCGGAGAGGTTGCCGGCCGCCTGCACCAAGCCCATATCCATATTGATGATACCGCGGTGCACCGAGCGGCGGAAGGCCATGTAGAGGGAATCCGTCGGCTCCGGCTTCTTGCCGTTCTGCTCCATCTCATGCAGTGTCAGATCATAGAGTGTCTGACGCTTCTGCGGGTCCATCTGCACCATACGGCGGCAGAGCGACACCATCTCCGGAGCATCCCACAAGTCAGTAAAAGCCTCCCACGGCATGCCTTTCTCTATGGCATTGTAGACAGAGAAAAGGGTGGAGAGAGTCTTCGCCTCCGGCAGAAGTTCCTCACGCTGCCGTGCGCCCTCCTCCCGGGCCTTTTGCTGCAGGCCCACCCATGGATTCGCATCCTCCTCCCACGGCGCAGACTTCGGCACCTCCTTGCCGAGCAAGGCGTTCTGATAAGCCTCCGCATAGGCCTGCTTCGCCGCTTCCCGCCGCGCCTCTTCCTCCGGCGCCACGGAGAGAGCCGTAAAGATTTCGCGCTCATTATCCGCCACGCCGTATTTCTCGCTCAGTTCGGCGCGGAGCCGCGGCCATTCAGCGAGAATCTTCTCGCGGCTCAATTCACTGTGATCCGCATACCACGAGCGATTCACCGCGCTGAGCAAATCATACTCGCTCTCCTCCGCAGAGGAGGTAATATCCGACGATGCCGCGCGGGCACGGAAAGAATCGGGGATGCTGTCAGGATTGCCCGTCAGGGCCGTTTTCCAGTATGCCTCCATCGCCGCATGGTGCGCCTCATCTTTCGCTTCCGGCGCAGGTTCTGCGGTCTCCGTCAGCGGGGGCTGCTCCGGGAGCGGCTCTGCCTTCGGCTCCGGCTCCGGCTCGCGCAGTGGCGGGGGCTCCATCAAGCCGGCATGAATCATCTCATACTCATGCTCCGTCCACTGTCGGGGCAGGCCGCCGGGCGGCATTTTCACCATCGGCAAAGGCACATTGTTATCCACGCGAGGCTCCTCCTCCGCAGGGGGCGCAAGACTCGGCATTTCTTCCGCCGACGACACGGCGGGTGCAGGCTGCACGGCAGGCTCGATGAGCGGCTGCTCCGTCATCTCCGTTTCGGATTCATTCATCATACAATCTCTGGTTCAGGATTCAAAACAAAGCCAAGGCGTCTCCTTGGAGCGCAACGAGTTCAACCAAGCGGACGTTGCTTCCGCATTACCTTCCGCCAACAGGCGGCGACTTTCGTTGAGCAGACGGCAGAGGCGCTGTTGCGGCACGCTATCGCCCGCACAGCCGAACGCCCCCTTGCGGTAAAGGTTCCAAAGCTCCGAGCTCAGTTCACGGCGTTCCTCCTGCGGCAGCGAGCGGCCCTGCTCCAAATAAGCCATCAGGCGGCGGCGCTGCGTCACCGGCGCAGATAAGGTCGCCAGCTGCAGGCGCAGAGCAGTCAGGCTATCCGCATCGGGCTCGCACTCATCCGCACGCCGCATCCATTCCGCCTCCTCGCGGGCAGAGAGTGAGCGCGGCTTAAGAGTCTCCCGCCGTTTTTCCAACAATCCGGCGGCCTCGGCCCCTGCCACGGCTTCCGGTGCGGGTGGCAACCCTTGCAGCAAGTTTTGAGAAAACTCCTCCCCCAACTGATGGCGCAGGGCGATTCCCGCCTCCGCCATCTCTTCATTCAGGGACCGCACATCCGCTTCCTGTTCCGGGCGTTCCGCGTCCTCCGCACGCCAAGCCGTCAGGGTTCCCACGGGATCATCCTGCAGCTGCGTGCGCCACATTGCGGAGCGGCAAGAACTTCTCACCTCGCGGCGCCTCGACTCCATCTCCCCCTCCGGCACAAAAATCCCGAGGCCT
This sequence comes from uncultured Verrucomicrobiales bacterium, assembly GCA_937893015.1. GTDB lineage: Bacteria > Verrucomicrobiota > Verrucomicrobiia > Verrucomicrobiales > Akkermansiaceae > Akkermansia. Next base: position 24,974 of record CALBJX010000085.1, on the reverse strand, counting down.
TCCTCCAGTCGGCTCACGGCTTCCTTCGTGTTACCTTGCTTCACGGCGCGGTCCACGCTTTCCTGCCACTGCCGACGAGCGCCATTGAGCCTGTTGACCTCATACTGCCGTCGAAAATCCAATGCAGCGCGCTGCAGTGTCTCCTGTGTCACACGCACGGCCTCTCCGCGCCGATGCTCGGGGACTTTTTCCAGCAGAGCATCCGCCACAGGCATCATCTCCTGCTGCCACAACCCTTCCCATCCCTGAGCGGGCGGGTCCTCCAGCATTTTTTGTTTCACCTGCTCCGCGGCATTCTGCAAGCTCTCTTTCAGGGCTGCGCTTTCGCCTCTGGCGACGACGCGTTCATGCATCTCCATCATTCTCTGCCCGCTCTCGCCCGCCGCCATCAGGCTGCGGCCGAAGGAACGCGCGGCTTCACCCATGCCGGCAATTCCCGACAAAGGCACCTGAACACTCTGACCGGGGTAAGCTTTCAGCCCCCACTCTTTCATGCGTATTGGCATGCGGGCATCATGCATGCCGCCCACAGAGGCTGCAAGCAACGCTTCTGCCGCCGCCATTCCTGCCCGCACCGGGCATCACAGAGGGAAGGCAGAAAAATGCGCATGGCAGAGGCATAGCGCTGTCAGACAGACAAATGAGGATCTGAACTCGCAATTCTCTTCGCCCAATCCCTCTTGTGCGGATAACGTTTCTCCGGCGCAGGTCTCACTCGGGGGCACCCGCGGAAACAATCATTCCGCCGGCATTCCCGCTGCCGGGGCCCATCTCCACGAGGTAGTCCGCGCGGGAGAGGATGAGGGCGTTGTGCTCGATGCAAAGGATGGTGTGACCCGCTGCACGGAGGCGGAAGAGGGCACGCAGAAGGCGGTCGATTTCCGCGAAGTGCAGCCCCGTGGAGGGTTCATCCAGCACGAAGAGGAGTTTTTTGTTTTCCGCCATGGCGGCGCGGCGGTTGCGGGCGGGCGCGGCCTTGGCCAGATAGGTAGCGAGCTTCACGCGCTGGGATTCGCCGCCCGAGAGGGTGGTCACGGAGCGATCGAGCGGCAGGTAGCCGAGCCCCAAATCCTGCATCGCGCGGAGAATGGCGGCGGCTTGCGGCACGGCGGCGAAAAACTCCGCCGCCTCATCCACCGTCTGCGCAAGGGCCTGTGCAATGGACTTGCCGCGCCATGTCACCTCCAGCGTCTCGCGGTTGTAGCGGGAGCCGTGGCAGGCATCACAGGGTGTGCAGAGGTCGGCGAGGAAGTTCATGTCCACCTGCAACAAGCCTGTGCCGCCGCAACGTTCGCAGCGGCCGCCGCGCGCCGTCAGCGAAAAGCGGGCGGGCGTATAGCCGCGTTGGCGGGAGAGCGGCAGCGCGGCGTAGAGCGGGCGCAGGACATCCAGTAGCCCTGTAGCCGTGGCGGGCGTGGAGCGCGGGGAGGCGCCGAGCGGGCTCTGGTCCACCACGACGGCGCGCGCCAAGTTTTCCGCTCCCTTCAGCTTACCCTCTGCCAAGGCGGGCAGCAGGCATTCGTGCACCAGCGTGCTCTTGCCGCTGCCGCTCGGCCCCGAGAGGCAGGTGAAACAGCCCAGCGGCAGCCTAAAATCGACCTTTTTCAGATTGCGGGCGGTCGCGCGGCGCAGCTCGGCCTTGGGCGCGGCGAGCCAGTCCTTGCGCTCGCTTTCCGCCGCCTGACGCGCCCCCGAGAGCCATTGCCCCGTGGGTGAGTCCGCGTTGTGCAGGAAATCTTCATACGTCCCCTCGGCGAGAATGCGCCCGCCCTGCGGCCCGCTGCCGGGGCCCATCTCCACCAGCCAGTCGGCGGCGGCGAGCAGCTGCGGGTCATGCTCCGCCACGAGCACGGTGTTGCCCTTGTCGCGCAGGCGTTTCAGGGCGGTGATGAGGCGTTCCGTCTCCGCGGGGTGCAGCCCGATGGTGGGTTCATCCAGAATGTAGAGCACGCCCGAAAGCCCGCCGCCGATTTGCCCGGCGAGGCGGGCGCGCTGCAACTCACCGCCCGAGAGCGTGTTGGCGGCGCGGGAGAGCGTCAGGTAGCCGAGCCCGAGCTCCAGCATGCAGTCCAGACGGCGCAGGAGCTCCGCGCGGGCCGTGGCCAGCGGCGCCGCAAAAGCGGGCGGGATGGCGAGCGTTTCCAGCATGCGGCGGTTCTCCTCCACGGAACGCTCGCAGAATGCGCCGAGGTTCACCTCCTCGCCGCCGAAATCCAGCGTCACGGCCAGCGCAGTGGGGTTCAGGCGCATGCCCTTGCAGGCGGGGCACAGCGTGAGCTCGCCCTTGCGGTTCTCTGTCATGCCCGTGCCCTCGCACTTGGGGCACGCCCCGCGCGGAGAGAAGTGGGAGAAGAGCCCGGGGGTGAGGTCGGGCAGCGTAAAGCCCGTCGCTTCGTTGCGATAGCGGGTGTGGTAGCAGAGCAGCTGCGGGTCGCCGCCGCGTTCCTGCGCCAAGGCGCGCAACTCATCGGGGCAGAGGCGCAACGCCGTCTGCACGGAGTCCGCCAAGCGGGATTCCACGCCCTCGCGCAGCACGAGTCGGTCCACCACCAGCTCGCAGACCTGCCCTGCTTGCGGCGGGTTCTGCTCCAGCTCATCGAGGTCGAGCAGCAGGCCGTCCACGCGCACGCGCAGATAGCCCTGTTTCCGCAGCGCGAGGATGTTCGCCGCGGCATCCTCCGCAAAAGCGGGCGGCAGCGGGGCGAGCAGCGTCAGGCGCGTGTCGGCGGGCTGTTGCAAGATGAGCCCTACGATTTCCTCGGGCGAGAGGCGTGTCAGGCGCTCGCCCGTCTGCGGGTCGTGCGGCACACCGATGGCAGCGTAAAAGATGCGGAGATAATCCAGCGCCTCCGTCAGGGAGCCCAGCACCGTGCGGGATTGCCCCGCGGGCAGGTGCTGCTCCAGACAGAGAGCGGGCGGCAAACCATCGATGGCCTCCACCTGCGGTTTCTCGGGACGGGCGAGCAGGCGGCGAGCCCCGGGGGAAAGACAATCCAGAAAGCGGCGGCGGGATTCCGCGAAGAGGGTATCATGGGCCAGCGTACTCTTGCCGCTGCCGCTAGGGCCCATCAGCGCAATGATTTTCCCGCCGGGCAGCACCACATCAAGGTGTTGCAGGGTGTTTTGCGAGGCACCTGTGATGCGGATATCCATGCAGCGGGTGAACAAAATCAGACAGACTCCCCGCCGCGGTAGTGACCGCCGGGTTCCACGTCAATCTTGGGGCAGATGCAAGTGCCGACCATCTCGCCGCCGCGCGGCACTGTGACCAGCGTGCGGGCTCGCAGCACGCCCGACAGACGCCCCTCAATCACGGCGGTGCCGACCTCGGCTTCCTCCGTAAAGACGACCTCCGCCCCCTTTTCGATGATGAGGTGCTTGGCCGTCACCCTGCCCTCCACGCGCATGGAGTTGGCGAAAGTCAGCGTGCCGAAACAACGAAACGAGCCCGACACCTGCCCCTGAATCTTCATGTCGGAGCATACGACGGAGAGGTGGGAGAGCACGGTATCCGGCTGCACATGCACCTTGCCGACCGTGCGGATGGTGAGGCGGCGGGAGGTGGGCTTCAGCTCCACATCCGTCATGTTGAGGTGGGTATGGCAGTGCGTGCAGGCCGCGGAGAGTGCGGCGGCGGGCACGGAGGTGCGCTTGCCGCATTCGTAGCAAATCACCTCGCGTTTGGGCACGGCGGGGCGGTCGGCAGAGGGGGCAAACGACGAGAGCGCGACACGGCGGTCGCGCTCATCGGGAGGCAGCAGACCGGAGACGGACGTGACGACGAGCGGTTCTGTCCGAAACTCCGCCATGGCTGCGTGCGGTTTGAATGAAAAGGTTTGTCAGCCCTTAACCCAGCAGCAGATCGCTGTCAGCAGCGGCCGGGGACTTGGCGGACTTGGTGCTCTTCTTGGCAGGCGTGGTCACGGGGGCGGCTGCGGGGGCACCCACGGAGCAATGGCCCACAAAGATGGCGCCTTCCTGAATAGCGATACGCGCCGCGGTGATATCGCCCACAAGCTCAGCCGTGCCGGCGAGCTCCACGCGGTCGGTCACCACGATATCGCCCACGACACGGCCGTGGATGATGGCGCTCTTCGTGCGGATGGCAACCTTGTTCTTCTGCCCGGCCTGAATGCTGGCATTGGAGCCCACTGTCAGCACGCCTTCGGACTCGATTTCACCTTCCACAGAGCCGTCCACAAGGAGGTCATCCGTGAAGCGCAGGGTACCGACGATGGACACATCGCTGTTGAGCACGTTGCGCGTCACCGCAGGCGCGGCGGCCACGGCAGCTGCATCGAAGGGGGAAGAGGAAACCTCCTCAGTCTGACCATAGAATGCACCTTCCGCGGGAGCGGCATCAGGCGTTCCCCACTGCGGAGCGGGGGCGGGTTCCACGGGAGCGAAGGGAGAGGGAGCAGCGTCAGTCTTGGGAGCGTTGTAGCCTTTGAACATAGCGGTTTTCTGAAGGGTTAAAGAGGTATAAAAGGAAGATGTCGTGCGCTGATATCAGCACCGCAGCTATGGTAGCCTGAAAGAGCCCTTTTGTCCATCTGAAAATCTGTCAGGTGATGAAAAAATCACATATTCTCCCGTCTCGGCGTTTTTCATTTCTCCCTTGTGAGCTCAAACGAGCGGTGCGCGTAGCGAATGAAAGCGCTCACGGCAAGATGGGCAGCCACAGCCGCCCCCCACATGACGAAACACCAGAGACGGAGAATCGGCTCGTTCGATAACAGGATGTTGTAGACCAGCAACATACCCGTCGGTGCCGACAGCGCCAATATCCCCCAGACAATCCTGTAGCCGACTCGCCTCGTCAACCCCGATGCCAGCGTACCGACAATGAAAGAAATGATGAGAATGAGACCACCGATGAGAGGCATAACGCGGGCAGTGTACCACACCGCCCGCAGCATAGCAAGTGTCATCCTTAAACTCTGAGGTTACATGCAAGCGCCTCCGGGTAGCATGTCACCCATCGCTCATCAAACCTCGCCTTCGAGGATGTTAATCGACGCTTGACAAAACTAGAGTATAGTATTAGAGTTAGCTCCATGGACGACCTGACCCTCACCCACAAAATCACGAGCTACGAATGCAGCGACGACCATCTGCTCAAACCCGAATGCTTCATGCACTTCTGCCAGGAGATGGCGGAGAGCCACGCGGAGCTGCACGGCTTCGGCTACGAATGGGGCATGGCCAGCCGCATGATTTGGGTGGAGGTGAAGGGCACCTTTGAGCTGCTGCGCCGCCCGGAGTGGAAGGAGACGGTCTCCCTCCGCACGAACACGGGCACGGCTGGCGCGATTCAGGCGCGGCGTTTTGTGGAGATGACGGATGAGAAGGGCGAGGTCATCGGCCGCGCCGACCTGCTCTGGGTGCTCATCGACTTCGACCGCCGCCGCCCCATCCCCCTGAAACGCGCCAACCTCGACCCCTCCGTCACGCGCGACTGCCCGCCCATCACCACGGAGATAGTGGAGCCCGAATGGCCCGCCGAGATGCCCGAGTGCGCCACCCTCACCGCCCCCCGCCGCGACGTGGATTTCAACGGCCACATCAACAACAGCGCCTACCTCATCTGGGCGCTGGATGCCCTGCCCCTCGATGCCCGCCCCGGCAAAGCGCCCAAGCGTTTCCACCTCAACTTCAAGCACGAGACCTTTGCGGGCGAGGAGGTCTCTATTCGCCACGCTGTCGTCGGCAACAAGAGCCGCCACCTCATTTCCACGGGAGATACGCTGAGAGCGGAGATTCTCATCGAGTGGGAAGCCTGAGTCCATGGAAGAAGGACGATTTAAAAATTGGCGCAGCTACCTCTGCGTACAGCAAAGAAACCGGTCTGACATACTGTCAGACCGGTTTTATTGAAAGGAGCGCGGTAAGGCGAATTGCTTACTTTTTCTTGTTCTTCTTCTTATCCTTTTTGTCCGCCTTCTTTTTCTCGGCGGCGGCCTTGCGCCGGTCGGACTTGGAGGCGTAATCGGGGTTATTGACAGTCAGGCTCTCCCACTGCATGACAAGGGAGCCATGGCCGTTGCGGATAACATTGCCCTCGCTGTCCACAATAATGGCATTCGGAATACCCTGCGGCGCGGTGTAGCCCGGGGGCAGCTGACCATTCAGGGAGCGGGGGTTGATAACGGGAAAGGTAGCATTATAACGCTCTGCAAAGCCCTTAGCGGCCTGAGCATCACGATCACCGCTCACCATCACAAGCTCCACGGTGCCGAGCTCGCGCATCCTGGCGTACTGCTCCACCACGTGCGGCATCTCGGCGTTGCAGGGGCCGCACCAGGAGGCGGAGGTCAGGTAGATGTAGAAATCCGCATCAATCGCCGGCTTTTCGCCCACCCACAGGTTCTCCTCCGTCAGGGCATCCATGTAGACACCCACGGCACCGGAGGCCTTGGGAGCCTTGGCGGGCTTCTTGTCCTTCTTGTCCTTCTTATCCTTCTTCTTACCCTTTTCCGCCTTGGCGGGCTTGGGCGTCGCATCGGCATAGGCGGCAGGCAAGGTAGCGCAGCAGAAAGCCGCCAGCAGAGAGAGAGCAAAGAAGGTGTGTTTCATAACGCCCGCCATGATAGAGAAAAGGCTGCTCCCTGTCAATCAGGAAGCAGCGGAAAGAGCAAAAAAGGAGCAAAAGCTCACTTCTCCCACAGGCGAGCCGCCAGCGCCGCCTTAGCCGCAGCCATCTGGGCCTTGTGCTTGCTGGCCCCCTCTGCGGAGCCCAGCTCCATCCCGTTCCAGAGCACGCGGGCAAAGAAAGGCCCCACATCCGCTTTGTCGGAACTCACGGGGTGCACATCATACTTCGGCCCCTCGTTGTTGATGGCCTGCAGGGTCTCCAACAACATTCCCTTGGTATTCACGTCTATCATCCCCTCCGCCTTGGCAATGCTTTCATGCAGCAGGGAAAGAGCCACTTTTCTGGCGGCGTTGTAGTGAGAATCCATCATCACCGCGCCGATAACACTCTCAAAGGTGTTGGCCATCACGGAGAACTGTGTGCGCCCGCCGTTCTTTTCGAAAGGAACGCCCATAGCCAGATACTCGCACCAGCCGAGCTTTGCGCAGATTTCCGAGAGATGCTGGCGACTCACCACGGCGGAGCGCATCTTGGTGAGCAGGCCTTCGTCCGCCTTGGGATAGAGCGTAAACATCTCTCGGCTCACCACCAGCTCCAGTACAGCGTCGCCAAGATACTCCAGCCGCTCGTAGGCCAAACGGGTGCTCGCCTTCTGATCGAAGCTCGAATGGGTCAGGGCCTGCTCCAACCACGTCACGTCGTTGAAGACGTAACCGAGGCTCTTCTCCATGGCTTCTCTTGCCGTCGCGTCCATCGTCTTAATAACCGCATTCGTTCAACAGTTCCACCGCCGTGCGCACACACACGGGGCACGGCACCTTGCCCGCAGACTTCAGCTCGCGACAGGTCACGGCGCCGTTGCGGGCCAAAAAGGATTGTTTCAACGCTTCCGCATGCTCGGGCGCCACGCGGGTGGCGCCGTACAGCGCACCGCACAGCCCACCGGGGGCATTCCCACGAGCACAGCCCTGTACGGGTTCCAAAAGGTCGTCGCGATCAAACGCATGACACACGGTCTGAGCGCAGTTGTAGGGATTGCGGAACACCGCCATCGCCTTATCCATAGAATCCTTCATGCCGCGACTCTAGCAAAAAGGCCACGGAAAAGCAAGCGCAAATGCATCTTCCGCCACAGAAGAAAATGGGGGACGGGGCAAGCATCGTTCTTGACGCGGGAGAGGCCATGCGGTAGAATCGCGTGCGTAAGACGCGCGGAAATGCGTCCTGCCGCAACCTTAAGACACGGAGAAGATGAGATACCTCTACCATCTGACAGAGGGTAACAGGGGGCCTGTTACTTTCGAGCAACTACAGGAGCTGGCGGAAGCCGGCACCATCGACAACATGACCCCCGTGCTGGCCGAAGGCGCACGCGAGTGGAGCCGCTGGCTCTTCATCAAGAACACGCCGCCGACCGCTGCCCCCGCGCCGAAGCCCGCGGCACCCGCTCCTGCGCCTGTTGCGGCTCCTGCCCCTGCCCCCAAGCCCGCGCCGCAAAAGAAGGAAGAGCCGAAAGCTGTCGAAAAGCCTGCGGTGAAGAGCGAGCCCGCTCCCGAACAGAAGCCCGCCCCTGCGCCGAAGGCTGAGACGAAGCCCGAAGCCAAGCAGGAACCCGCGCCTGCGCCCAAGCCCGCGGCGCCCCCCACCCCTGTCCCCTCTCCCCGCACGCCGGAAGTGCTGCCTGCGGAGGATGCTCCCGCCAAACCTTTCTCCCTGCGCACCTTCCTCAACGAGCTCAACCTCCTGCACCTCATCCCTGCAGGCGTGTGTGCCGTCATCACCCTGCTGAGCCTCATCGCTGCGGGCATCTGGTCCTTCATGGCGCATGACACCAGAGCAGAGTACGCCAAGCTGCGCGACATGCAGGCCGAGCACGCCCGGAGCCGCGTCGATCTCGATGAAATCGCGGCTCAGCAGCAGCAAGTGATTGCCGAAAACACCAAGTTGCAGGCAGACATCATCGCCCTGCAGCAAACGCTTCAACTGACGAAGGAAGAAAGCGAACGACTTGCCAAGGGCCCGTACATCTCCGAAGCCGAAGCCAAGCAGCTCAAAGAGGAACAGGCCAAAGCCGCCCGTCTCAAGGAACAGGAACAGAAGCACTGAAACAGGACATGAAAAAAGAACTGATTATCAACGCTGTTGCCGTTCTCATCGCCCTTGTATCCGTGGGGGTGGCCGTGGCTCGCCACAGCGATAAGGCAGAGGCCGTTGCCCAACTGACAGCCATCCCGAGCCGCGCCGACATTGAGGTGGAGGATGCCGCAGCAGCTGCTGCCGAACAAAAGCTCTCCGACGCCCGCCGCGAGCTGGACGACAGCCGCGCCAAGTGGGAAGCCATGAACGCCGAGCTCAAGACAGCCTCCGCCAAGCGAGACGAACTCAAGGCCAAGAACAAGGAACGCGAGCAGGCCCGCAAGGACCACATGGCCAAGATTGACAAACTCCGTGCGGAGAACGCCGCCGCCGAAAAACGCATCGCGGAAGCCAAGGAAAAAGCCGAAGCGGAAGCCAAAGCCGCCGCCGAGAAGGCAGCCAAGGAAAAGGCCGAAGCGGAAGCCAAGGCCAAAGCCGCCGAGGAAGCAGCCAAGAAGAAGAAATCCTCTTCCTCCTCCCGCCGCTCCGGCAACCGCCGCCGTCGCTAACCATCACACACCATCCCTTTTTATGAATCCCCCTGCCATCGCCATTGACGGACCCGCCGCCAGCGGGAAGTCCACCGTCGCCAAGCTCATCGCCAAGGAACTGGGCTACACCTTCATCAACACGGGCGCCATGTACCGCGCCGTGACGTGGTACACCCTGCAACAGGGCGTGAACCCCGCCGACGCGGATGCCGTGAAAACCCTGCTGCCCACCATCCCTCTGTCCTTCGGCAAGGACGGCGCCGTCTCCACCGTGCTCTTTGAGGGCCGTGTGCTGACAAGCGAGCTCACCGAAAAGAGCACCAACGACAATGTGTCCGCCATCGCCTCCATCCCCGAGGTGCGTGCCCTGCTTGTCGCCAAGCAGCGCGAGTACAACACGAAGGAAGCCGTTGTCATGGAAGGCCGCGACATCGGCACCGTCGTGTTCCCCGACACGCCGTTCAAGTATTTTGTGACCGCCTCCGAGGAGGTGCGCGCCGCCCGCCGCGCCGCCGAGGGCATCACGGACTCCATCGCCGAGCGTGATAAGAAGGACTCCCAGCGCGCTTGCGCCCCGCTCAAACAGGCGGACGACGCGATGCTCGTGGACACCTCCGACATGACGATTGAGCAGGTTGTCGCTTTCATCGTCGCGGACATCAACAAGAAACTCGCCTAATCCCCGACAGATTTTCCACGAACATGAAAAACGAAAAATTCGGCTACGTCTTCCTTCACCATCTGTTCCGCTGCTTTCTCAAGGCCTACTTTCCCATCCGCATTCTGCACCGCGAGCGCCTGATTGAGGAGGGGCCTGCCATCATCGTGGCGAACCACCAGAGCTTCCTCGACCCGCCCCTGATATGCTGTCTGTACTCCAACCCGCTACACTTTCTTGCTCGCCACACCCTGTGGTGTAATGCATTCATGCGCTGGTTCCTGCCCATCTCGCAGAGCATCCCCATCAATCAGGAACGCCCTGACCCCGCCCGCATTCTGGAGGTCATCCGCACCGTGCGCAAGGGCGAACGCATCGTGATTTTCCCTGAGGGCTCCCGCACCCCCGACGGCAAGATGCACGAGGCCATGCCCGGCATCGGGCTCATCCTCAGCAAACTCCCCGGCGTCCCCGTGCAACCCGTCCGCATTGAGGGCGCATATGAGAGCATGCCCATCCACCGCAACACCATCCGCCGCGTGCCCCTGACCCTCTCCGTGGGTGAGCCCATCGTCTTCACCGAAGCGGAGCTGAAAGTGCGCGGACGCGAAGCCCAGCGAGCCATCGGCAAGAAGCTGATGGACGCCATCGCCGCCCTGCCCGCGGAACCCTGATTTTCCCTTTATCGTTATGGCTCAATACAAGGCATTCATCAGTTACAGAAAGCCGGTTGAAAAGAAAGCCATTGAAATCAAAGAAATTCTTGAATCCCGCGGCTATGATGGTCGCGTCTTTTTGGACAAGAGTGAAATTGCTTCGGGGGAAGTCTGGGATAAAATCAATGGTGCTTTACACCATTCGGAATATTTTATTTTGCTGATTTCCCAAACGAGTTTTATCGGGCATAAGCACGAGCCGGATTCTGATATTTATTTGCGAGAAATCCTAACGGCAGAGAAACTCGGGCTGAGAATCATTCCTATTTTTTACGCAGATATTCCCGATTTATACAGCGGGAATGAGTATTGCCGATTAGCCAGAAGGTTGAAAGCCAATCCCATCAGCGGCATTACCATGGAAATGCTGCAGGAAAACACGCTACTTCATTGTCTTCTTGACAAAATTCAGAAAAACGATGCCGAACGCATGGAGCAATGGCGCAAAAGATGCCTGGGTTGGCCCTTTTTTGCAGTACAACGCACCGGCTCCTTTTTGACGAAAAAACTCCGGCAGCATCCGTTTTTCTCGATATTGGGTCTCTTCATCCTCGCCGGCACAACCTCCTGCATCGTATTTCCGAAAGCGAGGGACAGCCTTCGCGAAAACCTCACCTATTGCAAGGAGAAAATTTCTGCTCTGCAACAGGAAATGGGGCAGGCAGATGCTCGCCCAAACGGAAATCAAGGACAAGACGAGCATTCAGAACATCTTTCCTCCACAGCAACGGAAGGAGCCGATTCCCCTACAGATAATCGGCATGCCACAGAGAGTGACAGGAGACAGGTCTCTCCCGCAAAGAAGAATCCGGCGACAGCAACCTCACCATCCGCTTCCGCCCCTCAGCAAAAGCAACCTATCACCACGGAGCCGACAACATCAAGGGTTGCGGCGCCCCCCATCAAAACCATCAACGGGGCAAAAAAATTGCGCACAGTCAACGGGAAGGCGCCGATCAAGCCCCTTCAGCCGACGAAATCGACGCAGCCCCAAAACACACCCAAGACACCTTCTTTCTCTGATCTTCTGGATGACCCCTTCATGCCACACTAAGAGTGTGGGGAGGGGAAACCTCACGATATAAAGTTAAGCAAGAAGGGTAGAATACACCTATTTACCCACGCCACTCCGGACGATGCTCACCACCCTGCGTTTGCAAGATTTCCGATGCTACTCCACCCTCCGCTGGGATATCCCGGCGGAGGGCGCAATTCTCATCGGGTCGAATGCGCAGGGCAAAACCTCGTTGTTGGAAGCTCTTTGCTTCGCCCTCACCCTGCACACACCGCGTGCCGCGAGGCTGGATAAACTCGCCCGCCACGGCAGCGAGCGTTTCGGGCTCTCGCTGGAGACAGAGGAGGGCACGCGCCGCCTCGTGTGGCAGGCGCGGCAGAAATTGCAGATGAGCGTCAACGGCGCGGAGCGACGGGATTACACGGATTATTTGGCGGATTCCCTGCCCGTGGCGTGGCTCGGCAACAGCGACCGCGAGCTGGTGAACGGCGCTGCCGAGAAACGCCGCGCCTTTCTGGATTTCCTCGGTGCGCAATGGCACCCCGCCTACCGCGCCTCCCTGCAAGCCTACCGCAAGGCGCTGAAATCCCGCAATGCCCTGCTGCGCAACCCGCGCCGCAACCGCGCCGCGCTGGACAGCTACGCCGCCTTGCTTGTGCGCCACGGAGAGGTGCTCACCGCCCTGCGTCTGCAACTGCTGGAGCTCCTGCGCCCGCACGCCGCGCAGCACCACCGCGCCATCTCAGGCGGCGCGGAAAGCCCCGCGCTGCACTACGCCCCCTCCACCCCCCTGCCGCTGGCCGAGGCCTTGGAACGCAGCATCGAGGCGGACGAACGCGCGGGCTGCACCACAGTGGGTCCTCACCGCGACGATTTTCTGCTCTCCATTGACGGGCAAGCTGCGGCGGATTACGCCTCCGAGGGGCAGCAACGCACCCTCGCCATCGCCCTGCTGCTGGCACAGGCATCCCTCCTGCAAACAGAGACGGGACGTGCGCCCATCCTCCTCATCGACGATATCTTCGGCGAGCTGGACCCCACCCGCCGCCTCGCCCTGCTCGCCGCCCTGCCCGCAGAATCCCAAATCTTCATCACCACCACCCACCTGAGCTGGATGCGGGATACCCCATGCCCGCTCCCCACGCGGCGCGTGGAAAGCGGCAGGATCCTCATCTGAGCGTGCAACGTTGCTGCGTCAGCGTGCGCATCACTGCTAAGAACAGGCACCGAGAACGCATGGAGGAGAAGGCAAAAAGGTCTGACGCACGCATCAGACCTTTTTCCGAAAACAGCGGCAAAGCCGCACTCTTTTTCCATGGTGCCGACCTCAGTCAATCTCCCACACGATGGTGCGGGCGTATGTTTGACCGGGGCGCAGGATAATGCTCGGGAAGTGAGGCTGATGCGGGCTGTCGGGGAAGTTCTGGGCTTCCAAAGCCACACCGCCGCGGGGCAGCGGCAGGTAATCACCCGTGTACACCTGCAAACCGGGAGCATCCGTGCTCAGGCGCAGAGTACGGCGTCCGTTGGTGAGCAACGCGGCGGGTTTGATACCCGTTTCCGTGGGCAGCACATAGTTGTCATCATAGCCGCCTGCAATCGCCTCTGCGGCGTTGCGCTGCCCGAGCTGCGCGGGAGCGTTCAAATCGTACAGCGTGCCGGCCACGGGAACAATGCTGCCCGTGGGGATATTCGCCACCATGGGGGTGTAGGCACTCGCCTTCACCTGCAACAGGTGATTGTCCACGATTCCCTGCCCGCTGAGGTTCCAGTATGCATGGTTCGTGAGATTGAGCAGGGTCGGAGCATCCGTCATACCCGTCAGCTCCAGTTTCAGGGCGCGGCCCTCCACGGTATAAACGGCACGCACACACACCTCGCCGGGATAGTTCTCCTCGCCGTCAGGGGAGATGAGGCTGAGCACCGCATGCGTCTCATCCGCCGCCTCCACGGTCCACAGCTTGTCGGAGAAGCCGGACAGGCCGCCGTGCAGGTGGTTGGGCCCGTTGTTGACCGCCAACTCGTGAGAGATGCCGTCCAGCTCAAAGTGACCGCCCGCGATGCGGTTCGCCACGCGCCCGCAAATGCTGCCGCAGTAGCAGGTGTCCGCGAGCAACTCCGCCGCCGTCTTGGGGCCGTACAGGCAGTCCGTGCCCTGATAGACAAAACGCACGAGACGAGCGCCGAAGTTCGTGACTTCCACGCTCAGCTCGGGGCTCGACAGGGTCAGGAAAACAATCTTTTCTTCTTTCATTGCTGTAGTGATAGGTCATCGGCGCATCGCGCTGCGGCTTTCCCACTCCGTCACACGATCGTTTTCAAAAGTTACGGAAGCCACCACCTCGGGCACATAGGCGACATTCATACCGCCGTAAGGACCCCAGCCGTGGCGATACCACGGGTCGCTATACCAATAGCCGCCGAAGGAATCCATCGGCACCGCGCGGGTGATGGTGTACACCCAGCGCTCGAAGCGGTGCCCCTCCTTTTCGCCCACCATGGGGGCAGAGGCAGGTTTGCCCCACGCCAAAAACACGGCGTCCTTCGTCATACCTTTGCAGATGCGCCCCTGCTGCACCATGAGCTGCTGCTCACCGCTGAGGGCACGGAACATCACGGGGTTCGCCTCGATGCGGGAGGCGGGGGTCGCCGTCTGACAGGACGCCAGCGCCAAGGCGGCGATACCCGCCATCAGCGCGGTCCGGCTCCATTTTCCGATTGCATTCATCATGTGATGACAATACCATCGAAATTCTTGCTTGCCAAGAAAAAAAAACGATGGTAAATTTCGCGTACAGATATGAAGTACACATCTTTCCTCTTGGCTCTACTCGCCGTTCCGGCCATGCTTTGCGGCACGGCTGCGGCCGCCCCCGCCGCTCCGGCAGCTCCTGATGCGATTAAAGGCATGCTCCCCTGCAACGGCTCCGTGGCGCAGGGCGCCGTCGTGCGCGTGGTACGTGACGAAGAGTTCCTGCAGCTGCATCGGGCTGCACTCGAGCGCTTCTCCAAGCTCCCTGAAGAGGCCCGCAAGGCCATCGCCGAGCATTCCGATGCCGCCACACTCATGGAGTACAACGCGGACATCTGGCCGGACAAGGCGGAATATGATGCCTACGTTGCCGCTTGGAAGAAGTCGCAGATTCAGGCCGTCACAGAGGTTGCTCTCGGTCTCGCCCCTTCGGGCGCAGGCAAGTTCCGCGTGCTCTCCGCCACCCGCATGGCCGATGAAAGCACCATGCCCATCACCATGGGCTCCCTGACCTACGACAGCAAAAAGAACGTCTGGATATCCAACAACGGCGAAATGGCCGCGGAACCCTTCACCGCAGGAGAGAACTTCGACTTCGGCGCCCAGACGGGTACACAGTGGGAGCTGACAAAGGAAGATTCCCTCTCCAAGCTGCATGAGCTCGTCCGCATCACCAAGACCACGGACGGCAAGATGGTCTATGTGCTCTACAACCTGACGGAACAGTCCACCATCAGCGGTGCAATCATCGCCAACCACGGCTACATGCTGGCTTTCCCCATCACCTCCGCTGCGGCGGCCACGGGCAAACCCGGTCAGAAGTAAACCTCTTTTCTTCACGGCGGGAGTTTGCTGCGCAGACTCCCGCCTTTTTGTTACACCATGAGAATCATCGCCGGAGCAGCCAAAGGACTCCCCATCCGCGTTCCCGAGGGCGAGGTGCGCCCCACGCAGGACCGCGTGCGCGAAGCCCTCTTCAACATCCTCGGCACGCTGATTGACGGCGCACGCGTGCTCGACCTCTACTGCGGGTCGGGTTCCGTGGGCATCGAAGCCCTCAGCCGCGGGGCCGCCTCCGTTCGCATGGTGGATGCCGCCCGCTCCTCCTGCGCCATGGCCAAGAGCAATCTGGAGCGTTCCCGACTGCACGGCGGCGCCGTGGTGCAGAGCGACTGCCTGCAATTCGTGAAGCGCGATGCCGGGCGCTACGACATCATCTTTGCCGACCCGCCCTACTGCAAAGCCATCGGCGACCGCGACATGATTGCCGAGCTGATGACCGACCGCCTTGCCGATCTGCTGGCGGAAGACGGCTGGTTTATCGCCGAGGCGCAGGAAGGGTACGGCGTGGGCGACTCCCACACCCGCGAGTTCCCCGGCTGGAAACTCGTCGACACCCGCCACTACGGCAAAAACGTCATCCTTTTCTACCAGGCAGACCGCGCATGAAACGCATTCTCTTCCTCGCCCTGTACAACCTCTTCCTGCCGATTTTTCTGCTGGTATCCATCCCGGGCTACCTCATCAAGATGAAGAAACGCGGCGGCTTCGGCACAGGGCTGCTCGAACGCTTCGGCATTTACAAACGCCCCGCGAACGAGGAACCCAAGGGCGGTCTCTATGTGCACGCCGTCAGCGTGGGCGAGGTGTTCATCGCGCTCAAATTCATCCGCGAGTGGAGCAAGACGCACAGCGAGCCCGTGGTGCTCGCCACCTCCACCGCCACGGGGCATCAGGTGGTGCGCGAGGCCAAGATACCCAATGTGCGCCCTCTCTATTCCCCGCTGGATGTGCCGGGGCTCTCAGGCCGCTGCCTCTCCCGCTTTCAGCCCCGTGCCGTCGTGCTCATCGAGGCGGAGCTGTGGCCCAACTTCGCGGAATGCTGCCAACGCCGCGGCATCCCCATGCTCATGCTCAACGCCCGCCTCTCCCCCCGCAGCGAGGGGCGCTACCGCAAGGTGCGCGGCATCACCTCCCTGCTCTTCTCCCGCCTGAGCGCACTCGGTGCCCAGAATGAGCGAGACAAAGGCCGCTTCGCCGGCATCGGGGTGAAGGAGGACATCATCACCATCACGGGCAGCATCAAGTTCGATGTGCTGGGAGACGCCCCGCAGAGCGAAAATGCAGACTTCCGCGCCATCGTCGACCGCCTGCGCGGCGACAAGCCCGTCGTCATGGCCGCCTCCACCCACGCGGGGGAGGAAGCCCTCATCGCCACCGCCATCCGCGAGGCAGGAGCCTGCCCCTTCATCATCCCGCGCCACGCCGAGCGGCGCACCACTGTGTGTGCCGACCTCTCTGCCGCGGGCTTTACGCCCCTCCTCCGCACCACGGGTGAGCTGCCCGCCGAGCTGCCGGAGAACGTCTGCTATGTGGCTGACACCACGGGCGAGATGCGCGAGTGGACCCGGCTCATGGACGCCGTCGTCATCGGCAAGAGCTTTTTGGCGAAGGGCGGGCAGAACCCCGTGGAAGCCATCGCCATGCACATCCCCGTCATCACCGGCCCGGACATGACCAACTTCGCCGACCTCGTCGCCCTGCTGCAACAGGCGGGCGGCATCCGCACCTGCGAGGCCGCCGAGCTCACCGCCACCCTCCGCTCCGTGCTGGAGAACAAGGAGGCGAGCGCCCGCCAATGTGCCGCAGCCTACGACACACTCAGCCTCCATAGCGGTGCCACCCGCCGCAGCGTGGAGCTTGTGGAAACGCTGTACTGAACAGGCGCAACGGCAAAGAGGGATTTGTAGGGAAGTACGATTTACGATGTACGATGTACGAAGTCAGAATTCCGCTCGCTACGCTCGCAAGAATAAAGGGAAGAAGGACGCAAAGCGTTCATCAATGGTTACAAGCCTTTCATATGCGCTTTGCGCCCTTTGTCCCTTTTTCTTGCGCGGCGTAGCCGCGCCTAAATTTGACTTCGTACATCGTACATTCAGTTTGACAAACTCCTCATTTGTCAAACTTCAAACCTGTTTTAAGGATAGATTGACCATACGCGAAAAGGCCGTTACAATGGCGGCATCATGAACGCGACTTCCATCACCACCCACATCGGGGACGTGCGCTGCCAAAGCATCTTCACGCCGTCCAAAGAAGAGTTTTTCACGGATATTGAGACCTCTGCGGGCGGCAAGGGGGAATACCCCTGCCCCGCGGATATGCTCGCCGCCACCGTCGCCTCCTGCATGCTCAGCATGATGGCGTGGACAGGCAAGAAGCACGGCTTCGATACACGCGGCATCTCCATCGCCGCCAAGGCGGAGGAGAAGAACGGCAAGCTCACCGCCATGCACTTCCACATCACTGTGCCGCAGAATGTGGACGGCGGCACCCGCCTGCATCTGGAGGCCGCCGTCAGGCACTGCCCCGTCGGCAACGCGCTTTCAAACAGCATCGAGAAGAAAATCACGTGGGATGTAGCGGGCTGAGCCACCCCCTACCCCCACCCGAAAACAGAGCGAGTCTGACACCAAGGGGTCAGGCTCGCCTTACTTATTCAGGAAAAAGTTCAGCTCTCTGCACCTCCCGAGGCGTCCGCCGCATGAGATTCCAGCGTCTCAATCATGTCAGCGGTGGAAGCAGCCCCCTCGCCGTTAGGGTGCTTTTGGTTGTACACGAAGGGACGCAGCTGAGCGAAGGGAATGCGGGCCAGGTGAACAAAGCGCACGCCATCCTTCAACTCGAAGAGAGAAACTTTGTACCACAGCGCATCAGGCGTCTCCGGCACCGGGAAAAAGCGGGCAAGGGATGCCGCCGCCACATCCTTCTTGCGGGGTTCGGGCAGTTCAAGGATACCGAGGCACTGGTTGAGAGACATCACGGTCGATTTCGGCTGCGGCCGGGCATCCGTCAACCCCTCAAAGGGGACATCCGCAGGAAGATAGGCCAGAATGTGCTCGATGAGGATTTCCTCCGCCGTGTCATGCTTCGTGGTGCGGCGGGACTTTTCATCGCGCCCGTAGATGTGGTCGTGGATGCGGTCATACCAGTCACCCTGCGTCATGTGGTAAAGCACGCGCCACTCCTTTGCTTGGGGAAAATCCTTGAGCTCCGTGATTTCCGCCAGCGGATAGCATTCCGTATGCGCAGCCAGCGCCTTGGCGGCACTTTCCTGCGTGTGTGTCAGCACGCTCACGCCCAGCCCGCAGACCAGAGCAATCATGGCGAAGATAATGGCGACTTTCGACCTCAACATGCCCGCACTCTAGCACTCCGCACGCGCACTGTAAAGGAAAAACGGCCAAGCGGTCAGGAAAAGCGCCGTAAAACAACAAACCTTCCTCTTCTTAAGGGAAAAAGGATTTCCATGCGGCAGACTCTTCCTCACTCACTTCAACGGCGTATTGAGAATTCCCGGAAGGGTCTTTCAGCTCGATAACGACGACATGTTCTCCCACACGGAGGCGGATCTGCGCCGACTCCAACTCCTTACGGAACGGGGCATAGCTGACGAAGCTGCTATCCCAAAACGAGGTGTGCCGACTGATGAAACCATTGAGTGCCGCCTTTTCCGTCTCCGTGAGCTGATGCGTGCGGCTCACGCCGTCCGTGCGTACCGTCACTCTATTCTCGGGAAAAAAGTCCTTCCCCGTCTCGTTGCACGAAGCAAAGAGCACAGGGAGCAGGAAAAGAAGGAGTTTGATGTCGCTCATATGCTATTCTGAAGATAATGTACCACCCCTGATTTGTGGCGTCAAGACCGAAGCTTTTTCGCCATTCCTCCTTCGGACTTCGGATTTCGGACTTGAAAAAAGCCGCCCTCCGTTGCGGGAGGGCGGCCGGTCATGAAACATGTGGTGCGCGGGGCTTAGGCCTCGGCGGGAGCTTCGGACGTGGAGGTCGCGACGGGCTCCGCGGCGGGAGCGGGGGCGGCCTGCAGGTCGATAATCTCGATGAGAGCCATGGGGGCGCTGTCGGTCTTGCGCTGGCCGAGCTTCACGATGCGGGTGTAACCACCCTGACGGGAAGCGGTGGCGGTAGCGACCTCACCGAAGAGCTTGGCCACAACCTTGGGCTGGGGCAGCGTGGCGAGGGCCTGACGGCGGGCGTGCAGGGAACCGTTCTTGCCGAGGGTGATGAGCTTCTCCACATAGGGGCGGAGAGCCTTGGCCTTGGCAAGCGTGGTGGTGATGCGGCCGTGGCTGATGAGGCTGCAAGCCTGGTTGGCAAGCAGGGACTTACGATGGGAGGCCTTGCGCTGGAGCTTGGCTTTCTTGACGCCGTGTCTCATAGTCTGTTAGTGTGTTAGTGTTTGTTGTTAATAATTGGAATCTTTATTCATCGTCCTCATCGTCGCCGAAGGCATCGATGTTGTGGGAGATGAGAGCCTGCAGGTCGGTGCCGCGGGTCTCGTCCTGAGCGTCGCGCAGGCGGGAGGCCGGCGTGGCGGAGGCGAGCAGCTTCGGGTCGAACTGCATGCCGAGGGACAGGCCGTGCTGCACGAGCTTGTCCTTGATTTCGTTGAGGGACTTCTTACCGAAGTTGCGGTACTTGAGCATTTCGCTCTCGGTCTTCATGGCCAGCTGGCCAACGGTGGTGATGTTGGCGTTGTTGAGGCAGTTGGCGGCGCGGACGGAAAGCTCGATTTCGTTGACGCTCATGTTGAGCAGCTTGCGGAGCTGGGCGGTGTTGGCGTCCTGCTCGCTGCCGGCGGCCTTGTCGAACTCCACGTGGCGGCTGTCGCCGTTCACGAAGACATCGAGGTGGTGGCGCAGGATGCTGGCGGCCTGGAGCATGGCATCACCGGGGGTGACACGGCCATCGGTCCAGACGTCGAGCACAAGCTTGTCGAAGTCGGTCATCTGACCCACGCGGGCGCTGTCCACAGCGTACTTCACGCGGGTGACGGGGGAGAAGATGGAATCAATCGGAATCACGCCGATGGGGCGGTCCTTATCGTTGTTGTCATCGGCGGTGTGGAAACCGCGGCCGACGTTGACCTCGAAGTCGCAGTCGAAGATGGTGCTCTGGTCGAGATGGCAGATGACCTGATCCTTGTTGACGACCGTGTACATCGTGTCCTCCTGAATGTCACCGGCGGTCACGACACCCTGCTTGGTGACGCGGAGGGAGAGCGTGCGGGGCTCCTTGCCGTGGTGGATGAACTTCACCTTCTTGAGGTTGAGGATGATTTCGGTCACGTCCTCCACCACGCCGGGCAGAGAGGTGAACTCGTGCTGGGCGCCGGCGATGCGGACGCTCGTGATGGCAGCACCCTCAAGGGAGCTGAGGAGAACGCGGCGGAGGGAGTTACCCAGCGTGTGACCGAAACCCGTCTCGATGGGAGCGGCGATAAAGGTCACGTGGTTCGCGTCCGCGGGGTCCTCAATGCGCTTCAGCGTATTGGGAATTTCGAAATGGGCCAAACGAATGGTCCCCTGCTCTTCTTTCTGCGTATCAGGCATGATAGATATAATAGTGTAACCGGGTTTCCCTCCATGCGGGCTCAGCTTCCGTAGAAAAGGAGGACCGACGGTCGATTTTGATAAACCCGCGCAGGGCGCATGATACAGGACGATGCACCGCTTGACAAGCCTTTTTTGATATCATTGCTGTCATTGATTCTATTTTTTCCGTATATCGCCGTTTTATTTTCGTTTTTTCAGTACAATTCAGGACAGGACTCACAGAGCCCGGGAAGGCGACGGCTGAACGTCGTCCTCGCCAAGGAGCAAACTAAAGGGCAGTCGAACGTACTGGCGTCAAATCGCCACCGG
Source organism: uncultured Verrucomicrobiales bacterium (assembly GCA_937893015.1). Taxonomy (GTDB): domain Bacteria; phylum Verrucomicrobiota; class Verrucomicrobiia; order Verrucomicrobiales; family Akkermansiaceae; genus Akkermansia. The sequence goes on along the minus strand of CALBJX010000085.1, from coordinate 3,889 downwards.
ATAAGGCAAAGCTTCTGCGGAGACCGGGCTCTCCGTTGTTCGGGACAAAAAGGGCCGACGCAAATGCGCCGGCCCTTTGCGGTCAATCTTGGTTGCTTCGCCTTACTTGCGGTGGAGTTTTTTATGGAACTCGAGCATGGCGAGCTGCTTGGCAATGGCGGCCTCGAGGTTGGCCTGTTCCTCGCGGGAGAGGACGGAGGCGCTGTTGCGGAGAGCGGCTTTCGCGCGTTCGACGGCCTTTTCGACAGTGTCGGAGTCGATATCCGCGGCGGCGAGGGCGGTGTCCGTCACCAGCAGCACCTTGTCGTCCTCCACCTGCAGGAAGCCGCCGCCCACGAAGAGCGTCTGCGCCTCCCCGCCGACGGGGCGGTAGGTGAGCTCACCGTTCGCCACGGAGGTGATGAGGTCGGTGTGGCCGGGCAGCACCTCCATCTCGCCCTGAGAGGCGGGGAGGTGCACCGAGCTCACCTCCGTCTCCAGAGCCGTGCGCAGCGGGGTGATGATGGTGAAATGAAGGCTCATAAGCGTCAGGCTTTCTCAACGGTGTCGATGCCGCCCTTCATGTAGAAGTTACCTTCGGGCACGGCATCCCACTTGCCGTCCAGAATCTCGGCGAAGCCGCGGACGGTCTCGGCAACAGGCACGTACTGCCCCTTGATACCCGTGAACACCTCTGCCACGCTGAAGGGCTGGGACAGGAAGCGCTGAATCTTACGGGCGCGGCTCACCGTCAGCTTGTCGGCTTCGGAGAGTTCGTCCATGCCCAGAATGGCAATCATGTCTTGCAGGTCCTTGTAACGCTGCAGGGTCTGCTGCACGCCGCGGGCGACGCGGTAGTGCTCCTCGCCCACGAGCTCGGGGGTCAGGGCCTTGGAGGTGGAGGCCAGCGGGTCCACGGCGGGGTAGATACCCTGCGCGGCGAGCGCACGCTCCAACACCACGGTGGAATCGAGGTGGGAGAAGGTGGTGGCGGGGGCGGGGTCCGTCAAGTCATCCGCGGGCACGTAGACGGCCTGCATGGAGGTGATGGAGCCCTTGCGGGTGGAGGTGATGCGTTCCTGCAGACCGGCCATTTCCTCGGCGAGGTTGGGCTGGTAACCCACGGCGGAGGGGGTACGACCGAGCAGAGCGGACACCTCGGAACCGGCCTGGGAGAAACGGAAGATGTTGTCCACGAAGAGCAGCACGTCGCGGTTCTCTTCATCGCGGAAGTACTCCGACATGGAGAGGGCGGAGAGGGCCACGCGGAGACGGGCACCCGGGGGCTCGTTCATCTGGCCGTACACGAGAGCCACCTTGGAGTTCTCCGGGTGAGCCTGATCGATCACGCCGGATTCGGACATTTCGTTGTAGAAGTCGTTGCCTTCGCGGGTACGCTCACCCACGCCGGCGAACACGGACAGACCGGAGTGCGCCTTGGCGATGTTGTTGATGAGCTCCATGATGAGCACGGTCTTGCCCACACCGGCACCGCCGAAGGAACCGGCCTTACCACCCTTCAGGAAGGGGCAGATGAGGTCAATCACCTTGATGCCGGATTCCAGCACTTCGGAGGAGGTGGCCTGCTCTTCCAGACTGGGAGCCTCGCGGTGGATGGGGTACTTCTTCACGTCATCCAGCTGGCCCTTCTCGTCCACGGTCTCGCCGAGCACGTTGAAGATGCGGCCCAGCACCTTGGGGCCCACGGGCACGGAGATGGGCGCGCCCGTATCGACGACATCCATGCCGCGCTTGAGGCCGTCCGTGGTGCTCATGGCGACGGTGCGCGCCCAACCATCGGTCAGGTGCTGCTCCACCTCCAGCACGAGGTGGCGGGGTTCGCCGTCCACCGTGAAGTCCACGGTGAGAGCGTTGTAGATGGCGGGCATTTCCGCCTGAGAGAAGTCGACGTCCACCACGGCGCCGATAATCTGCACGATTTTGCCGGTATTCATATAAGAGAGTGTGTTGTGAAAGGTTTGGTTCGGAAAGAGGGGTTACTCCATCGCCTTCATGGCGGTGGTGATTTCGAGAAGCTCGTTGGTGATTTGCGTCTGGCGCGCCTTGTTGTACTCCAGCGTGAGCTCGCCGATGAGGGTCTTGGCGTTCTCTGTGGCGGACTTCATGGCGACCATGCGCGCGCTCTGCTCGGAGGCCTTGCCCTCCAGCACCATCTGTGTGAGCAGGTTGGCGAAGTAGAGCGGCAGGATGGAGGCGAGCAGCGCGGAGGGCGTGGGCTCCAGCAGGAAGCCGGCGTTATCGGTGTCGGGCATCTTGTCCTGCTGCGCAACGGCGAGCAGCTCATCGGGCGTGATGGGCAGCAGCTCCGTGAGGTGGGGACGCTGCACCATGACGTTGATAAACTTCTGGTAGATGACGGAGACGCTGTTGTAGGTGCCGTCCTCGTAGCTCTTGCGGATGAAGTCGAGGATGGGCTTCAGCTCCGCTTCGCCGAAGCCGTCGGCAAGGCTGAAGGAAGCCACCAGATTGCGCCCCGTGCGGGCAAATTGCGGATTGAGCTTGGCACCGATGGTCACGTAGTCCGCTTCCTGCGGGCAGCGCACCAGCACCTCTTTCATGAGGTTGGCATTCAGACCGCCGCAGAGGCCGCGGTCCGTGGTGATGACCACCACGAGCTGCTTCCCGTTGGGGCTGCGCTGCATGAGCGGGGAGTCGCAGTCCGCGATGCTCTCCTGCAGGTGACGGAAGACGTTGGCAAGCGCGCTCACATAGGCGCGCCCCGCGAGTGCAAGCTCCTGAGCACGACGCATCTTGGCGGACGCAACCATCTGCATCGCCTTGGTGATCTGCGATGTGTTGCGTACCGACTTGATGCGGCGTTTGATGTCTCTCAGGCTGGCCATGGTATTACTTCTTCAGGCGGGATTTGAAGCCGGTCATGAATTCCTTGAGGCGGGCGTCGATGTCGTCCGTGAGAGCCTTCTCCGTCTCGATGGCGGTGAGCAGGTCAGCGGCGTTCACGCGGGCGTCCTCCTCCATCTCCGTGCGGACGGAACGAATGTTCTCCACCGCGACATCATCGAGGAAGCCGCGCTGGATGGCGTAGAGGTTGATGACCTCGATGCCGAGGCTCTTGGGCTCGTACTGCCCCTGCTTGAAGAGCTCGACGATGCGGCGACCGCGTTCAAGCTTGGCCTTGGTGGCGGCGTCGAGGTCGGAGCCGAACTGGGCGAAAGCCTGCAACTCTTCGAACTGGGCGAGGTCGAGCTTCACGGAGCCGGCGAGCTTCTTCACGATCTTGGTCTGGGCGCTGGAACCCACGCGGCTCACGGAGATACCCACGTTGATGGCGGGGCGAACACCCTGATAGAAGAGGTCGGTGTCGAGGAAAATCTGACCATCGGTGATGGAAATCACGTTCGTGGGAATGTAGGCGGACACGTCGCCGGCCTGCGTCTCGATGATGGGCAGAGCGGTGAGGGAACCGCCCTTACGGCCGCCCTCGCTGTTGATGCGGGCGGCGCGCTCCAGCAGACGGCTGTGGAGGTAGAACACATCACCGGGATAGGCCTCACGACCGGAGGGGCGGCGCAGGATGAGCGACACCTGACGATAGGCGACGGCGTGCTTGGAGAGGTCATCGTACACGATGAGGGCATCCTGACCTTGGTCCATGAAGTACTCACCCATGGCGCAACCGGCATAGGGGGCGAGGTACTGCATGGCGGCGGAGTCGGAAGCAGAGGCGACAACCACAATCGTGTAGGGCAGCGCACCGCTCTCCTCCAGCTTGGAGACGAGACGGGAGACGTTCGCACGTTTCTGACCGACAGCCACATAGATGCTGTACAGGGGGCGGTAGCCTTCCTTGCCTTCGAACTTCTTGTTCTGGTCGGCCTGGGAGATGATGGTGTCGATGGCGATGGCGGTCTTGCCCGTGGAGCGGTCG
>CALBJX010000084.1 GCA_937893015.1 uncultured Verrucomicrobiales bacterium | reverse complement strand
GCTACAACAACATCGAGGACACCCACACCTACGACGTGGTGGAGAACACCCGCCAAGCCTACCAGGCGGGCTTCGCCTTCGGCTCCTTCCAGGATCTGGTGAGCGACATGAACCCCTGCGACATCAAAGAGTCCATCCCCGACTTCCACAACACGCCGCGCCGCTTTGCGCAGCTGCAGGAATCCGCGGAGAAAGACGTGATGGGTCGCAAAGCGAATTGTGAGAAGGAAATTGCCCTGCTCACGGAGTGGGCCCCCGAGTATGGTAAGCTCATCGAAATGCAGATTCGCGGCGAGCTCCCCACCCGCATCACCCACAACGACACAAAAATCAACAACGTGATGCTGGATGAGGAGACGGACCAAGCCGTCTGCGTCATCGACCTCGACACCGTCATGCCCGGGCTCGCGCTCTACGACTTCGGCGACATGGTGCGCACGGCCACCTGTCTGGCGGACGAGGACGAGGAGGACCTCTCCAAAGTCTTCATTCAGATGCCCTTCTTCGAGTCTCTGGCGGAGGGCTATCTCGATGCCGCCCACGCGTTCCTGACCCCCGCGGAAACGGAGCTGCTCGCCTTCTCCGGCTGGCTCATCACCACGGAAATCGGCATGCGTTTCCTCACGGACTATCTGGACGGCGACCGCTATTTCAAGACGGACAAACCCGAACACAACCTCATCCGCGCACGCAACCAGCTGAAGCTGGCGCAGAGCATCCGCGAAAAGATGCCCGCCATGCAGAAATACGTGCGCCGTTTGGTGAAATCCTACAAAAATAAGTGAGTACATTCTCACAGCTTGCCCTTGCGGCCTCTGTCTGGGCGGCGGCTTCCTCCGCCGCCCTTGCCGCGCCGTGGACACAGGACAAGCTGCTGACGGAATACCCCGAGCTGAAGCTCGCGGAAAACGCCGTTCCCTGCACGACGGACAAGCAACGCGTGCTCATTCTCTTCGATGCCGACAAGCGAGCTGCCGCCTTAGTCTCGGATTGCAGTGTGGGTGCCGTGCGCAAGTTGCAGGAGCTGTTGGAGCTCGGCGACACGGTGGAAGACGAAACCCCCACATGCCTCGTGGTGCTGCGGGCCGACTTGGCGGAGGGGTACAAAAAGCGCCTCCCCGAGAACGACCCGCTGCATGCCATGGGCTTCCTGCTGCGCCAAGCCTACTATCGCCCTGCGGCGTTGCAGGCGGACGGACGCGTGCTCTGGGCCACGGGCAAACACCGCAGTCTCGATGTGCTGGTGCCCGCCGTCGGCAGCAGTGAAATCCACGCCGTCGAAGTGAAAGCGGGCATGAAAATCGACAATTTTGCCGCCAATGTGCTGGCACGCAAGCTCGGCTACCCCGCCGATACCACATCCGATGCCACCAAGGCGGAGCAATGTGCTAAAATGCGCTGCGATGGCGTATTCTATTTTCTCTCGGCCAAAGATATCGCCGTTGCCACAAAAGGGGCCCGCGCATTTATCGGAGAATGCGGCAAAGAAGGCATCCGCGGACGGATGACCGCCAAACCCGCTGCACTCGCCTTCACCGAATTCGTGCTGCACGACAAAAAGCAACCACCCACGGCGGCCCCCAAGCCCGCCCCGACGCAGACGGCCGCCCCGGCACCGCCCAAGCCCGCCGAGCTCACGCCCGCCCAGGCGCTGAAGGATTATCTGCGCAAATTGAGGAGAATGTGAGAGGGCGGGAAGACCACAAGAGAAAAGGCATCCCGACCACAGCCCCCACTTCGGGATGCCTCCGTTACCCTGAAACATCTCCGCCACCTCCGGCGCTCTTCATCACCATGCGTAGTAGCCGCAGAACCATGTATTCCCTCCTTTCCCGCGAGATGTTGAAGATTCGGAGAGAAATCCGTCAAGGGTTGATAAAAAAATCGAAGTAAGGCGGATGCGCATGAGTTTCGTGCGAGTCGCGCAGCGAGCGTAGCGGGGAATATTGCTTTCCGTTTGACAGTCGGGAGGCGCTGTGCTAGAGTTTCCGCATGACGTCACACAATATCATGACCGGCCTGCTGTCGCTGAGTTTCCTCTGCGGCGGCATTTGCGCGGCACAGACGCCAGCCGCCTCGGCCGAACAGCCCGGCATCACCACCAATCAGAACGATATCATGATTCAGAACGAATACCTGACCGTCGATGTTCAGAAAATCGGTCGCAAGCTCGTGGGCGTGACCATTCAGGACAAGATTAACGGCCGTCGCTACGACCTCGGCAACGACATTTTCTCCCTCCTCGTCCGCGATGAGGAGACCGATGAAGCCTGCTCCAAGAAGGAGTTCAAGGACACCTTCCACGCCATCACCGCGCAGGATTGCAAAATCGGCACCGTGACCGTGGAGGACATTGCCCCCGTGGAGGGCACCCGCCGCCTCGCGGACAAAACCGCCGGTAAGCGCGTGACGATTCCCTTCACTGTGACCACCGATGGCCACTGCATCTCTTGGTGGCTGGAGCTGCGCGAGGGTGCGCCCTACGTCCGCGTGGGTCTGGATGTCACGCCCATGCAGTTCGCCATGCCCGTGCGCAAGATTACGCTGCTGAACGTGAAGGCCCCCGAAGCCCGCGTGGAAGGCTCCGTGAAGGGCGCCCCCGTGGTGGCAGCGGGCAACCGCCTCTTCGCAGGCATGGAGCATCCCGTGAGCAAGAGCGAGGTCACGAAGGACGGCTTCACCTGCTCTCTGGAGCGCACCACCGACCTGCCCCGCCGCGCGACGACGAGCTTCTCCGCCGTGCTCGGTTTCTCTCAGCCCGGCCAGCTGCGCCGCACCTTCCAGCTCAGCTACATCAACCGCGAGCGCGCCCGCGCCTACGCCCCCTTCCTGAACTACAACACCTGGTACGACATCGGCTACTTCACCCCCTACTCCGAGAAGGACGCCATGGAAACCGTCAAGCTCTTCGGTGAGGAGCTCGTCGCCAAGCGCGGCGCCGTGATGGATTCCCTGCTCTTCGACGACGGCTGGGACGACACGAACACGCTCTGGCAGTTCCACAAGGACCTGCCCGATGAGTTCCGCAACGTGCGCAAGCTCGCGGAGAGCTACGGCATCCAGCCCGGCGTGTGGTTCTCCCCCTGGGGCGGCTACGGCGAGCCCAAGGAGAAGCGCATTGCCGCCGCGAACGGCGCGTTCGAGACCAACGACAGCGGCTTCGCTCTCTCCGGTCCCAAGTACTACGAGCACTTCAAGAAGATGTGCCTGCACATGATTGACGAGAACGGCGTCAACCACTTCAAGTTCGACGGCACCAGCGGCATTGCCGAGCCCGCCAAGGGTTCCAAGTTCGGCTCCGACTTCGAGGCCATCATCCACCTCATCGCCGAGCTGCGCGAGCACCGCCCTGACATCTACATCAACCTGACGACGGGCACCTGGGCCTCGCCCTTCTGGTTCGGCATCGCCGACTCCATCTGGCGCGGCAACTGGGACCACGACTTCTGCGGCGAAGGCTCGGAGCGCAACCAGTGGATTACCTTCCGCGATGCGCAGATTTACGCCAACAACGTGAAAATCTCCCCGCTCTTCCCCATCAACTCCCTCATGACGCACGGCGTCATCTACAACAAGGGTGCCCGCGGTCTCATGACCACGACCCACGAGGATCTCGCCAACGAAATCTGGAGCGGCTTCGGCCTCGGCACGCAGATGGAAGAGCTCTACATCACGCCCTCCATGCTCACCTCCGAGGACTGGGACTCGCTGGCCGCCGCGGCCAAGTGGGCCCGCGCCAACGGGGAAACGATGGTGGACTCTCACTGGGTGGGCGGCGACCCCGCCGAACTCGATGTGTACGGCTTCGCCTCCTGGAGCCCCGCCAAGGGCATCGTGACCCTGCGCAACCCCGCCTCCGTGGAGCAGGAGTTCTGCTTCGATGCGGCCTCCGTCTTCGAGCTTCCCGTGGGTGCGCCCGTCAAGTACACGCTGAGCTCCCCCAAGGGTGACACGCTGCCCGCCGAGACCATCGAGGCCGGCAAGTCCGTGAGCATCAAGCTCGCCCCCTATCAGGTCATCGTGCTGGAAGCGATTCCCGCGAAGTGATAAGGAAGTACAAATTACAATTTACAAATTACAAATTGGAAAATTTGTGCGCCTCCGGTGCCTGAAAAGAAAACGGTCTGACGCAAGCGTCAGACCGTTTTTATTGCCCGCGAGCGAAGCGAGCCGAATTCTACAATTTTTAATTTTTAAATTGTAATTTGTAATTTTCCTATTCCGCGGCATAACGCGCGAGCGAAGCATCCAGAATCTCGCAGGCCTTGTCGATGCCGAAGAAATCGCCGACCTCCGTCACCTTGTTCTGGAGGGTTTTGTAGGTGAGGAAGAAATTGCGAATCTCCTCCATGTAGTGCGGCGGCAGGTCATCGAGAGTGTTGACGTGGTCGTAGCGCGGGTCGCCCACGTTCACAGCGAGGATTTTCACATCGGGCTCACCGCAGTCAATCATGTCCATGCCGCCGATGATGCGGCAGTCCACATAGCAGCCGGGAAAAGTCGGGGCGGAGGTGAACACGAGGATATCCAGCGGGTCGCCGTCCAGATAGCGCGTATTCTCCACAAAACCATATTCCGCGGGATAGTAGGCGGAGGAGTACAGCACGCGGTCCAGCTTGATGCGGCCGGTCTTTTCATCCACCTCGTACTTGTTGCGGCTCCCCATGGGGATTTCGATGCGGGCTTCGACAATTCTCATAGGTGGCCAGTGTAGCAAAAATCCGCAAGCCTGTCAAAGATTTGTCAATGAGGCTCCTCGAACAGGCGAAAGAAGATGTGACTAATGCGCACGATGCAGGAAGCGGGCGGCGAGCTGTTGAAGCTCGGGCACGCGGAAGAGGAGGCAGGCCAGCGCGTAGAGCGCACCGCCGAGGATGCCGCCGAGAGCGAGCTCGCCGAAGCGAAGGATAAAGCTACAGCCGAGCCAAGCGGTGGGTTCCGCGCCGAGGATGAGATAGGCGCTGCCGCTGCAGAAGGCGGCGAGCACGGCCCCCGCTGCGAGGATGCGGAGCAGCCCGGGGATGAGCACGCGCCCGGCCATACCGCCGAGGAGGTGGCGCAGGAAGAAGAAGTAGAAGAGGAAGTTGAGCGTCGTCACCACGGAGGTAGTGAGCGCGAGATAGGGCGCGGGCATGCCGAGCACCATCACGAAGACGTAGTTGAGCCCGATGGAGGTGGCACAGGCAAGCAGCGCGAGGAAGGCGGGAGCCCAAGGCTTCTCCAAGGCGAGGAACACGGGTTGCAGCACCTTCATGCCCGCGTAGCCCAGCAGACCGAGGGAGTAAGCGGAAAGCACGGTGCCCGTGAGGACGGAGGCGCTTTCATCGAAACGCCCGCGCTGGAAGAAGATGCTGACGATGGGGATGCTCCAGCAGCAGAGGAACACGGCAGACGGCACGGCGAAGAGCGCCACAAAGCGCAGAGCACGCGCGAGGTGCTCGGAAATCTCTCCGTTGCCGCGCGTGAGCGTCATGCGCGAGACGGAGGGCAGGACAACCATGCCGACAGCCACGCCGAAGAGGGCGACAGGCAGCTGCCAGAGGTGGAAGGCACTCGAGAGCGCCGTGACGGAACCCGGTTGCAGGTAGAGAGCAAAGGAGGTGTTGATGAAAATGTTCGTCTGCGTGATGCCGCTGGCGATGACGCCCGGCAGCATGAGATACCAGACCTTGCAGGCCAGCGGGTCGGTGAAGCGGAACCACCCGCGTTCCCATCGCAGGCCGATATCCCAATGCGGGCGGTAGCCCTCCTTGCGTAGCTTTGGCACCTGCACGGCAATCTGCGCCGCGCCGCCGAAGACCACCGCCACGGCAAAGCCGTACAGGGCGGCCGGGCCGAAGTGCGGGTCGATGCACCACCCGATGAGCAGCCCGAGGGCAATGGTCGTGAGGTTAAAGGCAGCACTGGCAAGGTTGGGGAGACCGAAAATGCCGAACACGTTGAGAGCCCCCATGCAGAGAGCGGAGACGGAAGCGAGCAGGATGAAGGGCCAGATGATGCGGCAGAGGTCCGTCGCCAGCCCCATGTAGCTGCGGGCTTCGAGCTTCAGCGCAGGCAGCGCGTCCTCCGCCGGGGTGTCACCGAGGCGCACGAGGCTCCCCTGCTCCAGCTTCTCCAGCGCGGAGACGCGCACGCAGGTGGTCTCCGTCAGAGCATCAAGCGCGGCATCGGCGGTGAAGACGGCTTCTTTCAGGCCGTCGGCATTTTCGCGCAGGCCCTCGTAGGTTGCCGTTTCCGTCATCACCACGGGTGCATCGGCAGGGTGTTGCAGCACCACGGCGGCGCGTTCCGGGTAGAGCGCCTGCATGAAGAGCCCCGCCGAGAGCACGCCGAGCGCCACGATGCAGAGCATGAGAGAGACGAGCTGCGAGAAGATGCGGTGGGCCAGCGCCCAAGCGGCCTCGCGCCCCGCCTGTTCCTCCTGCTTGCTCATGACGCTGGTGAAACTCTGGGAGAGTGCCCCCTCCGCAAACATATCGCGGAGCATGTTGGGCACGCGAAAGGCCGTCAAAAAGGCATCCAGCGCCCCCGTGGCACCGAAGAGAGAGGTGTAGACAATTTCACGGAGCAGCCCGGTGAAACGGCAGCAGAAAATCGCCGCCGTGGCAATCAGGCTCTTCTTATGCAGATTATTGTCAGCGGCCATGGCGGCAGCGGGTTAGAGGACGCCCCCTTATCGGGTCTTTTCCGGCATATCGATACGGGCCTTCTTGCACCAGTTGCGGGCGAGGTCCTTGTCACCCATCAGCAGGTAGGTGCGGGCCATCTCGCGCACGGCGTTGCGGTAGAAGGCGTTATCCGTGTTGTCCAGCTTAGCGCGGTCGTCCTCGGACAACTGCTCGATGTCGCGCACGATGTCGCGGAGCTGTCGCACGGCAATGCCGTCGTTCTTCGCCTTGCGGTGCAGCAGGGCGAGGCGGTAGCGGCTCTTCAAAGCCACGCCGTCGGAAAGGTCAGGATTGGCGGCGACGACCATCTTGTTACACTCCGTCACCCACTTGATGGCGTTGGTGTACTCTTCCTTCTCGGTGTAGTAGGTCGCCAGCTCCTGCGCGATGCGGGAGAGGGAATCGGGGTCGTCCTTGGCGAGTGCCATGTTGCCCTGAATCATGTCCCAGCTGCGGATGAGCAGCTGAATCTTCTCCTCGCCTTCCGCATGTTCGGCAAGGTAGGAGAGGCAGCGCAGAATCTCGGCAGGGTCCTTGCTATGCTCCAGCAGATAGCGGCAGTCCTGCATGGCTTCGTTGACGGCCCCGCGTGCCTGATTGGCACGGAAACGCAAGGTGCAGAGCTTCATGCGGGTCTGGGCGTTCATCTCGCCGTAGCCCTCGGCAAAGGCTCCCGCCAGCGTCACGGCCTGTGCACAGCCGTCGTAATCCTTCATGCGGAAGCGCAGCTCACCGAGCAGAGTGTAGCAGGAGGGCAGACGATGCTCGCGGTCGGGATACTCCAGCATGGAGTCGCGGCACTTGAGGAGCTTTTCCTCAATCTCCTTGAGCGCGGGCTGGGAGAGGTTGGCGTTGTCGCGCAGGGTGTTTGTCACCTCCTCCAGCATGAGCTGGGAGGTGGCGGGGCACAGCGGCCACTTGGCCTGTTCAAGGATGTTGCGCACCTGTTGCAGCACGGGCTCCTTCACCACGCAGGCATCCGCGCGCATCATCTGGAGAGCGGCGGCCTCCGCTGCAAGCGAGGGCTCACGCAGACGGGCGATGACGGCGGGGTTGTCGAGGCGGGCAATGGCCTTCACGGCTTCATCGCTGCGGTTCATGAGCAGACAAGTCTCCGCGCAGCGGCGAATGGAGCGCAGCAGCAGCTCCGTCTGCTCCGGCATAGCGGCGAGCTTGTCGTGCAATTGGTGGTCGAGACGAAGTTGCAACTCATAGTCCTTGTGGGCGCGGGCGGCCTCCGCAAGGCGGTCGAGCCCCTCCACGGGCGCGAGCGATTCCACCTCGGGCAGGATGCGGACGGCTTCCTCCCACTGCCCCTTGTCCACAAGGCGGGACATGAGAATCCAGCGGAAGCGGCGGCGCGTATCGTCCTTGTCAATCCAGCCGAGGCGCACCTTGGAGTTCTCCGCAAGCTCCAGCAGCCGGGCTTTGTCGCCCGCGAGGTCGGCGAGCAAACGCTCCAGGTTGTCGTTGGCTTCCTTGTTGCTGACCTCGATGATCGTCTTGCCCTTGAAGTAGGTGAGGATATCCTCGCCCTTGGCATAGATGAAGCCGAGCAACAGTGCCATGATGATGGTACCGATGGAGATGAGCGGCAGGGTGTGGCTGGTATTCTTGCGGTTCGGGCGGTAGCGGCGATGTGTGGCCATAGGAAAAGGAGGGGATAGGGTTAAAAGATATACTTACCGGGCGGCGGCTTCTTCGTCGATTTCTTCGGCTGCCGATTCACCCTCGGCGGCGGCATCGGCAGCAGCGGCTTCCGCCGTAGCCTGCGGATCATGAGGCACGGCGACAGAGGGCTGATGGTTACGGCGACGACACTCGTTGAGATAGGTGCGAGCTTCCTCGCGGCGGTCAGGCCGGTCTTTCACAAGGGGCTGAATCGTCTCCCAGACTTTCTGCCCCTCAACCCATTGCTTGAGCTGCACCAGAGCATAACCGCGACCGAGCAGCGAGGTGAGGTAATTGGCGGATTCAGCTTCGCCCGCTTGGGCGAGCAGCGCAGCGGCGGTGCCGTAATTCTCGGCGGCCGTCTCCGTCTGCCCCTGATGGTCCTGCGCCTGAGCCAGCAACAGAGTGACGCGACCCAACCCCGCCTTGTCGTCAGCAGCCTGCTTGCGGCGCAGGTCGGCGCAGCGGGTCAGCATCTTTTCCGCCTCCTCGGCCTTGTTGAGAGCTAACAGACAACGCCCCGCACCCTCCATGGCCTGCATGGCCACGGCAATATCGTGCGGGGTCTCGGCAGCGCGGAGGAAGGAAGCCAGCGCGGCATCCTCGTCCTGCGCGAGGAGAAGCAGCCAGCCGCGCTGTTCCGCGAGACAGGCCCAGAAATCGTGGTCAGGGGGCAGCACACATTCTGCCACGCCCTCGGCGCGGTTGAGGAGGGCCAGCGCGGCGTTCACATCGCCCGTGCGTTGCATGGTGACGGAGGCTGCGCGACGCAACGCTTCCAGTCGGCAGGGGGCATCGGAGAGCTCGTGACCGAGTGCTTCCTCGCCCTTGGTGAGCAGCGCAAGCGCGGGCTCGTCCTGTCCCTGTTCAGCGAGTGCGATGCCGGCGATAATCTGTTCGGCAGGCGAGAGCTCGGCGGCGGGAGATCCGCCGGGGAGCAGCTCATCCGTGATGCGGAGCAGCGCATCAGCAGCGGCTTCCATCTGCCCGCGGGCATGGTGCATCAGCGCGAGACGCAAGCGGATAGCCGTGCGCAGGGCACGGGCATCCTCCCCCGTAGCGACGAGCTGTTCCAGGTCGTTGAGGGCCTGCGGGGAGCCCCCCTGCGCGGTGGCACAGAGGGCGGCGAAATAGTGTTGGAGTGCAGCGACCTGCTCTGCCGTGCGACCGAGAGCGGCAAAGGATTGCGCGGCGCGATTGTACCACGCGGCGGCTTCCTGCGGGTTGCGGGCGGCGAAGAAGGCATCGCCCACTTCGGCGGCGCGGCGAGCCCATTGCTCGCTCGGCTGCTCGGTAGCAAAAAGCGTGTTCAAAAGAGATTCCGCGGAGGAAAGCATGCCGCGCCTCATGAGCACGGCGACGAGCTGCCACTCCGCCTCGCGGCGAATAGCGGGGTCCTTCACCCACGCCAGTTCTTTGTCTGGGTCGGCGGCAAGGGCCTGCAATTCCGCATCATCCGCAGCGGTGAGCTGCATGAAGCGCGTCAGATTGGCGGCAGCAGCGGCGTTGAGCTTCTGCGACACCATATCGGATTCCACACCCTCCGCAAAGCCCTGCCGATGTCCGAGCCAATAGAGCGAGCAGCCCAGGCCGATGGCGGCGGCGGCCAGCAGCCCCGCGGCGGCATACTTCACGGCCGGCTTGTATTCCCATTCCCCCGAGAGATCATCCACTTCCACCGGGGCGTCCCCGTCTTCGGACGGGGCGTACAAACCACCTAGCCGCTGAATCTCCTCACCCGAGAGAAAAGAGCGAAAATCCTCTTCGGCCGGGGCGGGGGGAGCAGGTGCTGCGGCGGAGTCCGCGGTGGGAGTCTCCGGCGAGACAGGACCGCTCCCCTGCTCCGGCACGGGGCGTGCAGGCAGGGAGAAACCGGGAAGCTCCGCCGCGTTGTCTGCGGCGGGTCGTTGTTGTTCGGCGTCGCTCATGCTCGGCTGTCGCGCAGTTCAGCGCCTCAGGCGGCGGGCTGATCGAGATGGAAAGCAGCATGCACCACGCGGGCGGCCTGTTCGATATCCGCGGCATCCACCGTGGTGGAGATGCGGATTTCGGAGGTGGCAATCATGCCCGTGGCAATGCCGGCATCCGCGAGAGCGCGGAACACGGTGGCGGCCACACCAGCGTTGGAGCGCATGCCCACGCCCACGACGGAGAGCTTGGCGAGGCCGGAATCGGTGTCGATGTAGGCCTTCTCGCCCAGTTGGGGCAGCAGCTTCTTGAGCGCCGACTGGGCCTTGCCGAGGTCGTTCATGTTCATGGTGAAGGACTGGCGGGCCATGCCGTCATGCGCGGTGTTGGCGACAATCATATCCACGTTGATTTCAGCCTCGGCCAGAGCGGTGAGGATGAGCGCGGTGTACGGCACGGGAGCCGTGATGCGGGAGATGGTGACGCGGGCTTGGTTGCGTTCGATGGAGACGCCGCGGACGGCGAGGCTCTCCATGGCGGAGTTTTCTTCTTGCACGATGGTACCGGGGTTTGTGTTCATGGAGTTGCGGACCTCGAACACGACGCCGAATTTCTTAGCGAACTCGACGGAGCGGGCCTGCATAACTTTCGAGCCGCTGGAGGCCATCTCCAGCATCTCTTCATAGGAAAGGACGGGGATTTTGCGGGCGTCTTTCACCACGCGGGGGTCACAGGTGTAGACACCGTCCACATCCGTGTAAATCTGGCAGATATCGGCCTTGACGGCGGCGGCCATGGCGATGGCGGAGAGGTCGGAACCGCCGCGGCCGAGGGTGTGGATTTCACCCGCTTCGGTCACGCCTTGGAAGCCGGCGCACACGCAGATGTAGTCCTCGTCCAACGCGGCGAGCACTTCCTTCGCGTCGATGCTCTCGATGCGACCGCGGGTGTGGGAGCCGTAGGTGCGGATGCCCGCCTGCTGCCCCGTGAAGCTCTTGGCCTTGTAGCCCATGTCGGTGATGGCCATGCAGAGCAGTGCGATGGACTGCTGCTCGCCCGTGGCCATGATGACGTCCAGCTCACGCTCGGGGGGATTGTCCATCACCTCGTGCGCGAGACCGATGAGCTTGTCCGTGATGCCGCTCATGGCGGAGATGACCGCCACGACCTTGTTGCCGCTGTTGCGGGTTTCAATCAGGCGGCGGGCGACGTTGCGGATGCGGTCGATGGTGCCGACGGACGAGCCGCCGTATTTCTGTACGATGAGGGCCATGTGTGGTTTATGCTTCGTTAAGGGTTTCGATGCGGAAGACGACGGGGTGCGGTTCGATGCAGTCGCTCTCACCGATGGCGCGCAGGGCCTGCTTCAGCTTGCCCCAGGGGCAGGCGTGCAGCATGAACACGAGGTCGTTGCTGTCGGTGGGCGCGTCCTCATCCTCCGCGGCGTGCGGGGTGGAGGTGGTGCCGGAGATACCGATGCCGAGCTTGGCGAACTCCGTGGCGATGGTGGCGATGACACCGGGGGTGTCCTTCACCAGAAAACGCACGTAGTACGGCGTGACGGTGTCCTCCTGCGGCAGCACGGTGAGCTGCTTGGTGTAGGTAGTGAAGCCGCTGTGGAACTCGGGGTGGCGGCAGTCGCGCATGGCGAGCATCACATCGCCGATGACGGCACTGGCCGTGGGGTTCTTGCCCGCGCCGCGACCGTAGAAAATCGTTTCGCCCACGATGTCGCCCCGCACGGCAATGGCATTGAACACGCCGTTCACGCTGGCGAGAAGATGGTCTTTCTTCACGAAGCTGGGCTGCACGCGCAGTTCCAGCGCGTCGTTCTCCTCGTGGTGGCGGATGACGACCAACAGCTTGATGGTGTAGCCGAGGTCATGAGCAAAGCGGAAATCCATGGCCGCAATGCGCTCGATGCCGTACACGGAAATGTTTTCGGGGGCCACGGGCGTGCCGTAGGCCAGCATGGCGAGGATGAGGGCCTTGTGCGCGGCATCCCAGCCGTTGACGTCCAGCGTGGGGTCGGCTTCCGCATAGCCCTTGCGCTGGGCGGCAGCGAGGGCATCCGCATAGGAAACGCCCTTCTTCTCCATGGAGGAAAGGATGTAGTTGCTCGTGCCGTTGATAATGCCGGCAATGCGCTGTACATTGTTGCAGATGAGGGAGTTCTGCAAGCTCTGAATGATGGGGATACCGCCACCGCAGGAGGCCTCGAAATAGAGCGGCGTCTTGGTCTCCGCCGAGAGTTTGAACAGCTCGCTGCCGAACTCCGCGAGCAAGGCCTTGTTACCCGTGACAACCGGCTTGTGGGCCAGCAGCGCAGTGCGCACCAACTGATAGGCCGTCGCCGTACCGCCGATGAGCTCGATGATGATGTCAATCTCGGGGTCATCCACCAGCTCGCGCCAATCGTCCGTGAGCAGGGCGGGGTCAATCTCCACCTCGCGCATGCGGGAGAGGTCACGCACCGCAACCTTCTTGACGGCAAAGGAAATCTGCGTGCGGGCTTCGAGCAAATCATGGTTGCGGCACAGGGTTTCATACACACCCGTGCCGACGGTTCCCAAGCCTGCAAGGCCGATTTGAAGCGGTTTGCCTGTCATGCGCGGGCGGAATTATAGCGCGAAAAGCCCCTGCATACAAGTCTATATTTTGACAAGTCCCCGTGTCAGCACTCATTTCTGCGCTTGACACCCCCTGCCCCGCTATGGCAGAATGACGCCGTTCTCCCGCTTTCTCAGGCGGCTGATCATGGCTCCGTCGTTCAATGGATAGGACGAAGGTTTCCGGTACCTTTGATGTGGGTTCGATTCCCGCCGGGGCTAGACGGATGTACAATGTACAAATCATTGAAAGAATGGCGCGGCAAAACCGCGCAGGATTTCGAAAAAAGGTCTGACGTTTCCGTCAGACCTTTTTTTGGTTCGAGCTTGACTGGGATGCAAGCGTCTCTTCATGGGTCAATACCAATTTTTGTGGTTGGCGAAAAAAGTTGGGGGCATTCTCAAAACGGCAAATCAAAAGCCCCCGCTCCATGACGAGCGGGGGCCGAAGAATAGAGCTGCGAATTGCCTTTTAGTGGCGCTTGCGGCGAGCAGCCAGACCGGCGAGAGCCAGCAGAGAGAGCGTGGCGGTCGCGGGCTCGGGGACAACCCCGCGGTAGAGTTCAATATGGGAATAGGTACCCGCAACACCGGCATGTTCCTGATCCAGATTACCCAATACAAAGCGATTCAGCTGCGTGTCATCATGGCGATCGCGAGAGGAAACAATGGTGCTTGCCACGAGCATATTGTCGATGTAAACGGACACAAGGCCGGAGTTGTCCGACTCGGAGGCATTAGCCATCGTGAGAATGATGGTCTGGGGACCGGACTTCGCCACGGCGCCATCCACAATAATGGTGTCGCTCAGGGTGTACCCGTTCGCAGAAAGCGTGATAGCGTTACTGTTCTGCGTATCAAAGCCCACCTTGAGGCACCAAGCGGCACCTTCACCAATCGTCAGGAAGGTGGGCGTATTTGTCTTGGTATTGGTGATATCCAAATCACAGACCATAACGGCAGTGAACTCATCGGCCAGTTTCAGACCGAGATTGCCTTCGAATGCATATTTGCAGTCGGGGTCAAGAATCTGCACACCATCCGCCGTGTACTTCACCTTGTTCACATCGCTGCTGCACCAGGTGTTGCCGGCGAATGTGAAACCGCTGCTCGGAGCGTTCGTGACGATATTTTCCTTGACGCCGTCATGCCCCTGAATATCGACAGTCCACATCAGACCATCATCAGCCATAGCAAGACCGGAGAGGGCGGCAAGAGCGATTAATGTCTTTTTCATTGTTGCTAATTTCTGTATATATTGTTCTGTATGAATG
>CALBJX010000083.1 GCA_937893015.1 uncultured Verrucomicrobiales bacterium | reverse complement strand
TTTGACTTCGTACATCGTACATCGTAAATCGTACATCCCTACAAATCCCTATTTCCCCAGCTCTTCCACTCTCTGAAAGAACAGCGGCTTCGGCACCTCGTCTTGGTGGAGGAGCGTGCAATAATTGCTCCGCAAGTCATCGCCTTGGCGCATCTCGTAAGGGTAGTTGTGCCACGCTTCCCGTTCGCTCACAAAGCACCGGCGGCTGGCATCATAAAAAATGTCCTCCTCGCCGAGTCGGACGATATGAATCAGCCCGCGGTAGCTCATATCGATATCGACATCTTGTTCGCCGAAGCCCGTGTAGAGCGTTTTGCCCTTGTAGGATATCCGCTCGAACCATGGATGCGGTGAGCAGGCGGGGTACTGCCACCACGTGAGCTCACCGATGGCGCAATGCCCGCTCACAATGAAAAGGAACGCCGCCAACAGCAGGATGGGCCCCACGAAGGCGGCCACAGTCCCCAAAAAGAATTTCGCGCAACATGTCATCACCCTATCCGACACGACCCCGCCCGCCTACGTTCAAACAAAAACGGTCTGACGCCCGCGTCAGACCGTTTTCTTAATCCTGCACCGAAGGTGCACAAATTTTTCAATTTGAAATTTGTAAATTGTAATTCCTTTACGCAAGGACTCTCGCCCACAGCACCTTCAGGTATCGACCTTCGGGATAGGTTGAGAGGAAGGGATGATCCCAGCCGGGGCCGCTCATCTCGACAATCTGCAGACGGCGGCCGAGACGTTGGGCGGCTTTGATGACGACCTTCTCGAACTCGGGGGGCGTGAGCAGACCGCTGCAGGAACAGGTGATGAAGAGCCCGCCCTTGCGGACGCATTGCAGCCCGAGCATGTTGAGGTCGTTGTACTTCTTGATGCCCTCTTCCTTCTCCTCATCGCGGCCGAGCACGAACTTGGGCGGGTCGAGCAGCACCACATCGAACAGTTTGCCGTTGCGCACCATCTGGCGGGCATACACAAAGGCATCCGCATGCACGAAGTCGATGCGCAGCGGGCCGTTGGCGGCGTTGATGTTGGCGTTGCGCTTGGCCATGTCGATGGCTTTTTCGTCCAAATCCACCGCCGTCACCTCCGCAGCACCGCCCTTGAGCTTGGAGTAAATCGAAAAACCGCCCGAGTAGCAGCAGAGGTCGAGCAGGTTCTTGCCTTTCACCAGCTTGGAGAGCTTTTCGCGGTTCTCGCGCTGGTCGCAGAAGAAGCCTGTTTTGTGGCCCTGCGCAAAATCCACCTCGAAGTTCACGCAGTTTTCGCGGATGCGCACCTTGCGGACGGGTTCGCTGGGGGGAGCCTGCGTGGTGTCGATGCCCTCCATGCGGGCAATCCCTTCGTCCACGGTGATGACGTGGCGCGTGGTGCCGCAGAGCTCGTGGAGCAGGGGTAGCCACTCCTTCAGGCGCAGCCAGACGCCGAGACAGGTCACTTCCAGACTGAGCACATCGGCATAGCGGTCGACAATGAGCCCGCCGAGGCCGTCGGAATCGCCGTGGATGACGCGGTAGGCATCCGTGCGTTCATCCAACGCACAATCCTCTCGCCGCCAGCTGACGGCGCGGCGCAGGGAATCCGTCAAATCCTTCTCCGTGAGCACTTCGGGCCCGTGGTAGAGCATGCGCAGGGGGGTGCGGCTCTGCGGGTTCCAGAAACCGCCGCCGAAGAGTTCGCCGTTCTTGTCGTACACGTTGATGAGCCCGCCCGCCACGGCATCGGGGCTCACGGCACCGAGCATGCGGGGGAACACGGCGGGGTTGTAGGTAAAGTATTTTAAT
This sequence comes from uncultured Verrucomicrobiales bacterium, assembly GCA_937893015.1. Lineage (GTDB taxonomy): Bacteria > Verrucomicrobiota > Verrucomicrobiia > Verrucomicrobiales > Akkermansiaceae > Akkermansia. The sequence goes on along the minus strand of CALBJX010000083.1, from coordinate 28,380 downwards.
TGCACCCAGGGGCGCTGCCAGTTCTCGCTGCCCTCGGGCGCCTCGGCACTCTTGAACACACGCGGGCGCGTGCTGCCCTGTGCGGCGGGGCGCTTTTTCTTCTCCCAATAACGCGGCTTGCCGTTGTCTCTGTTGCTGCGGTCGTTCACGCGGATATGATACGCGCCGCCGCGCGGAAAGTAAAGCGGAATGTGCCGCGCTCACAGGCTCGGCAGCAAGGTGGTGAGCGCGCTGATGCCCCACAGCGCGGCGAGCATGAGCAGCGCATGGCGACCGAAACGGCGCGCCGTTGTCAGCTCTGCGGGGAGTTTGCCGTAGCTCAGCCACGCATTGAGGAGGAGCAGAAAGGGGACCACCAGCAGGTGGTAAAGCATCGGGAAAATGAGGATGAGCAGGTAGGCATCACTTAGGGAGAGGAGACGGCAGCAGTCGCAGACAAACAACAGATAGCCGTAGGCGTAAGAAAGACCGACGTAGACGGCGAGGCTGAGGGGGTAGCTTGCCGGATATGGTTTCTCCCGGCGCAAGGCAAGGCAGCAGAGAGCCGAGGCCAAGGGAACCCCGAGAAAGAAGCCCAGCATCATGACACCCTTGAAGGGGGTGACGCTCGTGCCGCATGAATGGGTGAGAACATCATACGGGCAAAGAAGGGAGCCGACAATAAACCAGACAAAGAGCAGCACCGCAAAAACGAGAAGCTCCGCAACAAGAATGCCGAGCTGCTTTGAGAGATGGTCAGTGGCGGAGGGGGTATCCATGGGGGGATGATATGCTGCGGGCCGGGGAATGGCAAGGAAAATGTGGATCCGGCGATAGGTGATAAGAAAGATGTGATTTGAGATTTTTGATTTGGAAAGAGAGTCTTCCGTCTCCGTCAAAGCTCCGCCGAGACAAGCCGCCGCGACATGTGCAGCCGCACGAACTCCTAAATCACAAATCAAATATTTCTTATCACAAATTCCCCCGACAAAACTCTGTCGTGGGCCTTGTTACGGGCGCATTTTGTGAAGTAAACAAGGCATTTTTCAGCCGCGGAAGGTGGCTTTTCTGTGCTGCCACAGGGCAAAAGCGGCACAGATGACATTGGGCAGCCAAAGCACGATGTAGGGCGTGAGGCCGCCGCTCTTGCGGGAAATCTCACAAAGAACGAGGGCCAAAAAGTAGGCCGCGGCCACGAGAATGCCGAGCGCAAAGCCCGTGGAGGTGTCTTTGCGGCGGGCCGTGATGGCCAGCGGCACGCCGATGAGGGAGAAAACAATGCAGGCACAGGCGAAGGAGGCGCGTTGTACACCTTCCGTGCGGAAGGCTCGCTCATTCGTGGTGTCCATGGAGGTGTTGTAGTAGTTCGCATCCTGTGCGGCGTCCGCCCAAAGCTGTGCAGCACAGGGAAACGCCGGCTTGTGCGCCGCGGCCGTGGCATAGCGTGTCATCTGTTCGTGTGTGACCGGGCGGGTGACGGCAATGTGGTTGAGCACATCGTCAATCTCGCTGTTCGTGAAGCGGTTGGGTTTCAGCTTGCGGCGAGTTCGGATGGGAATATGCACTTTGAGCGGCATGGTGCCGATGCGGGGCATGTTGGTAACACCGCCCTGCGTGTTTTCAATGACGGCTTCGCGCAGGGTGAGCTCCAGCATGCGGGATTGCGTGTCAAATTTCCCGATGAGGGCACTCTGTGCGTGGATGGAGTTGAACCCGAAGCCCGTTTTGAGCGAATCATCTTCCGCGATGGGGTAGATATGCAGACCGCGGAGTTCATCGCCGTCGCGCGCTTCGATATAGAGCTGCACCTTGTCCAGCTTGGTGGCACTTTGTCCGGAGTTGAGCAGGTTTCGCGGGTTGTCCATGGCTGCGGTGAGCACCAGCTCGCTCATAGCCTGTTTCCCGCGGGGGGCAATCTCGATGTTGATATAGTAGCACAGCGCAGAGAGTGCTACCCCCAGTCCGATGGCCGGAGCACTCAGTCGCCACAAGCTCAGGCCGGCCATACGCATGCCTGTCAGCTCGTTATCAGCCGCCAGACGCCCATATACTAACAGCACAGCCGTCAGGAATCCCCAAGGCACGGAAAAGGTCAGCGAAAAGGGAATGACGCGTGCGATGAACTCCAACACGATACTGGGGGGCGCACCGCTCTCCACCAGCAGCGTGTGCAGCTCCTTGAACAGCTGACCGAGCAGCATCAACAGCGTCAGGGAAAGCACCCCGAGCGCCGTGATGAACACCAATTGGCGGAGAATGTAGCGGTCCAGCGTCTTCATGAACAGGCTGTGCGCATTATACCAAAATTCGCTGCCGATGCAACACGGAAAAGCAAAAAAGAATGAGGACGGAAAACAGCCTCCTTTCTGCGGGGGGGGGGCGGATGCCTCGTTGCGTGGCGGACATTTCTGTAATGCGCGTCTAACAACGTTGTCTTGCAAACCAACATATGTGGATTTTTTCAAATGTGTTGATTATAATATTCAGCCGGACGGCTTTATGCATTCCTGCGGATGGCAGGAGATGACGTCGTCTTCCTGTATCTTAACTCCTCCTGATATATGCAAGAACATACGATGAAAACTGATGCTCTTCCCGATTCGTACGGAATCTGCGTCAGAGGGTTTTGTGCCAATTTGCTGGTTGCTGTACTCGTGGGATTGATGGCGTCGATTTTTCCGTTGCTGCTCAATCGGGACGCTGCTATTTTCTATGCGAGTATGCCCGTTTATTTCTCCGTTGTCTTCCTGTTCGTCTGCGTAAAACTGATAGGCCGATGGAGTCTTGTTTCCGCAATTCTCATGTTCTCCTTGTGCGGGTGGTTGCGAGAACTTCCGAATAACATTTTTTACTCAAATACTTTTGCTAACCTGGTGCAAATCGGTTTTTTTGTGTGGGCTGTCTGGACCTTGAGGCGATTTGAGCAAAAGAACATCAACATGTACTATAAAGAGAAGAAGTTTTTCCTCTCTTTCTACAATCTTTGCCTATTGGGTATTTTCGTTGCGTATATCGCGTTCTGCGTAGTCAGCGACCAACCTAAGGAATGTTCGTTCGGAGACTATTGCTTCGGAGCCGTGGTCGTGTTGACTATCGCCAAGAGTATCCATAATAAGGATCCCTTCCTGATTTGTTACAGTTTGGGTATTTCCTTTTTCCCTTCGTTGGTGTGCAGTGCTATTTCCGCCTATGGCGGGGCTGTTCCGCCGGAAACGTGGCCGGAATATGTGAAGCAGTGGACCATGTCGAATTATATCCTCCTGCAAACCATCGGTTATATCGCCTATCAGGTATTGTATCACAAGAAATTCGCTCTTTATCGCAACGGCGAGAATAAGGTCTTCTCCTTCAGTACGATATTATTCTATGCCGCTTTGCTGGGGCTTAATATAGCCATTCTGTACATCATTAAACAACATCTTTTTTCGGAGAATCAGTACGTCTGCTTCTTCCCTTGGTTGTTCGGTAATGTGTTTCTGTGTCTGAATCTTTATTTCAGTCTGTATGTGGATGCTGATTCTCAAGGGGAGGATAATCGCTTCGCCTGGTACGAAAATCGAGTGAAGGTGGTGGAAAAGAACATGGGTTTCATCATCACAATTATTTCCTTCCTGTTGCCGCTGGGGTTCACCCACATGCGAGAGATACCCTCGCGGGCTGTAGTCGTGTTTGTCGCCAACATCTTCTGCGCCTGTATTACATTGGGCTTGGTTTGGATTCCCACCAGACATATCAAGTTTATTAACCTGCTTAAATGTGTGAAGACGATTTTCTATCTGTATTCCATCACGCTGCTACTCATTTGTTCCACCATGATTGTCGTGCAGATTGCAAAAATGAAACAGTCAAATAATATCCGGGAGGCGGCTCCTACCACAGCCTTCACTCAGCTGATGCAAAGGGAAGCGTTTTAATCCCCGAATAAGGCTTGAGCACCGAAAAAAATGCCGCCCTTCCCGTAGGTGAGGGGCGGTAAGTTATTTTTAGGGATTACAAAAAAGGATGCACCCATGGGGTGCATCCTTTTTTGTAGGAACGAAGCGGACGAGGCTTGAACTCGCGACCTCAGCCGTGACAGGGCTGCGCTCTAACCAAACTGAGCTACCGCTCCTTGCCTTTGTTGCTCCCGCCTTGCGGTGGGTGCGAGCGGAGTTTACACGAAGAGGAGAGAGATTGCAAGCTTTTTTTGAAAGAAAATGAAAGAAAAATCTGCGGTGTGGCGTTTTTGTCTTTATTTTCAAGGGGTTGTGCAGTGAAAATATTTATGGTAGGGAAGAATGTGCTTGCGGGGGCGGAAAAAATGGGGGAGAATGGGGGCATGTTGCACTGTTGCTGTGTGGGTTCTCCTGTGGGGAGGCTGTATCTGGCGGAGTCGGATGGGGCTCTTGTCGGGCTGTGGATGGAGGGGCAGCGCTTTTTCGGGCAGCCTTTCGGGACGCTCCCGCCTTGTGGCGCCGCGACAGGGGGGCTGCCGGCGGCGCTGGAGTGGCTGGCGGCATATTGGTCGGGTCAGCAGCCGGACCCCGCTGCCTTGCCGCTGGCTCCTCGCGGTAGTGCGTTTCGGCAGCGGGTGTGGCGCACCTTGCTCGGCATCCCATACGGCGAGACACGCACTTATGGTGATGTGGCGGCGCAGCTGGGCACTTCCCCCCGTGCTGTCGGCGGGGCGGTGGGGCAAAATCCTATCAGTATTATCATTCCCTGCCATCGTGTCGTGGGGGTGGGCGGCGCGTTGACAGGGTATGCCGGTGGTGAGGCGCGGAAACGCTTTCTCCTGTTGCATGAGCAGGAATGATTAGTTGAAAAAATTAAGATTGCACACGGCTTCCTGTTTTGGTACAATAACAGGACATGCAACGGAATCTCCTCTCTCTCTGTGTCGCGTTGAGCGGCTGCACTTTGACGGCGGCGGCTCAACCCTCCTCTGACTATTTGTGGTATCAGCAACCTGCGCGTATCAGCCCCGCGCCCGTGCCGTGGGCGCCGGGCATCACCTCTCCGCGCAATCTGGGTGCTGAGGGGGTGGACTATACCACCAAGGAAGATTGGGCGGAAGCTCGTAAGCTGAAAATCAACACCGATGCGTGGGAATCCGAATCGCTGCCTGTCGGCAATGGCCGCGTGGGCGGCACGGTGTTCGGCGGCGATCACCGCGAGCGCATCAACCTCAATGAAATCTCTCTCTGGACGGGTGGCCCTAACCTCCCGAACAATGGCGAGGGCTACGCCTATGGCCCCAAGTCCGGCAAAGATGACTTCGGTAGCTATCAGCCCTTCGGCAATCTGATGCTGGAATTTGCGCTCGGCGGACAGACGGAGAACTACACGCGCTCGCTGGACCTGCACGACGGCATTGCCCGCACGGAGTTCACCAACGGAGGTGTCACCCACCGCCGCGAGTGTTTCGTGAGCCACCCCGACGATGTGCTGGTCTACACGGCCGAGACGGATAAGCCCGGCGCTCTCCATGCCCGCATCGCCCTGACGCCCTGCCACAATGTCAACTACAGCACCACGGAACAGGGCCTGCTCATCATGAGCGGTGTGCTGGCCAACGGCGAGCGTTTTGAAGGTCGCCTGATGGTGCGCACCGAAGGCGGCGCACAGCAGATGGTGAACGAAGCCAAGGGGCAGGATGTTTCCTACGTCGGCAAGGGGGACCTGATGCACCCCGTCTTCGATGCACAGGGGATGCCTTACATTGAGGTGAAGGACGCTACCAAGGTGACGATTTTCGTGACCCTCGCCACCGATTACAAGGAGGATTTCAAGGCTGACTGGAAGGGCCCGTGCCCCCACATTCATAATGAACAGGTGTTCGCCGGCATAGAGAACAAGAGCACGGAGGACATCCGCGCGGCGCACATCGCCGACCATAAGAGCCTCTTTGAGCGCATGGACATCTCGCTGGGCAAGACGGATGCAGAAACCGCCGCACTGCCCACGGACAAGCGCATCGCCAAGTACGCCGACACCCTCTGCGACCCCGAGCTGGAATCCACTATTTACCAATACGGCCGCTATCTGCTCATCGCGGGGTCTCGCCCCGGCAATCTCGCCATGACCCTGCAGGGTATCTGGAACGACAAGGTGCATGCCCCCTGGGCCTGCGACTACCACAACAACATCAACATCCAGATGTGCTACTGGGGCGCGGAAGTCGGCAACCTTTCCGAGTGTCACCGCACCTTCATCGATTACATGACCGCCATGTCCGAACCGCTGCACCGCATGACGCAGAAGGAGTTCGGCGCGGATACGCCCGGCTGGACGACCCGCATCTCTCAAAACCCATGGGGCGGCGGCGGCTGGGTGAAGTGGAATCCCCCCGTCAACGCATGGTACGCCCTGCATGTGTGGGACCACTATCAGTATACGCACGATGAGGAATACCTCCGCACAGTCGGGTATCCCCTGTTGAAAGAGATTTCGCAGTTCTGGGAGAAGCACCTCAAGGAGATCGGCGCCAACGGCGAAGGCTTGGAAACGGAAGTGCCGTTGGATGAAAATGGCAAGCCCAAATATCTCCCCGCCCGCAAGAGTCAAGCCGCCCGCGACTTCATGCCGTTGACGGCGGAAGACCACCCTGAGCTGAAGGAGCTGCCCGCGGGTACCCTCGTCTCCCCCCTCGGCTGGTCGCACGAATGGGGCCCCGTGGAGGACGGCTGCATGCACGACCACCAGCTCATCCGCGAGCTCTTTGACAACACCGCGAAGGCTGCCCGCACGCTGGGCGTCGATGCCGCGTGGGCGGACAAGCTCATCTCCATGCGCGACCGCATCGCCCCCAACCGCATCGGCAAGGGCGGCTATCTGCAGGAGTGGATTGTCGACCGCCCTGATATGGTGGAGGGACACCGCCACACCTCGCACCTCATCGGCGTGTTCCCCGGCAGCACGATTTCCACCACGCGCACGCCCGAGCTCGCGGCCGCGGCCATGAAGAGCCTGGAGCTGCGCGGGCTCAGCGGTGATAATCGCCGCAGCTGGACATGGCCGTGGCGCACCGCCCTCTGGTCCCGTTTCGGGCAGACGGATCGCGCCTACGAGATGGTGCAGAGCTACATCCGCTACAACGTGCTGGACAACCTCTTCGGCAACCATCCCCCCATGCAGATGGACGGCTCCTTCGGCATGACGGGCGGCATCAGCGAGATGCTGGTGCAGTCCCATGCGGGTCACATCGTCCTGCTGCCCACGCTGCCCGCGGCGTGGAAGGATGGCCATGTCAAGGGTATCCGTGCCCGCGGCAACATCACCATTGACATGGAGTGGAAAGAGGGCAAAGTCACCTCCTACAAGCTCTCCTCCCCTGAGCATGAGCCTGTGACGCTCATTGTGAACGGCGAGCCTGTGCAGGTGAAGCCCGAATGATGTACGATTGACGATGGGGATGACGCCGACCTTGGCACAGTTTTCGTCTTCATATGCGCCGTGATGGCGCTCGCGCAAGAATGACCGAACCTGTCTGACCCTTGTGTCAGACAGGTTTTTGAATTTCTGCGCGGCTTTGCTGAAGTGATATTTGACTCCGTATATCCAATTTTCCGGGATAAATTGTGAAAAAATATGAACTTAGAGTATGCTTCTAGAGTGCACTTCTAGAGCGTGCTTCTAGAGTTTTGTCGAAGTTTTTATTGTGATAAAATTATTGAGTATTAACATTGTTTGTGTGTTGACTACTCAATGCTTTTCTGTTAGGTTGAAGGGGATATATCCCCCGTCATATATGAACAAAACACTCTCCTTTCTCTTCGGTTTGGTGACGTTTTCCGTCGCTGTGGCTGCGGAGGTTTCCTCCTTCGAGGAACTGCCCGCGGTGTCCGCTAAGCGTCTGAGTGGCTCGCTGACCCTCGGTTATGATACGCTCGCCAATGACCGCGGTGTGGTGCTTTCTCACTCGGTGCTGGGCGGCGATGGTTCTCCCCTCGGTGCGCTGAAGTATAACTACGATTTCGGCAGGCAGGGCAAGTGGAGCTTCGACGGCATGGTGTACTTCCGCGATGTGGTGAGCGGCCACCGCCTGTACAGCAACCCGAACTTCGGCGGCCCCTACTCCCACTTCATCGTGCAGAATCGTTTCCCCACGCTGCCCGTCGGCTCCCCCGCGTACAACGCCGCGCTTTCCGCCGTGCAGCACACATCCATCAAGCAGGCCAATGCCGAATCCGAATGGGTGCTACAGAACGGCTTTAAATACACGGAGGAGAAATGGAATGTCGCCTTCGGCCACACCTTTATCCGCGGCGGCGTGCTGGGCGTGTTCGCCAAACACTTCCGCCATCAGGGGGCTTCCTGCCTGAATGAAGTCTACCTGCGCCCCGAGTGGACCCCCGCGCCGTGGCTGTCCGTCGGTGTGGATATGCGCCACAGTTTCTCCGGCATCCACGGCTGGTGGATTCTGCCGGATGTCACCCTCAAAGCCCCGCTGTGGCGGGAAGGGGACAAGGTGAAGCTCGCCGCCGTGGCGAAGTTTGCCATGGCCGCCACGGGCGACTACTTCAATGAGACGGACTCTGCCTGCAACAACGGCTCTCAGGCCTATTACATCAAGCTCTCCACGCCTTGGTTTGTTAATGATAACTGGGTGCTCACCCCCGGTGTGGGCTTCCACTGGCTCGGCAAGGGGGCTATTTACGTGAACAAGCGCAGCAAGTACGCCGTTGCGACGGGTAACTATTCCTATGTGCCTTTCCGCAACTTTGCCGTGGTGGGCAGCATCTCCGCCACCTATCGCTTCTGATTGTTGCTTCATGCTTTTCGGGCGCAGCACGATGTGCTGCGCCTTTTTATTGCACTATTTACTTTTCTTTTTCGCTGAAATTTGCTACACCTTGCGTACATGAATTTCCGTCGCCTTTTTCTGTTGCTGCTGTGCTGCCTGTCGTTGACCTGCTGTATCCGGGAGCAACACACTCAAGTGTTGAGTAACGTGCCGTTGGATCGCTCGCTGAAGGTTGCGGTGGACGGCTATTATGTCTGTCCTCCTTCCGAAAAGAAAGTCCTGCCGGTGAGCGGTACCATTTATGTGGCTCCGATGGATGTCTCGCAGGTGAAAGATGAGGATGCGGACACCCTGTCCGCCATGCAGCAGGCGATGCACCGCTACCTTTGCGACGAGGTGGCGGCTGCCCTGAAGGAGGTCTGCCCGAACGGCGAATGGGTGCTCACGGAGGATGCCGAACACGCTACGCTGCTTTATCAGACGGCCTTGGTGCGCTTCCGCCCGCAGAGGCCGCTGCTGCGCGGTGTTATCGGAATCGTGGCTGCCTTTGTGAATATCCCCGTCGCCTCCCGTGTGGTGAAGCAATATGCCAAGGGCGATATCTGCATCGAGGGGGCCGTGCGTTCCCGCCAAACGAATACGCTTTTGGCGGCATTCAAGGATTCCAACCGAGAATCCGCAGCACTCTATGAGGCCGCTGCCTATCGCCCCACGGGCAATGCTGAGGTGAATCTCCGCATCTGGGCCAAGAAGATGGCGCGCTTCATCTATGCCGGGGCTCTCATGAATACCGAGGGGAAATCCTTCGAGCAGGTGTTGAAGGACCGCTCCGTCGGCGACACGCTTCATGCCTACATGGAGTAAGAAAGTCCCCAATCGTTTATCACAAGCGGCATGACTTGCTTTTGCCTTGCTTTGCGGGCAAAAGCAGCGATAATAGGCGGCATCCATGTTGAACGAGGAAGTCATCACGAAGGCAGAGACCGCTGCCATTCAGATTCCTGCCGGCAATGCACTTATTCTGCCGGAAGGTTCGCGCATCTACATCACCCAGAAGCTGGGCAACACCATCACCGCCGCTACCGACGTGGGCTTGGTGCGCATCTCCAAGGCGGAGGCCGCTCGCGCGGGCATCATCCCCGAGGAAGAGGGCGTGGAGGAATCCGATGAGAACCTGACGCTGGAGGAGCGCGTGTGGAAAGTGCTCGGCGGCATCGTGGACCCCGAGATTCCCGTGGATATTGTGAATCTCGGTCTCGTGTACGGCGTGGAGGTGATTCCTCAGAAGGACGGCAAGTCCCAAGTCAACGTGCAGATGACGCTCACCGCGCCCGGTTGCACCATGGGCCCGCACATGATGGCGGAGGCGGAGATGGGCATCTACGCACTGGACGGCGTGAGCGGCGTGAACGTGGAGTTTGTGTGGGACCCGCCGTGGAATCAGGAAATGATGACGGAGGAAGCCCGCATGCAGCTGGGTATCGAGTAACGTTTTTTGTGCATTACCATGGCGAAAGTGCAGTTAGAGCTCACGGAGCAGGAGATGCGGCAGCTCGCGGAGCTGTGCGCCATGGGGCTCACTATGCTCGGGCAGGCCATGCCTGATTCCCGCGACCCGCGTGTGGACAAGTGGCACCGCCTGATGGTGGACCTCATCAAGGCGGCCAAGACGGTGCCTGCCATTGCCCGCGACATGGAGTTTAACCCAGACTGCGGCTATTGGTTCTTCAAACGCCCGTACATCGACAATGCCTTCTATTCTGATGTGACGGACGAGTACCGCGATGCCGTCTTTTGGGAGGAGCTGGTGGCGCGCATGGCCACACAGAGCCTTGCGGAGAATATGGGCGCGGAAGAGACGGAGACGATGACTCCCGAGGAACGCGCCCGCCGCACCTCTGCCGTGGAAAAAGCCCTGTGGAATGAGGTGACGCGCCATGGCATCGATCGCCTCATGTTCCTGTTGCCGGAATCGGAGAGCTGATATGCTGCACAGAGTCCCCCTCCGCAGCACACGCCACACGGAGCTGCTGCTTTGCTGCCTGCTCCTGCTGGTTCTTTCCTTCTGCCTGATGCTGTTTTGGTGCTACACGGCACCGAACTGGGATGTGATTCTGCTGCACGGCGCCTTCTTTGTCTTTCTGCTTGTGCCCCTCCCCCCGCTGTTGTCGGCGGTGTTCGGCTCGCGTCTGCTGCAGGTGGAACATGCGGGGGTGGTGGTCGGCACGCTGTGGGGAAAACGCCCGCTGCGCCTCACCGTGTGGCAGGCGGCGCAGGTGCGGCATTTTGATTGGGAGACGGACGGGGCAGGCCATTACACCCTGCGCCTGCTGTTGCAGCGCACGCCGGCCGAACGCCCCGCCTTTCTCACTGTGCTGCATACGGATTCCGCCTATCAGCTCGCCGCCGTGTGGCGTGATTTGGAGCTGCATTACCCCGGCAGCGGTCTGCGTGCGGATATGCCGGAGATTGCCCTGCCGCCGCGTCTTTCTCCGCGCCGTTGGGGCGGTGCTCTCGCTATTCTTCTGGCCTTGCTGACGGCGTGGGCGGCTCATGATGTGGTGCTGCATCCCTTGCGCACCGCGGCAACGGGTGATATCACCCCTGCGACCATCACCGCGCTGAATTGGGATTCCTCCCGCAAAGGCAGCTCATACCATTTGGAAGTGGTGCCTGCGGGGACAGACTCACCCCGCCGCAGCGCCACTGCTTTCCCCCAGACGGAACAGATGCCGCAGGCGGGGCAGGAGCTCGCCGTGCTGTGGGCGCCGAACAGCCCCGTGTTCTACCTGACCGGCGAGGTGCTGCCCTTCCTGCATCCCCTGCTTTGGGGCGGCGTTTCCCTGCTGCTTTTGCTCTTGGGCGGTGCGGAAATCGTTGCCTGTACCTCCCGTGCGCATCGCGCGTAAAAAAAATTGTGTGAATTTTCCTTTCCTCTTGACGGGGGGTGAGGATGGGTGTAGAAAATAGGGTAATCGTGAAGATTTTTTATCTTTCTTAAATTTTACCTTCCTTATTACATGAAACTGCATCTTCCCACCCCCCTCCGCGCCGCGCTGATGGCCACATTTGCCGCCATTCTGACGCTCGGTTCGGCAGCCTACGCGTCCACGACGTACAATGATTTGACGACGCCGGACTATTTCGAGGCGAACAGCAATGTGTACAACACGGGTAAAGGTACGTTCTATCTGGAAACGCCGAGCTGCGACCTGAACCTGACGCTCACGCTGAACCTGAACAAGTTGAATGATTTTCAATCGGTGCACGATTACGCCAACGGCGGCTATTACAGTCCCTTCGTGACGTGGACGTATAACAACAATCCCGGTGCCACCTACGGCATGACGGATGTGGCGCGCGGGTACAGCGGCGTGGATTATGATTCCGGTTTTACGGGCTACTGGGCGGGCAAGCCTTGGACGACGGGAACCAAGATTACCACGGAGTCTCTGTGGAGCAATTTCGCGGATGCGGATGGTAATGTGACGCTGACCATCAACAATACCCCCAACGGCACGACGAACAATGTGGTGGTGACGGCGGTGAACAATTCCGGCACCACGCAGACGCTGTATTCGGCGAATGGTCTGCGTTCCCAGAGCTACACGAGCCAGCATATCACCGCGTTCACGGTGAACATGAACTATGTGACCTCCGTTACGCTGAACACGGCTTCCACGCTGGATTCCTCTGACTTCACGCCGCCGAAGGATTACTCCATCCCCTTCCAATCGCAGCGTACGGACGGCACCTCCGTGGGGCGCGTCATGTTCCTCGGCGACTCCATCACCCACGGCGTGCAGGATATGAGCTACCGCTGGGATATGTTCAAGACCTTTGTGGATAACGGCATTGAAAACGAGATTGCCGGTCCTCTCTCCGGTTATCACTCCCAGCCGCTCAACAGCGATTTTAACGGCGATTTCTCCACCTCTCAGTACGGCGGTGAAACCTTTGACAACGCGCACTACGCCCAATCCTCCGGTCGTACGCACAACATGCTGACGGCGAGCGGAAGCGTGAACGCGCTGGGGAACAGCACGGGTGTGAACTACGGCGGTGTCTCTTCCGCTAAGACGGGCAAGGACTACAATGCCGACACCTTTGTGATGATGATGGGCACCAACGACATCCTTTCCGATGGTGCGTACAACGACACGAATATGCCCAAGGTGACGGAGCGTCTGCTCGGCGCGGGCTCCGTGCAGAACGGCGTGTGGGTGAATGCTAATCAGGAAGCAGCCCTCATCGGCGCTCTGGGAACGGATCCCGCCACCTCTACCTATACCGGTAAGTGGGGTACCATGGGGCAGATTATCGACAACATGAAGATGGATGCGAGCGATACCATGTACATCGTGTCCATCCCCACGTGGGGTGAAGGCCGCACCGGCTTGAACGGTGCCGCTTCCTATGTGGCGGACTACAACGTCAAGCTGGAAAAGTGGGTGGAGTCCTACAACGCCTCCCACACGGGCACGGTGAAGTACGTGGACGTGAACAAGGGCTTGGTGAATGTGACCCGCAACGGGCAGTTCCTTGCGCCCGATGCCTTCTTCCGCACCGCGGGCGGTGACTACATCCACCCCAATGAGCAGGGCGCCCTCATCATTGCGGGCAACCTGGCGCAGGGCATGGGCATCGGCGGCCGCACCGCAGGGCTGACGCGCTCCGGCGTGGGGCATGAGGGGCACAACTGGCAGTCTGCCGCCGCCACCATCAACCTCAGCGCGGGGCAGAACGTGCAGGCCATCAGCAACGCCTTCACGATTGACGGTGGCTACACCATTGACTTCGGTGCCACGTTCGGCGACGGCTCCGCCAACGGCTGGCTGGCCAACTCCAATGCTCTTTCCGTTTTCATCGGCGACGGTACCAACAGCGGCACGCTGAAGATTTCTGAGGGCTACATCTCCTGGGGCGATAAGTTGCTCTATTGCCAGGATAACCACCTGACGACCAACGATAAGCTCCGCGTGGCCTACACGCAGGGCAATGATGCTCAGAATATCGGCTCCGGCTACTATGTGTGGTTGGGCGACAAGCTCATCGGTCAGGCGCTGACGGCGGGCACGGGCAACACCACGAACGGGGTGACCCTCACTTCCACGGGCGGTTCCTCCGTCATCACGGGGCTCTCCTACACCAACACGGCCTACGCTCCCTCTACCAACTTTATCACAGCCTATGACAATGGTCTGGTGAGCAGTGACGGCCCCACGCCGCCTCCCGTCGTGCCTCTCACCCCCATGCCGAGCCATGATAATGCTCAGGGAAGCTCCTTGGGGTTGGATTTCAGCCAGGCCGGTTCGGCTGTCAGTGGTGCAACGGCTGCGAACAATGCAACTGCCGGAACGAATCTGACCGTGACAATGCAGGCATCGGGTACCTATTTCGGTGCCGTCAACGGAAGCGGGAATACTCGCAGCTCCGGTGATGTTAACGTGAATGTGACGGGCAGCACGGCAGCCAATAACGCATTCGGTGTGGTGAATGCCAGCTTGACAGAAGGTAATATCTCCATGGTATTCAGCAACGATGTGACGGTGAAGCGCGGTTCGTATACCACAAATGGGGCAGCCGGCGATGGTGCTTTTATCGGTTCATATAGCGGTAACATCGGCGGTACATTGAATGTTGAAGTGAAGAATGCCACTCTCGAGGGCAATATTCAGATGGGTGTCGTTCAAGGCACACAAACAATCGGTGCGACGAACCTTATCCTTAACGCCGGTGCAACGGTAAAAGGTGATATCCTTGGCGGTAGTACAGTTTCCGGCGGTACAATCAGCGGCGATGTGAAAATTGCCGTCAATGGCGGTACGGTGACGGGAAGTATCATCGGTAGCGGTACGAATGGTACTGTCGGCGGTGATGTTGATATTACCATTACCGGTGGTACCATTAATGGCAATATCACAGCCAAGAGTAGTGCTGTGACAATGACAAACGGCAAGACTGCCGCTGTGAACGTGGAGGGCAATAAGGCACTCATCAAGGGCGATATCACTGCAGACAAGGTGAGCCTGAAAAACGTGACGAACAGCGGTCACACGGACGGCTTCGATCAATATGAAGGCACCATCCGCGCCGCTAACCTGGAACTCAACAAGTACACGGCGGATGAGGTGAAGGCCCAGCTCGTGGGTGAGCACCTGCATGTGACGGGGAACTCCTCCACCAACGTCTCCAAGCTCAACCTCACGGCCTGCGACATCACGGTGGATGCGGGCTCCTCCCTCACTCTGAGCGGCGTGCAGGAATACGGCCACACGACCTCCTACACGGGAACCATCACCATTGCGAAGGGAACGACTTTCTCTGTCGCGGAGCCGAGTAATGGGGAGCGCCCCCATGATGCGAACGGCGTTGAGTATACGTCCGGAGCCAACGGCTTCAAGTACACAGGCTATGTGTACGATGTACTGAAGCCCACGAGCGCGGGTGCCGGTTCGCTGCTGGGCGAGGATGGGCATCCCCTCGGTCTCACGACAAACCTGACGCTCCGCGGCAAGGGCGAGTTGGAAGGGGCATTCTTCGTCTATAAGGCAGACACGGGTATCCTCAGTGCTTTTGAAAAGATTCTGGAAGATACATGCTATATCAACACGGGCGTGTTGGTGTACGCCAAGGAGGCAGGTGCCTATGGTGCAACGGAATCCCTGCAGCTCAACAACGGTGCGAACTTGGTGATGGCGGATAATCTGGCTGACGGTGTGAACATTCAATCCAACGGCGGCACGCTGACGCTGCTGGACAAGGTGAAGCTGGATGCGTCCCGCCTGACGGTTGACTCGGAGAAATCCACCATTCTGGCCGGTTCCGGTACTTTTGCCCTCGCTGCCGGCAGCAAGTCTCTTGGCACCGGGCTTTCGACGGACGCGGAGGAATGGAAAGGTACCATTCTGATGTCGACAACCGCAGGCCAAACCATCGCGAATATTTCCGCTGATGAACTGCGCGCGCTGGCGCCCAATGCCGATGCATGGGTGGAGATGAACAATGTGACGGGCTATTTTGCGAGCGCCGACCAGATCTTTACATCCAATATCCGCCTGATGGGAGATAAGGCTCTCCACATCAACAATGGGTATGCCTTGACCTACACCTTTGCGGGCGACATCGCCGGCGACGGCACGTTCACTCATAAGTATGACGGAAACTCGTACAAGTTCCAAGGCGATATCAGCGAGTGGGTCGGTGCTTTTGAAACGACGGAAAGCAGCGCGTATAACCGTGCTACGGGCGTGACGCTGGAAGGCAAAGCCACGACGCTGAACGCCGCATTGCATTCGAATGCCGGCAGTGCCTTGAACCTGACCCTCGGTGATATCACCAACGGCGCAAGTGCCTATACCTTCAACAATGAAGTCGTTGTGAATGAGCTGAACGCTTCCGGCAAGAATATTGTGCTCGGCGCGGCAGATGATGCTCTTCCCGGCGGTTCTCTGGAGGTTAGCGGCACGGCGACGATGGCGCAGCTTACCATGCAGGAGGGAACTGCTGCCTCCTTCGGCGGAGAACTGACAATCGGCTCTCTGAATCTGGAAGGCGGTAATACAGTTCATCTGGGCGAAAATGCGACGCTGAATGCCGGCTCCGTTCACGCCGCAGCAGGCTCCTCTTCCTCGTTGAGCGGCACCGGCACCTTTGTCATCGACTCTTCAATGAACAATGCCAATACCGCCCAAACGTTGCCGTCAAACATGGCGTTGGATAGTTCTGCGTGGCATGGCATCGTGCAGGTCAACGGAGGCACTATGAATATCGGCACAACGATTCAGGGCCTCACAACGGGTGATTCCTGGGTGGAGTTGCGCGGTGTCAGCGGTTATCTGGGCACAGAGACAACCTATTCGGGCAATATCATTCTTACGAATAACGGCGACGCTGCTGCTTTCAATATTTCTTCCTCTGTTTCCAATAAGACGACCACTCTCTCCGGTAACATTAAAGGCGAGGGTGATATCACCCGAACAATCGCTAATGCTAACACCTTGTGCTTCTCCGGAGACATCTCCGAATGGACAGGTACATATTACAATGGTAAGGCAAACGAGACGTTTCTGAGTGGTACCAGTACGGTGATTTTTGATAAGGCCGGAGTGGTCAACGCCAACTTTGTCAACAATGCGACGACAACGGCTATGACGCTGCGTTTTGACAAGGATATCACCTTTAACGGCTCCTACAGAACAGCAGGGCAGGCTCTTAACATGTCTTTCAATAACGGCAGCACTGTATCCATTGCTAAGGCGGGTAGCCTCTCCGATGTGACTCTCAACGGAGGCAGTTCCGCTACATTCGCCGAGTCTCTCACGGCAAACACCCTGAATCTGAACGGCGGTTCTGAGCTTCATGTCAGCAAGGGCGCGACTTTCACGGGGAATATCACCGTGAATGGGAACGGCTCCGTGGATGGTACCGTGACCTTCGGCGGTACGGCACAGAATGTCTGGCTGACAACGGCTGCCGGTGATACCAATGTGGCGAACTTCGGCAAAGTCATTGTGACTCGCGAGACAACGAATATGCTGGTGGGTGGTAATGCCAATGACGGTATCATCAACATCGGCTCCCTCTCCTCGGAGACCGATAGGACGATTCTGCTGACCAACTGCGTGACCGGTGCTGCTCATTCGGCGGTCTTTAACCTCGGCGGCGGTGAGGATTCCACCTTCCGCGGTACGTTCAAAATCGGCATGGGTTCCGGCTCTGTGTCTGATGGTTCTTCCATGAGCATGGTGCTTAAAGATAATACCATTGCCAAGAATGCCATCGTAGATTTCGCGTATACGCAGGACAAGAATACGGATGTCGCGCTGGTTGTCGCTGCTGATGAAGTCTCGGTGAAGGGGCTGAAACAATCCGCTACAGCAAACTTGGCAAAGACCCACTTCGCCATTTCTTCTGCGGATAGTGAAACACGCACGCTGAAGATAACGGGCGATGACGCTTACAGCAATGCCGCCGCCGTAGGAGAAAATGTCAACCTTACCATGAGCGGTTCCGGCTCCCAGACTTTCCGCGGCGATATGAGCGCTTTCAATGGCAAGCTGACGGTGGAGAATGGTACGATGGATATCGATACCGATACGCTCCGTCATGCGTCCGGTCTTGCCGTGAGCGGTGAAGGCTCTATCCTGTCGTTGAAGCAAGGTGCGGAGATTTCCGTCAACGAAATCGTGCTCGGCAACGGCGGTGCCATCATCACGAGCGGGGAGCTTGCCGCGGCGATGCAGGCTGCGGCCGACCCCACCCCCTACAGCGGCGCCGCGAGCGCGGAAATTACCATGAGCGGCACGGCCGGTGAGCATGCCAAGTTGCAGGCAACGGGCGACACCACCATGGCGACCAACCTGACTCTCGGCAGTAACGTGGATATGGTCTACAGCAACGCCGCGCAGGGCATTAACCTGGCGGGGCACAGCCTGACCCTCTCCGCGGGTGAGACCACCATCTACCTCTCCGATGAGATGCTGGTGACGCTCAGCAGCATGGAGCACCTCGTGCTCTTCTCCAACGTGAGCAGTCTGGAGGGCATTGAGCTGAATCCCGTTGAGGGGCAGGATGGACTTTCCATCACCGCTGCGGGACTCTTCTTCCGTGATAAGGCCGGCAATGCGCTGGACGGGCAGTATCAGTTGGCCTACAACGCGACGACGCAGGAGGTCTACCTCGCCCCCGAACCCGCTACGTCCACCCTCAGCCTGCTGGCTCTCGCGGCACTTGCCGCGCGACGCAAGCGTAAGTGAGAGAAGATTCCCGGCGAAAGTCCGGAAGCAACGCCCGTTGCGTCGGATGACAAAAACCGCTCTGACGGATAGTCAGAGCGGTTTCCTTGTGTCGCGAGGGCAGCGCCCGCGCTATTATTCACATGATTTGTCCATCAGTTATGCGTTTCCGCACGCTGCACATCGGCATCGGCGGCGGTCATTTGGCCGAGGACGCGGCGGTATTCCATGGGGAAGACCTTGACGAAGTTCGGCAGGGCGTTGTCGAAGTCCGCGAGGATGGCGCGGGCCTTGTCGGAGCCCGTGGCTTCGGCGTGCTCTTCCAGCAGGGAGCGCAGACGCTCGATGTCCTCGGGTTCGGAGACGGGGTCGAGGTCAATCATGTCGAGGTTGCAGTAGCGGTCAAAGAGGTGGTTTTCATCCCACACATAGGCGAAACCGCCGCTCATGCCCGCGCCGAAGTTGTGACCCGTGGGGCCGAGCACCACCACGCAACCGCCTGTCATGTACTCGCAGCAG
This sequence comes from uncultured Verrucomicrobiales bacterium, assembly GCA_937893015.1. GTDB lineage: Bacteria > Verrucomicrobiota > Verrucomicrobiia > Verrucomicrobiales > Akkermansiaceae > Akkermansia. The sequence continues at coordinate 9,420 of CALBJX010000083.1, read as the reverse complement.
TGGTCGCCCGCGCCTTCCACCACGGCGCATGCGCCGCTGTTGCGGACGGCGAAACGCTCGCCCACCTGACCGCGGATAAAGACCTTGCCGCCCGTGGCACCGTAGAGCAACACATTGCCCGCAATGACGTTCTCGGCGGGGTCGTAGGTGCTTTCTTCGAAGGGCGTGATGATAATCTTGCCGCCCGAGAGGCCCTTGCCCACGTAGTCATTCGCCTGACCGCAGAGACGGAAGGTGATGCCGTGCGCGAGGAAGGCACCGAGGCTCTGACCCGCCGTGCCGTGCAGGTTGACGGTGATGGTGTCATCCGGCAGCCCCGCATGGCCGTACTTCTTGGCTACGTAGTAGGACAGGCGGGTGCCCGCCGCGCGGTCGGTGTTGCGGATGGGGAGGTCCATCGTCACGGCGGTGCCGTCCTCCAGCGCGGGTTGCGCGGCGGGGAGGATGGCCTCGTCAAACACAACGCAGGTGTTGTTCTCGTGCGCTGCGCCCGAAATGTTGAGCGCTTCGCCCGTGAGCAGCTTGGAGAAATCGAGGTGCTGCGTCTTCCAGAAGTCGAGGGCCTTGTCCACGCGGAGCAGGTCGGCGCGACCGACGGCTTCCTCCAGCGAGTGCAGACCGAGCCCCGCGAGGTACTCGCGCGTTTCGCGGGCGACAAAGGTCATGAAAGTGACGATATTGTCCACCTTGCCGCGGAACTTCTTGCGCAGGTCGGGGTCCTGCGTGGCGACACCCACGGGGCAGGTGTTCTTGTTGCACACGCGCGCCATGATGCAGCCCAGCGCAATGAGCATGGAGGTGGCAAAGCCGTATTCCTCCGCGCCCAACAGGGTGGCGACGATGACGTCGCGGCCGTTGGTGATGAGACCGTCCGTCTGCACGCGCACCTTGTCGCGCAGGCCGTTGAGGCAAAGCGTGCGGTGGGCTTCCGCCACACCCAGCTCCCAAGGCATGCCCGCATACTTCACCGAGGTGAGCGGGGAGGCACCCGTGCCGCCGTCGTGGCCGGAGATGAGCACCATATCCGCACCGCCCTTGGCGACACCCGCCGCCACGGTGCCCACGCCGACCTCGGACACGAGCTTCACGCTCACGCGGGCCTGCGGGTTGCTGTTGCGGAGGTCGAAGATGAGCTCGGCCAAGTCCTCGATGGAGTAGATGTCGTGGTGCGGGGGCGGGGAGATGAGCGTGACACCGGGCGTGGCGTGGCGCACGCGGGCAATCTCCGCGTTCACCTTGCCGCCGGGCAGCTGGCCGCCCTCACCGGGCTTGGCACCTTGGGCGACCTTGATTTGCAGCTCGCGGGCGCTGGCGAGGTATTCCGCCGTGACACCGAAGCGTCCGCTGGCAATCTGCTTGACGGCGGAGTTGCGGTCCGTGCCGTCCTCGGCGGGCGTGTAGCGGGCAGGGTCCTCGCCGCCTTCGCCGCAGTTGCTCATGGCGCCGATGCGGTTCATGGCCACGGCAATCATCTCGTGCGCCTCGGGGGAGATGGCACCGAAGCTCATGGCCCCGGACACAAAGTGTTTCATGATGCTCTCCTCGCTCTCCACCTCGTCGATGGAAATGGGCTGCGTCTTGGCGAAGCCGAAGAGCCCGCGCAGGGTGCAGAGCGTTTCGCTGTTCTCGTTCACCATCTCGGAGAAGACCTTGAACTGCGCGTAGTCCTTGTTGCGGAGCGATTTCTGGAACTGGCCGATGACCTTGCTCGTCCAGATGTGCTTTTCGCCGCCCTTCTTCCACTTGAAGAGACCCGCATTTGCGAGCTCCTGCTGCGGGTGGAATCGCAGGTCTTTCTTGATGTCGAGACGCGCCACGGATTCGCGGGCGATTTCGCTCAGCCCGATGCCGCCGATGCGGCTTGCCGTGCCGGGGAAGAACTTCTGTACCACCTCGTCACCCAGACCGATGGCTTCGAAAATCTGCGCGCCGCGGTAGGAGCGCAGGGTGGAGATGCCCATCTTGGACATGGTTTTCAGCAGACCGAAGTCGATGGCCTCCAGATAGTTTTCCATGGCCTTGGTGGGGGACACGTTGTCCGCCAGACGGCCGTTCTGCGCCATGTCGGTGATGGTGGCGAAGGCCAGCCACGGGCAGACGGCGGTTGCGCCGTAGCCCAGTAGCAGGGCGAAGTGCATGACCTGACGCGCCTCACCCGTGGCGGCGATGACGCCCGTGCCCGTGCGCACGCCCATTTCGCGGAGCTTGGCGTTCACGGCGGCAACGGCGAGCAGGGAGGGGATGGGGGCTTCGTTGCCCGAGAGCTCGCGGTCGGAGAGGATGATGATGCGGTAGCCCTCCGCAATGGCGTTTTCCGTCTCGCGGCTCAGCTCGGCAAGGGCTTCTTGCAGACCATTCGGGGAGAGTGCGGAGAAGCCGGTCGAGAGCGTGATGCAGCGGAAATCGGCCTCCTTGTTGCTCTTCAGGGCCTCCAAGTCGCTGGGGGTCAGGATGGGGCGGGCCATCTTGATGAGTCGCGCCATCTGCGGCGTTTCATCGAGAATGTTGGCGGGGTTGCCGATGAAGGTGGTCAGCGACATCACCAGCTGCTCGCGGATGGGGTCGATGGGCGGGTTGGTGACCTGCGCAAACTGCTGCTTGAAGTAGTCGAAGAGCAGCTGCGGACGCTCGGAGAGCACGGAGAGCGCGGCATCGTTGCCCATGGCGTACACGGGGTCGTGCGCGGTGTTCGCCATGGGGATGAGGTACTGCTCTTCCTCGTCCTTGGTGTAGCCGAAGAGCATTTGGCGGGCGAGCAGACGCTCCGTGTTCACCACGGGGGCATCCACGCTGTCGAAGAAGCCGTGAATCTTGATGCGGTTTTCCTGGCACCAGCGGCGGTAGGGGCGGCGGCGCGCCACCTTGGTCTTGGTTTCCGCGTTGTAGGAGATGCGGTGCGTGGCGAAATCAATCCACACGATGTCGCCGGGCGTGAGACAGCCGCGCTTGACGACGTGGGCAGGGTCGGTGTCCAGCACACCCGCTTCGCTGGCGAGGATGAAAAGGCCCTCGTCGCTCAGCTCGTAGCGGGCGGGGCGCAGGCCGTTGCGGTCCACGATGGCCCCCGCGCCGAGACCGTTGGAGAAGCAGACGGCGGCGGGGCCGTCCCACGGGGCCATGAAGCCGCTGTGGTAGTCGTAGAAGCCGCGCAGGTCTTCACCGATGAAGTAACGCTTGCCGAAGGCCTGCGGGATGAGCATCATCATGCTGTGGGGCAGGGAACGCCCCGCCGTGGTGAGCAGCTCCAACGCGTTGTCGAGGCTGGCGGAATCGCTCTGCCCCGCGGGAATCACGGGCAGGATTTTCTTGATTTCATCACCGAAGAGGGGGGACGACAGATTGTCCTCCAGCGCGGTCATCTGGTTGAGGTTGCCGCGCAGGGTGTTCACCTCGCCGTTGTGGGCCATGTAGCGGAAGGGGTGCGCGAGCGGCCAGCTGGGGAAGGTGTTGGTGGAGTAGCGTTGGTGCACGATGGCCATGCAGCTGGCAAAGCGTTCGTCCGCGAGGTCGAGGTAGAATTTCTTGATTTGCGGGGCCATCAGCAGACCCTTGTACACGATGGTGCGGGCGGAGAGGGAGGGGATGTAGAAGCGGTCGCCCAGCTCGGGCAGCAAGTCCGCCACGCCGTGCTCCATGCGGCGGCGCAGGATGTAGAGGCGGCGTTCCAGCAGGTCGCCCGTCCAAGCGGCGTCCTTCGGGGCAAGGAAGCACTGCTCGATGAGCGGGGCACACTCGCGCGCCGTGCGGCCGATGGCCTGCTCATCCACGGGCACCGTGCGCCAGCCGAGGAAGTTGAAACCCTCTGCAACGGCCACTTCCTCCACCTCGGCGCGGCAGGTGGCGCAGGCCACTTTGTCCTTGGGCAAGAAGAACATGCCGACGGCGTAGCTCCCCGCGGCGGGCAGGGAAACGGAGCACACCGCCTTGAAGAAGTCGTGCGGGATCTGCATCAGCATGCCCGCGCCGTCACCCGTTTCGGGGTCACTGCCGACAGCGCCGCGGTGCAGCAGGCGTTCCAGAATCGTGATGCCTTTCTCGACAATATCGTGAGATGCCTTGGCGTGGGTGTCGACAACCATACCGACGCCGCAGGCATCGTGTTCGTGGGCGGGATCGTACAGGCCTTGGGCCTGCGGAAGATAGGAGCTAATCACTTCATTGCGGTGGACAGAGGTTCTTGCAGGCAATCCACAGCCTCGCCTGCGGGGCAAGTGTACCACACCCCGTGCGCGTTGTAAAGAATTTGCTCAACAGACGGAAGGGGTAAGACGTATTCTCTGTGTTCTCCGTTGCGCTTCCCGCTCTTCTTCGCCGAAATCCGCGAAAAAGGCTTCCCATGGCGGGGAGAATCTGCTATAGTCTCGGGCGCAGGGACGGGTGAACTCGTTGCCCGCAAACCGATTTAACCATATTCAAGCACCATGCGCGTTATCATCGAACCTGATTACGACAAGCTGTCCGCTTGGGCTGCCGACTATGTGGCCAAGCGCATCATCGAAGCCAACCCCACCCCCGAGAAGCCCTTCAAGCTCGGCTGCCCCACGGGTTCCTCCCCCCTCGGTCTCTACAAGGGCCTCATCAAGAAGTATGAAGCCGGTGAGCTCTCCTTCGAGAATGTCATCACCTTCAACATGGACGAGTACGTCGGTCTGCCCGAGGAGCACCCCGAGTCCTACCACTCCTTCATGTGGACGAACTTCTTCTCCCACATCAACATCAAGAAGGAGAACGTGCATATCCTCAACGGCAACGCCGCGGACCTGAAGAAGGAATGCGAAGACTATGAGAAGGCCATCGTCGAAGCCGGCGGTATCGATCTCTTCATGGGCGGTGTCGGCCCCGACGGCCACCTTGCCTTCAACGAGCCCGGTTCCTCCCTCACCGCTCCCACGCACATCGAGTCTCTGACGACGGACACCATCATCGCCAACAGCCGCTTCTTCAACAACGACGTGAATCAGGTGCCCAAGCAGGCTCTGACCGTCGGCATCGGCACCGTGATGGGCGCCAAGGAAGTGCTGCTTGTCTGCAATGGCCACCACAAGTCCCGCGCTCTTGCCCACATCATCGACGGCAGCGTGTCCCACAAGTGGACGGCTTCCGCCCTCCAGATGCACCCCGCCGCCATCATCGTGTGCGACGAGGCCGCCTGCGGCGAGCTTAAGGTGGACACCTACAAGTACTACCTCGACAAGGAGCGCGAGAATCTCATCTGAGATTGCGCACTTTGACGATTGACACCGACGCCCCCATTCGCTGATGCAGCGGGTGGGGGCGTTCGATATGCCTGTGCCGGACGCGGCGTTCACCTGCGAGAATAGAAACAGATTCTTGGGGACACGCCGTGCGTGCGCTTTTCGGCTTGCGCTCCCACCTGTTTTTGGTAGAATGAAGCACCATGTTTTTTCGCTCCTTTCTCTCGTGCTTTTGGGTTTGTATGCTCTCGTTTGCATCGGCAGCGACCTATTGTATTGACCCTCAGCAGGGCAACGATGATGCGGACGGCAGCGCCGGGTCGCCATGGAAGACGATGGCTCCGCTCAATCGCCTCAGCCTCTCGGCGGGGGACTGCGTCATGGTGAAGCCGGGCAAGGTGGTCGGTTCTCTTGCTCCGCAGATGCGGGGCAGTAAGGAGAAGCCGGTGCGCGTGGTGTTTGCCCCCGGTGTGTACGATTGGCAGGCCGAAGATCTGAATGCGGAGAAGATGATGATTTCCAACACCAATGATGCTCCCGACATGCCCAAGCGCGTGATGCTGGATTTCCACGGGGCAAAGCACGTTCTCGTGGAAGGAAAGGGCGCTTTGCTGCGCTGCCGCGGCCGCATGATGGAAATCCACATGGAGGAGTGTGAGCACATTACCTTCAAGGGGCTGGAAATTGATTATGCCCGCCCCACGGTGTCAGAGTACACTGTGTTGGAAAGCGGGGAGAAGGAAGCGGTTTTCAGCATTCACAAGGATAGCAAGTACCGCATCGATGAGAGCGGAAAACTCTTTTGGGTGGGCGACGGCTGGGAGGAGGAAGCCCGCAATGGTTTTGTGCAGCAGTACACGGAAAAGCCGCTGCATGTCTTCAATGCCGGCGGTAACAAGGGCCTTTGGGGCAAGGTGACGGAGCTTGCGCCCGGCAAGGTGAAGATGGAGTTCGGCGACAAGAAGAACCCCGGCTTTGTGAAGGGAGCAACCTATCAGTTTCGCCATGTGCGCCGCGAGTATGCCTCCGTCTTCTGCAACAAATCCGGCTACATTCGCTACGAGGATGTCGCCTTCCGTTTCATGCACGGCATGGGTGTGCTGTCACAGTTCTCTCATGACCTGAGCTTCCGGGGGGTGCAGGTAGGCCCCCGCAAGGGCAGTGGCCGCACCTGTTCCGCGTGGGCGGATATCCTGCACTTTTCGGGCTGCTACGGGCAGATTATGGTGAACAACTGCCTGCTTTCCGCCTCGCATGATGATGCTATTAACGTGCATGGTACACACCTGCTTGTCACGGAAATCCGAGACCGCCGCCATGTGGTGCTCACCTTCAAGCACCACCAGACATGGGGCTTCATGGCCTACCGCGTCGGCGATGAGGTGGAGTTCATCAACAATGCCTCGCTTCTTCCCCTCGGTGGCATCAACCGCGTGACGGAAGCTACGCTCTCTTCCGATGGCCGCCGCATGGAACTGACCATGGAGAAGGACATCCCCGAGGCGGTGAGCGTGAACGAATGGTGTTTGGAGAATGTCACCGCCACGCCGTCCGTCATCGTGAAGAAGAGCCGCATTCAGCTCATCCCCACACGTGCCTTCCTGCTCAGTACGCGCCGCCCTATCGCGGTGGAGGATTGCATTTTCAATGGTACTCACCACGCCGCCATTCTCGTGGCGGATGACGCCCGCAGCTGGTATGAATCCGGCATGGTGCGCGATCTCACCATCAAGGGTAACATCTTTACCGATTGCGGCGAGCCTGTTATCAAGGTGCACCCTGAAAACCGCAGCTTCGAGGGCCCGGTGCATACGGGTATCCGCATTATCAACAACACATTCAATTTGTTGGGACGCGGTGCCGTGGGGCTGAAATCCGCGGGCGACGTGCGCATCGAGAACAACACCATCCGCGCGAAGAACGAGGGCGATTTCATCCTTCAGGAGCATTGTGCGGAGGTGAAAGAAACGAAAAATCGCCGTCGCTAAAGGCGTTGCCGAGAGGGGTCGCTGCGGACCTTTTCTAAAAAACGGCATTTCGGGGAAAAAAAAGCTGGAAATCAGCTGAATCGCGGATATAATAAACAAAAACCAAAGCCCGATACCATCGATATGATTACCAAGCAGCTCTCCATCCTGAACAAACTCGGAATCCATGCCCGACCCGCCGCCCAGTTCGTGCGCGTGGCCAGTCGATTCCAATCCGACGTCACCGTCGTGAAGGATGACGAGGCGGTGGACGGCAAGAGCATCATGGGCATCATGATGCTGGCCGTGGGCTGGGGTGCAACGATTACCGTGAAAGTGGACGGCCCCGACGAGGCGGAAACCCTCGCCGCTCTCGAAGAGCTCATCGCCGGCAAGTTCGGCGAGGATTGAGCCGAACGGACAAAAGAGTATCGTCTCCTGCCGCCATGACCGAGACGTTTGAACGCCGCCTGACGGGCCAGCCCGTTTCCCCCGGTATCGCCATGGGCGTGCTGCGGGTGGAAGCGCGCGGCTGCCAAGCCCCTGTCACCCGCACGATTGCCGCAGAGGAAACGGAGGCGGAATGGAAACGCTTTGAGGCCGCCCTCACCCGCACGGAGGATGAGCTGCAGGCGTTGAAGGAGCGCGTGGAGCGACTTTCCGGTGAGAAGGAAGCCGCGATTTTCGATGCGCACCTCCTCTTCCTGCGCGACCGCACCATCATGGCTAAGCTGCAGCGCGAAATGCCCAAGCGCCTGCAGAACATCGAATCGGTGTACTACGCCGTGGTGCAGAACTTCATGGAGGTGATGCGCCGCGTGGACGATGCTTACCTGCGCTCCCGCGTGGCGGATATCGGCGACGTGCTTCAGCGTGTGCTCAAGAACATGGAGCCCGCGGAGGACAAGGAAGAGAAGGGGACGGGTGAACCCTGCGTGCTGGCGGCCTTCGACCTTGCCCCCAGCGACACCGCCGACCTCGACACCGACCACGTGCTGGGTTTCGTGACGGAGATGGGCTCCGCCGTGTCGCACACGGCCATTCTCGCCCGCTCGCTCGGCCTGCCCGCCGTGGTGGGCGTGCCGCACCTCGTCATCGATTCCCGCGTGGGGCAGTTCGCCATTCTCGATGGTTTCAACGGCGAGCTTATCCTGAACCCCACGCGCGAGACGCTGGAGCATTACCGTACGCTGCAGGCCGAAAAGAAACGCGCCTACGAAACGCTGGTGGGCATGAACAACCTGCCCGCCGAGACGCGAGACGGCCACCGCATCCGCCTCGCGGCGAATGTGGAGTTCGTGCATGAGTTCGGTGCCATTCAGCGCAGCGGGGCAGAGGGCGTGGGGCTTTTCCGCACAGAGTTCTTCCTGTTGGACGGCAACACCATGCCCGATGAAGAGGAGCAGTATGCGCACTACCGAGAGCTGGTGGAGAGCTGCGCCCCGCACGAGGTGATTTTCCGCACGCTGGATTCGGGCGGCGACAAGCTGCCCTTCGAGGAATCCGAGGAAGCGGAGGCGAACCCCTTCCTCGGCTGGCGCGGCATCCGCGTGTCGCTCAGCCGCCCCGCGATTTTCAAGGAGCAGCTGTGCGCCATTCTCCGCGCCTCTGCGCACGGCAAGGTGGGCGTTATGTTCCCCATGGTGTCGGGGCTCACGGAGGTGAAGGATGCGCTGCTCCTGCTGGACGAATGCCGCGCCGAGCTCCGCAAGCGCGGGCTGGCCTACGACCCGAAGATGCGCGTCGGCATCATGATTGAGGTGCCGAGCGCCGCCATGATGGCGGATGTGCTCGCCCGCTATGTGGATTTCTTCTCCATCGGCACCAACGACCTCACGCAGTACACCATCGCCGTGGACCGCGTGAACTACCGCGTGTCGGGCATGTTCCGCCCCACGCACCCCGGTGTCATCCGCCTCATGCGCCACACGATTGAGGCGGGCATCCCCACCGCCATCTGCGGCGAAATGGGAGGCGACATCACCCTCATCCCCCTGCTGGTGGGCCTGGGGGCCAAGGCGCTCTCCTGCGGCACGCACCTGCTGCCCCTCGTGCGCTTCGCCATCCGCCACCTCAACTACGCGGAATGCCGCGCCATGGCGGAACAGGCCCTGCTCGCGGAGGACAGCAAGACCATCCGCGCCCTCTCCAAAGCCCTCGCCCTGCGCTCCTACCCGAACCTCTTTGATTGAGGGGAGGGTGACAAAGAGGGATTTGTCGAACTGAATGTACGAAGTACGATGTACGATGTACGAAGT
>CALBJX010000082.1 GCA_937893015.1 uncultured Verrucomicrobiales bacterium | reverse complement strand
ACATCGTACATCGTACTTCGTACATTCAGTTCGACAAACTTTCACGTTTGGCGGACCGCAAAAAAGCGGAGCGGCTTTGCAGGGCCGCTCCGCGGAGATCCGTTCTTTTTTCTCTCGTATCAGAACCAGAGGAACTTGCGATTTTTGCGGGCTTCTTCCTGCGCTTTGCGCTCTGCGGCCTTCTTTTCGGCAGCCTCGCGGGCAAGCTTGTCTTCGACATCTTTCTTGGCTCGCTCGGCGATAGCCTCGTGCCCGGGGTACATCGGCTCGATGCCCGAGACGATGGTGACAGGGGTGCCGACGGCCGTGCGCCCGTAGAGCAGCACCGCTACGCGGTTGGGCGTGCGGATGCAGCCATGGGAGAGACGCTTGCCGGCCTGAACCTTACCCGTGTGCATACCCACGCCGTCGGAGGTGAGGCGCATCCAGTTCGGCATGGGAGAACCCTCGAAGCGACCGCCCTCGGGCAGGGCATCAACAAAGATGTCGGCATTACCATTGATGCACTTACCCTCGGCGTTGTAAAGGTGACCATAACGATTAGAGGCGTGGTCGCGTTCCTTCTCGATGATGCGGAACTTGCCCGTGGGTGTTTCGTGCCCGCCGACACCCGTGGAGACGGGCCAGTCCATGGCAACCTGACCATTGACGTAGAGTCGCGCACGTTGCTGTTGAAGGCTTACGTAGATGGGGCACTTGTAGTTGTGCTGTTTCAGGAGCTCGTCATCCTGATAGTACACCATCGTCTTGGGGTACTCGGGGGTGTCCAGGATGAACTTTTCAAAAGGCGTGTACACCTTTTCCGGCTCCTTGGGGGTGGAGGAGCAAGCGCTGAACACTGCTGCACAGGCAATGCAGAGGAGCAGGGAGAGGATGTTGTGGGTCTTCATGTGTCGTTGCATTGTGGGAGAGGGTTATTTGATGATGACGGGAGTGCCGACGGGGGTGTTATCAAAGAATATCTTGGCCATCTTCTTGGGGAGACGGATGCAGCCGTGGCTCTCGGGGGCGGAGGTTACCAACCCCTCGTGCATCCAGATACCGGTGTTGGTGAGCTTCATGGCGTTAATCATGGGGGCTCCCTTGTAGATGCCGCCCGACGGCATGGGCTGTCCGGCGGTGTAATCGGCGACAAGGGTGTTGCCCGCACTGTCCACCACGCTGCCGTAGGTGGAGGACTTGTGGTCGGCATCCTTGTCGAGAATGGGGAAGGTGCCGCTGGGCGTGCCGTGTCCCGCTTTGCCGGAGGAGACGGCGCTCTGCCCCACTTGGCGGCCGCCGATGTAATATTTGGCGACCTGCAGCTGCGTGTCCACCACGATGAGATGATTACCCGTCACGCCTTCGGGCACATCCCAGTAGCCGTTGGCAACGGCCTCCGCTACATCAATGTTATCGGAGGGACGGGCAAAGGCGTAGCCGCGCCCGAATTCCTTCAGAGAAGCGGCGGAATGACCCATGCAGGAGCAGAGAAACAGTGCGGCGGTGCAGAGCAGGAAAAGACGATTCATAATGTAAAAGTGACTCAGACTGTGGGCTTCACCCGCAGACGATGCGCGCGTGTTATGCCCGCATATGATGAAAATGTCAAGCATTTTTCGATATTTTCCTCCCCTTGTCCGCGCTGTCGGCCCTTCCTGCTCAATGAAAAAACCGCCGAGTGCACAGCACCCGGCGGGATGAAAATCGCATTGCTGCGGGCAGCGTTACTTCTCGCGGTTCTTGTAGTCGTCGCGGCGCTGAGCGGAGCGGACGCTGTTGGCTTTCACCTTCTCGATAGCCTTCTTGGCCTGCGCGGCGATGTCGCCATCCTTATCCGCGGCGAGCTTGTCGAGGCGGTGCATGACCCACTGGTGGTCATACAGCGTGGCGAGCACGTTGATGAGCGCCGTCTTCTGCTTGCGGATTTCTTCCAGACGCTTGAGTTCCTCCTTGAGCTTGGGCAGCTCGGGGCTGTTGTCGCCCACGTAGAGGGAGGAGACATCGTCCGTCTTGTTGATGATGTCCTGAATGCCGGAGGTATCGCCGTCCACGTTGTCGAAGTAGAGGGCAATCAGCTTGTCGGCATCGGCATCGGTGCGCTCGCGGTTCTGGGCAAACATGGAGCCGATGCAGAGGCGCACCTGTTCCTTGGCTCGGTCATCGGGAGCCTTGTCGCGCAGGGAGAGCACATAGTCCGTCTGGCTGTCATCACCCCAGTAGCCGATGAAGGTGAGCCCCTGACCCTTAGCCCAGGTCTTCGGGTCTTCGAGCTCCTTCTGATAGTAGGCGAGCGCCTTGGGAGAGCAGGCTTTGGCCAGCGTGGGCACCAGCGGGCGCAGACGCTTCTTGTCGCCGTTGAGAGCATCGAAGATGGTATCGCCGATGGCCTTCTTCTCGTTGGCGTCCTCCATCATCTCCAGAATGTTGTCAAGGCAGACGGCGAGGGCCTTGCCAAGCTGGCTGTCGGTCTTGTCGTCCTTGAGCAGGGCGAGAATCTCAGGCACATCGGACTTGGTGACGCGCAGACCCATGGCGTTCCAGACGTAGGAGAGCGCCTCCGTCTTCTTGGGCCAATCGGGCTTCTCGCTCACGGTCTTGGCGAGCTTCTTGAGATTCTTCTGCACGGTCTTGCTGTCGGAGATGGCAAGGCGCTGGAGCAGCCAGTTGAAGAGCGAGGGGCGAATCTTCACCACATTGGCACCCATGGAGTCGAACACGAGGTCGCAGATGGCGTCATCCTGTGCGGCAGCGAGACCGAGCAGCAGGCAGGCGTTCTGAGCCACGCCTTCGGCATTGCCGCCATAGAGGGGCTTGCCCTTTTCATTCTGGGCGGTGGGGTTCACCACCACTTCCATGAGAGCCTTGGCGTCCTTGGCCGTGCAGGTGATATCCACACCCTTGGCCTTGGCGTCCGCCGTGGTTTCCACACCCTTCTGGTTGATGGCCTGCGCACGTTTCAGCAGGGAGATGATGTAGTCGGCATGCGCCTTGATGCGGGCTTCCTGCGCATTGTGCTGCACCACAAAGGTCGTGCAGATGGCGCCCATGAGCACAAGGGCGCCTACGCCGCAGAGGAAGAGAGGACGCTTCCAGATGGGGGTGGCATTGGCCGTGGCCTGCAGCGCGGCGAGGTAGGCATCGCGGGCATCGAGCTCGGCCTCGGACAGCATGCGGTTGTTGGGGGAATCCACCATGGCTCCGTCCGCCGCAGCGGGGGTGGGGGCGGCCTTCTTCTTTTTCTTGGCCCCGGCAGCTTTGGGCTTGGCAACGGCGAGCCCGCCTGTCTTGGCTTTGGGCTTGGCGACCGGCTCGGGTGCCGCCTCGGCCACAGGAGCTTCCTCCGCAGGGGCGGGCTCCTCGGCAGGAGCGGGTTCAGCGGCAGGGGCTTCTTCCGCCACGGCCTCCTCAGCAGGGGCTTCCTCGGCAGGTGTTTCTGCAGGTGCGGGCTCGGCAGCGGCAGCTTCGGCCGCCTGAGCGGCGGCGAGCTCGGCCATCTGGCGATTGTATTCTTCCATCTGGCGGTTGTACTCTTCCATTTGGCGCTCATATTCCGCCTGAGCGGCGGCAGCCTCCGCAGCGGCCTGAGCCTCGGCGGCGGCCTGAGCCTCAGCCTCCGCAGCAGCGGCAGCGGCCTCGGCGGCGGCCTGCTCCGCGGCGGGATCCGCTACGGGGGCTTCGGGGCCTGCTACGGGTGCCTCAGGAGCGGGCACGGGTTTGGGCGACGCGGGCGTCTTGGGGGTGATGGTCTTACCGTTGATACCCTTCAGGCGCACCTGCTTGGCAGGAGCCGTGCCGGAGGGACGCATGGACAGCGGAGAGGAGAGAGGACCGCCGTTAGTTTTGAGTTTGGGAGCTGCCATAGTCGTAAAAAAAGAAAGCTATACCGCATTTTCTAGCACATTTTTTGCGTGAATGCAAACGCAAAATGACGCAGGAGAACGGGGAAAAGCAAAATGACCGCAGCAGGAAAAATATCTTGGCTTGATTCCCGCCGCCCCGCAGAGTAAAATGCAGCCATGAGTCAGATTTCCCCCGAGCAATTGGAGATGGTGCGCACATGGGCCGCGCAGGGCATTGACCTGAACGGCATTCAGAAAAAACTCGTCAATGAGTGCGGTGCTCATCTCACCTTTATGGACGTGCGCTTCCTGCTGCTGGATAACGGCATTGAGATTGCCTCCGCCCCCGAATCCGCGCCCGCTCCCCGGGAAGAAGCACCCGCTCCTGCCCCGGAAGCTGCTCCCGCTGCGGATGGTAAGCCCGTGGTGACATTGGATGAACTCTATCTGCCCGGTGCGCTGGTATCCGGCAAGGTGGTCTTCCCGAGCGGCACCCGATGCGCATGGCAAATCGACTCGATGGGCCGCTTCGCTTGGATTGAGCAGACAGCCACTCCCACGCCCGAAGAGTTGCAGGCCTTCCAGTTTGAATTGACGCAACTGCTGCGTAAAATGGCGTGACGGGGGGCTTATAATTCTTCCCACGCGGCGCCGCTCTTGGCCCCGTAGAGCGGGTGCGCCCAGAGGCGGTGCGCCATGCTGCCCGGCGTGGAGATGCCGAGTAGGAAGCGGCGGCGCTGCGCGTCGCGGAAGAACTCGGGCAGCGCGGCGTCGGCGGGCAGGGGGGCGTCCCGGTAGGTGCGGGCGGGGATGGCAAGGCGGGTGTGCTCGGCACAGGCGCGGCAGTGGTCGCAGCCGGGGGCGGAAAATTCTTCGTCCGTGAAATAGCGGTGCAGGGCGGCGGTGAGACAGTCGGCGGAGCACAGCATCTCCAGCAGCGTGTCGAGGCGGGCTTCATCGGCGGTGCGGCGGCGGGCGTAGGCGGCGGAAAGAGTCTCGGCAGCGCTGCGGGCATCGGCCTGCGGGTCGGTGGTGTGCAGGCAGAGCGCCATGCGGCGGAAGGTCAGCTTCCACTCGCCCGCGGCTTCGCATTCGCGGAGATAGTCCATGGCCTCGGCAAAGGTGCAGTCCCATGCATCCGCGAGGTCGGCCACTTCACCCTCGCGCCGCTTGTCCAGCGTGCGCAGGCGTTCGCATTCGGCGGCGTCGCGGCCGTCGCAGATGGTCGAGAGCGGGAAGAGAGGTTTCACCTTGTAGAGCTGGTAGCCGCGGGATTCCACCTCCTGCGTGCCGCGTGCTTCGGCCAGTTGCAGGGTGCGCTCGATGACATCTTCGGGGATGTCGCAGGAGGTCGTCACCTCCCACGGCGAAATGACGCGGCGCACGGCGGGCATGAGCCAGCGGCAGCAGCGCAGCACGCCCTCCGCATCCGGCTCCGCGGCGATGATGCGGTTGCGGGCGTCGCAGATGTCGTCCCCGTTGAGCAGCACCAGCGAGACGGCGGGCCTGCCGTCTCGCCCCGCGCGCCCGCTCTCTTGGAGGTAGGCTTCGGGCGAGGAGGGGCAGCAGTAGTGGACCACGCTGCGGACATCGGGCTTGTCCACCCCCATGCCGAAGGCGATGGTGGCCACGAGCACGTCGCGTTCGTTGGTGAGAAAAGCGTCCTGCAGGGCGGCGCGGGTCTCGGCGTTCTGCCCTGCGTGGTAGCCCGCCGCGGCGTAGCCCTGCGCCATGAGCTCGCCCGCCAGCGCCTCCGTCTCCTTGCGGCTGCGGCAGTAGACAATGGCGGGGCGGTGGTGCGCATCCGCCAAAAAGTCCAGCAGGGCGGCGCGGCGGTCGGGGGCGGGCAGGGCGCGGCGCACGATGTTCGGGCGGTCGGGCGGCAGGGCGATGGTGTCCGCGGGGGCAATGGAAAAGGTTTGCTGCAAATCGCGCTGCACGCTCGGCGTGGCGGTGGCGGTGAGGGCCAGCACGCTGCGGAAGGGGAAACGGCGTTGCCACGCGGGCAGACGCAGGTAATCGGGGCGGAAACTGTGCCCCCATTGGGAGACGCAGTGCGCCTCATCCACCACGAAGAGGGTGAGCGGTGCCGTGCGCAGAGCCGCTTGCAGAGCCTCGTTTTCCAGCGATTCGGGTGCAACGTAGAGCAGACGCAGCTCACCCGTCTGCGCGGCGCGGAGCACGCTGTCCTTCTCCTCGTCCTCCAGCGTGGAATCGAAGCGCGCGGCGGGGATGCCGCGGCGGGCGAGGGCTTCGCATTGGTCGCGCATCAGCGCAATGAGCGGGGAAACCACGACACTCACGCCGCCCAGCAGTGCCGCCGCCGCTTGGAAGACAAGGCTTTTTCCCTGCCCCGTCGGCAGCACTCCCAGCGCGTTGCGCCCCGCCAACACAGCGGCCAACAACTCCCGCTGCCCCTCGCGCAGGGCAGGAACACCGAAAAGCTCCAAAATACGCTGTTCCTGATTGTTCGTCATTTCACTTTGCGCAGGCTGGCGGGCAGAATCTTCATTTGCTCGCGGTATTTGGCTATGGTGCGGCGGGCAACAAGGGTGCCTTCCGCTGCGAGGGCGGCTTCTATCTTGGCGTCGGAGAGCGGCTTGCGCGGGTCCTCTGTGTCAATGAGGGCGCGGATGCGGGCTTGCACGGCCCCGGCGGAGACACCCTCGCTGCCGGGCTCCGCCGGCAGGGCGGCGGTGAAGAAGGAGCGCAGCTCAAACACGCCGTGGGCGCATCGTAAGTATTTGCCGTTCACCGCGCGGGAGACGGTGGAGATGCTGCATCCGCAGTCCTCGGCAATGTCCTCCATCTTCAGCGGCGCGAGAGCGTGCGGCCCCTTGCGGAAAAAGGCCGTTTGGCGGGCGACGAGGGCGCGGGCGACGGCAAGGATGGTCTGCTGGCGTTCTTCCACGGCGCGGATGAGCTCGCGCCCCTCGCGGAAACAGCGGGAGAGATAGCTGCGCACCTCGGGCTTGTCCGCCTGTTCCGCCATCATTTCGCGGTAGGCGGCGGAGAGGGTGAGCCGCGGCACATTCTCGCCCGTGAGGGTGACGTTGAGCTCGCTGTCCACCACGAGGTCGGGGGTGATGACGTTGCGCTCAGCGGGGGCGAATCCGCTGCCGGGGTCGGGATTCAGGCGGGCGATGCGGCGCGCGGCGGCGGCAACATCGGCCTCCGTGCGGCCCAGCTCCTTGGCGGCCTCGGCATAGCGGTGGCGCACCAGCGCGTCCCAATGCCCGCGCAGCAGCTGCATGGGCAGCTCGTGCGCTTCGCCCAGCCGTTCCAGCTGGAGCATGAGGCTGTCGCGCAGGTCGACGGCCCCCACCCCCGCGGGGTCAAGGTCGCGGACAGCACTTAACGCCTTGCGGAACACGGCGGCGGGCAATTCCTCCTCCTCGCGCACCTGCTCGGGCTCGCAGCCGAAGTAGCCGTGCGGGTCGAGGTGGCGGATGATGGTCAGCGCGGCCGCCTCCACGGCGCGGGGCAGGGCGCTTCGGCGAATCTGCTCCGCAAGGTGGGCGGCCAGCGTCTCCTCCTCCGTGAGCGATTCCATGAAAAAGTCGTGGCGGCGGGTGGCCTCCGCATCGGGCGCGCCGAGGTCCGTTTCGGGTTCCGCGGGCGGAAGTTCCTCCAGCGCGGGGTTGGCGGCCATGGCCTGTGCCGCTATCTGTTGCAGCTCCATGTTGGTGGCCTGCAAGGTGCGCATGAACATCTGCATGGCGGCGGTTGCCACCATGCTTTGCTTCATCCCCTGCTGCATCCCTGCGGAGCTCACGGGGGCATTATGCCAGAAACGGTTGCTTTCTGCAAGGCGGTATTCAGGCATCCCGTAACACGATTGTAACCATCGGCGTCTTGTATCCCGAGGTTTTCGGTGCTAGGCTTTTCCCTATGAGAACGATCGGTCACAGGCCGGCGCGTACTATCCTGCCGCGGGAACTGACAGGGCGTGCGGTGTCGGTAGCGGCGGCAGCGGCGTCGGCCTTGCCTGCGTTTACCTGCGGGGTGTTAGCGGCGCTCTCCGTTGCAGCAAAACAGCCCCTTGAACCCGCGATGTTCACGGCTTACATTTCGCCTGCCGAGGAATACTGCTGCACCATCGCCCTGCCGGACGGGCGCATCGGCTTCGGCTCCGTCTCCATTCCCGACGCGACAAGCGTCTTTATCGTCGACCCCACCCCGAAGGTCACGCGCTACATGCCACGGGCACAGCCGCCCCAAGCCGCTCCTGAACCGGATATCCCCGTCCCTTCCCCGGATGAGTTCTAAGCCTCAGCACTCTGTGCGTACGGAGACACTGGCGGTGTTCGGCAGAATGTACTTGTGCAGCTCAACGGCGGCGTGCTCGGCCCCGAACTCGGTGCGGCAGCACTCGACGAAGCGTTGGGCGAGGGTTTCCAAAAGGATGGTTTCCTCTGCCTGTGCCAGCTTGATCAGACGGCGGGAGAGCGCGTCGTAGTCGATGGTGCGCGTGATGTCCTCCTGCATGGCGGCGAAGGGTAGCGAGGTCGTGATGCTGATGTCTGCCGTGAGCTCCTGGGGCTCGGCGCGTTCTTCCGCGGGCACACCGATGCGGCAGGAGAAGCGGAGGCCGTTGATGTGAATCGTGTCCCGCTGCGGGGCGGGGAATCGCTCCATCAGGCGGCGGAGGTAGCTGAGGTCGGGCACGGTGAGGTCGGGCGCAGCGACGGCGAGCTGCTCGGGGTTGTTGTAGCCGGTGAGCACGCCGATGGCGGTCACGCCCGCGCAGTGGGCGGCGCACATGTCGTGCTGCATATCGCCGATGAAGGCGGTTTCCTCGGGCTTCAACCCGTGCTGCACCATGAGGGTGCCGATGTGCTGCTCCTTGTTGTGGATGCCGGAGTGGACGTGCTCAAAATAGGGCCAAATGCCTAACTCCCGGCTCTGCTCCTCGAAGGCCTTGGGGTCCATGCTGGTGAGGGCGAAGCAGCGGATGCCGCGGCTTTTGCAGAATGCCATGAACTCCCGCGCATAGGGCAGCAGAAAGACGCCCGACTCCGCATGCGCAAAGGCGTAGCGGTATTCCCGCTCCAGCGTCTCCAGCGGCACCCCCGGCGTTTTCCAGGCGTAGTAGTCGGGGTAGGGCAGCTGGAACTCCGCGCGAAATTCTTCCATAGTCAACGCAGCCTTTCCATGGCAGGACAGCACGTAGTTGGTCGCTTCAATCGTGAGCGCCATATCGTTGCACAGCGTGCCGGACCAGTCAAAGAGCAGATTTTTGAACATAGCGGAGGAGATGTACGATTTACGATGTACGATGTACGAAGTTTGGAAATTCGTGCGGCTTCGCCGCAGAGAAAAGGACGAAAGGTGGACGTGCGCTTTGCGTTTGTCGAGCTTGTGCGCGACAGCGCACCGAATTCTCAAAATCGTACATCGTACATCGTACTTCGTACATTACTTTTGCGAATATCCTTCCTTCGCACTCGTTGTGATGATGCGGTTTTTGAGCTGGTACTTGCGGATGCTTTGCTTGAGCTCGGGGTTGATGAAGGGGTTGTCTTTACCATAGCGGGCCCAGGGACCACCGGGAACGAGGGCGAATTCCACGAAGCGCCAGTGCACGGTGGCCGTGCCCTCCTTGATGCCGAGGTAGTCGCGCACGGCGGGTGAGATATCGATGCCCGCGGCCTTGTTGGCCATGTTCTTGGGGCGCTTGCCTTGGAAGACGTATTCCCAGTCATCCGTGCAGAAGGGACCGCAGTCCTCCCACTGGGCGTAGCAGTAGCGGCCCTTGTAGTAAATCTGCACCCATGTGCCGCGGCAGACGGATTCGTATTTGCCGCCTTTGTAGATGTTGTACCACGGAATAACCTTGGAGGCTTCGGGCTTGGGGCCGCCGTGCTCGATGTCGTTGTAGGGCAGGGCGACGTAGAAGGGGTTGAGCTGCGGGGTGAAGCCGCGCGGCGCGAAGGTCACGGGGTCGCGGTGGGCGGGATCGGGATCGTCGTAGCCGCCGTAGTTGTCATCCCACTTGCTGTCCCAGCTGCTGGCGGTGTTGGGCACGGGGTTGTTCTTCGTCGCCAGCTCACCGATGTAGAAGTAGGTCGCCGTGATGTCGAAGTGCCACGGGTACACGCCCGCTCGCTTGGTCTGCGGCAGTTTCTTGGGGTCGGGGAAGTTGCGGCGGTTGCTCTGGTCCAGCACAGGGCGCATGGGACCCGCCTTGATGGCTGCGGCGCGTAAGTTCTCCTCCGACATCTGCTTGCGGGTTTCGGAGGCGACGCGCGTCACCAGTTTGCCCGACACGCTCGTCTTTTTGCCTGTGCCGCTCACGCCCACGGCCTGCGCCATGGGGGCACCGAGCAGAAGCGCGGCAAACAGGTAGGCAGGAAGGGAACGAAAGGTTAGCATGGGAAAAGGCGGGAGGAGAAAAACATTACCACGCATGCAGCACGCTCGGGACGGCGTTCGGCAGCTTGTCGGGGGCGTCCAGCGTGTAGTGCAGACCGCGGGATTCGTTGCGGCGGATGGCGCAGTCCACAATCAG
>CALBJX010000081.1 GCA_937893015.1 uncultured Verrucomicrobiales bacterium | reverse complement strand
CGCCCTTCAAGGAGTGCGAGTTCGACATCATGTACAACGAGGGCATCTCCTCCACGGGCAGCCTGCTTGACCTCGCCATGGAATACGACATCGTGCAGAAGCGCGGCTCCTGGTTCAGCTACAACGGCGGCCAGCTTGCGCAGGGGCGCGACGCCTGCAAGGAGCTGCTCCGCACCAACACCGAGCTGTACGCGGAAATCGAAACAGCGGTGCGCGCCAAGCTGGAAGAAAAGTAAGGCAAGTCCGAATTCCGAAGTCCGAAGGAGAGAAAGTACGCGCTTTCCCCCTTCGGGCTTTTTTCCTTTTCCTACGCCATGAAACGCTACCGATTCGTGCTGTCGGTCCTTGCCCTTATCCTCGCCATCGGCGTGTTCGCGGGGGGCTATGCCGCATGGAAGGAGGAGGAGTGCCACTCCCTGTATGAATGTGCGGAGAAGGGGGCGGTGCGCCAACTTCGCGAGCGCATCCGACAGGGGGAGGATGTCAACGCGCAGGATGAAACGGGTTTCACGGCTCTGCACGCGGCCGCTCTTCAAGGGCATCGCGCCTGTGTGGAGGCGTTATTGGAGGCGGGTGCTGACCCGAATCTGCCTCTCGGCGGAGAGCTTGCCATGACCCCGCTGATGTATGCGGCACATAGCGGGGACATCGGCTGCTTCAGGGCTTTGTTGCGGGCGGGTGCCAATCCGAATGCGCAGCTGGCTGACGGCACGACCGCTCTGTACTTTACCGTGGGAAAAGGTTACGATGACTGTCTCATCGCGCTGCTGGAGGCGGGTGCCGATATCGAACAGCGGAGAGAAAAAGAAGGATACGGCTACACGCCCCTGATTTGGGCAACACAAGGCGGCCACCCCGGCTGCGTGGACATTCTGCTCCGCGCGGGTGCCGACAAGGATGCGCAGCTCACCGATGGCTCCGACGCGTTGATGTGGGCGGCGGACCTCGGCCACGAGCGTATCGTGAAACTTCTTCTCCAAGCAGGAGCCAATCCGAACGCCACGAATATCCATCAGGTAACGGCGTTGATGAGAGCGGCCGTGAACGGCTATGAGGACTGTGTCAAAGAACTGCTGAAAGGGGGAGCCGACCCCAAGGCACGGGACATCGCTGGTGACACGGCGCGCGATTACGCCCTGCACAGCAACCACCGCGGTCCCCACCTCGGCTGCGCCCGCCTGCTGGAGGAAGCCGAAGCCAAAGAATAATAACAAGGGCATGCGTTTTGTATCCCCGCTCAGCATAGCAGCGCCGAATTCTCACTTTGTCCATGCCATGATTCAGCTTCCTGAGCAAGCGGATTTCGCCACGGCAGAGGACATTGCGTCCTATGCCGTGCGCTGTTTTGCGTTGCTGCATCTCGGGGACTGGAGCTTCGGCTTCGACCGCGCGGTGCGGCGGCTGGGCTGCTGCCGTTTGCAGGAGAAGCGCATCACCCTCTCGCGGCATTTTGTGACCACCTATCTGGCGCGCGGGGACAGCGCGCAGATTCACCGCACCCTGCGGCACGAGCTGGCGCACGCCCTCGCATGGACCCACCACCGCCGCCACGGGCACGGTGCCGTCTGGAAACGCTATTGTGCCGCCCTCGGCATCCCTGATGAGCGCGCGATGACGAAGTGCGCGGATTTTGCCCCCGCCCGCGCCACACCCCGCCGCGTCGTCGCCGTGCTCCGCCACGATGTCACGGGCGAGGTGTTTAAGGAATACACCCGCCGCCCCCGACACCGCGCCGCCTACTACCGCCGCTGCTACATCCCCGGCCGCAAAGAGGAAACGTTGGGACACCTCATCCTCGCCGCTCCTCAAACCGATCATGACGCTCATGACGCTGCAAACAGCGAAAAACCTTGACAGCGGCGCTCAGTCAGGGCACAATGCTCCCCGTGCTGCGGCACAGACCGGGAGAGATGGCTGAGTTGGTCTAAGGCACTCGACTCGAAATCGAGCGTGGCAGAGATGTCACCGTGGGTTCGAATCCCACTCTCTCCGGAAGATAAAAGCGGGATTTTCTTCGGGAAATCCCGCTTTTTCGTACAAAAAAATCAAAAAATCTCTTGCCAAACGCGCTGCTGCCGTGTATACTCCGCTCACGCACCGCTCGCGGCGCAAAACCATGGCAGGGTAGCTCAGTGGTAGAGCAGAGGACTCATAAGCCTTTGGTCGGGTGTTCAAATCACCTCCCTGCTACTAAACCGCTCGTTCTTCGGAACGGGCGGTTTTTTGTGTGTGGTAACAGTGTTGCCTTCTCACGCCTCGGCGGGCAGCAGTACGATGTCGTAGCCGAAGATATCCGTGAACAGGGCTCCTTTGTCGCGGAGGGCACGATTTTCCATGGTGAAATCGTGCATGCCGGAGACGAGCAGCTCCATGCGGCGGTTGTTGAAGCGTACGGTGAACTCGCTGATGCGGTGGGAGTGCGCCACCTCCATGGCCTCTGCTACACGCAGGAGGGCGGCGAGCTTCTGGACGCGCAGACGGGAATCGAGGTCGAGCTCCGTGTAGCTGGAATCGCTCATGGTCGGCGCACCATGGCGGTGGTAACGCGCCAGCAGCCCGACCACCTCCACATCGAGGCGGGAGAGACCGAAAATTTCGGAATTGAGGATGATGTATTGCCCGTGGCGGTGGTGGTTCTTGGGGGAGATGAAGGTGCCGATTTCATGCAGAATCGCCGCCACCTTGAGCACCAGGCGGTCGTGGCGGGTGAGGCCGTGCAGCTCCTGCAGGCGGTCGAAGAGCGCCATGCAGAGCTTGCGGATGTGTGCGCCGTGACCGCGGTCGGTGCGGTAGCGCGCCGCCAGCAGACGCGAGAAGTGAATCACCTCGTCCTCCATCACTTCGTCGTTGCGGCGGTCGGGCATCAGCTGGGCGAGGAAGGCTCCCGCATAAGATTCTCGCGGGCAGAGCAGCTCCGCGTTTTCAAAGGATTTGGCGAGAGAGAGCCCGATGATGGCGGCGGGCAGCAGGGCGTTCACGCTTGCCAGTGTTTCGCCGTAGCGCTCCGCGCGTTGCCCCATAGGCGTGCCGGCGATTTGGCGCACGAGGCGCGTGAGCTTATCCGCCGTGGCGTGTTGGGCCATGAGCGGCGAGTTGATGCTGCGGAAATCGGGGCCGAAGAGCATCACGGTGTCGGGCGGAGCGGGCAGGGCGGCTTCTACATCGTAGCCGATTTGCTCCACCGTGCCGCGGATGTGCTCACGGATGAGGGCGGCTTCGTCATCTGCTTCGGCGAGGGCGGTTTCGCCCAGTTTCACGCCCGTGCGGTGCGCCCCGATGCGGTAGTTGGAGTAGAAGGTGATACGCCCCTTGTCCGACACCAGCAGGCGCGTGTTGCCCGGGCCCACATGCACCACCAGCACACGCTTCTTATCGCCCTCGGGGTCTTTTTCCAAAGCCTCCTGTACGCGGAGGTAAAGCAGGCGTGTCATCTCGCCGTCATCCATCACCTCCAGATGCAGCCCGCAGGCGTTGTGGAGTCGGTTGACAAGCGTATCCATATTCCGGATATCGGACAGGATATTGGAGGCCAACAGGCGCACCTTCACCTCGCCTCCGAGGCGGTATTCCGCCAGCAAATCGCAGTAGCCGTGCGCCACCTGCACGCAGCGCTCCATGGTGTCGCGCGTCACCATGCCGCCGCCGAACACGTCGCGAGCCAAAGGCACGGGCTGGGAGAGCACATCCAGCACGCGCTCCTTCTCCCCGCAGCGTTCACACACCATCATGGACATGGCATCCGCCCCCAGAAAGATGACGGCTTGCACACTCAGCGGCGCGGCGGGAGAAGGGGATTTTTTCGGCATGGCAGGAAATTCTTTTCCATAGCATACACCCTATGCGCCGTTTTTCAAGCACGGAGTGTTTCCCGTTTCGATTATCGACTCGTGAGACGGAAATCACCGATAGTGAGCTCCTTCCCCCCCCGCTTTCGCATTGACATGCTTGTCGCTCTCCCCTAAAATTCCTTTATGCCGACTCCTTCTCCCAAACGCCACCGAATGCTCCGTTTTGTTGTTTGGTGCTTCGCCGTGTTGCTCTTGCTCGCCGTCGTGGCGGGTGCCTGCGGTGCGGGCTGGCTCTACAGCTGGCGGCTCGGCGATGCGGGCGTGTCCGAGTGCCGTGACCCGGAACTGCAACAAGTGCTGCGCCGCATGGATGAGCGCCTGCGGTCGGCGGAGCTGAAAGCGGGCATGCGGCAGATGATGGAGGAAGAGCTGCTTCGGTATCAGCAGATTCAGCGCATGCTCGACAAATGGAATCACCCCTCCCGCGCTGAACTCATCTGCCGCCGCCTCACCGATGAGGTCTCCCTGCTCCTCGCTCCCGAGTTTGTGTTGCGGAGCGCGGCTCCGTCCTACCGCGCCCTCATTCGCCGCGCGGCGGAGGAAGGGCACGCCGATGTGAGCAACGAGGAGGGCTGCAACCTCCTGTGGGTGGCGCTGAAATTCGGCATGACGGAGCCTGTTCCCTACCTGCTGGAGCATGGCTGCGACCCGCATCAGGAGTACAGAACAGAAGCTCTCGGCGGCATCGCCGGTGGGTATACGGATACACCGTTCAACGCCGTGTTCGGGTTCTCCCCCTTCGTGCAGGGATTCCCGACGGAAGAACGCATCACCCTCCTCCGCCGGCTGTGTGCGCACGGCGCGGATTGGAACAGACTCCTGTACGCTGAGTTGATGTGGTCGAGCGCTCTGCAGCAGGAGAACGACCCCGCCGAATGTGAGCGTCTGCTGCGCACAGGGCTGGAGCTCGGCTACCGCCCCGACCTGTATGCCATCTGC
This sequence comes from uncultured Verrucomicrobiales bacterium, assembly GCA_937893015.1. Taxonomy (GTDB): domain Bacteria; phylum Verrucomicrobiota; class Verrucomicrobiia; order Verrucomicrobiales; family Akkermansiaceae; genus Akkermansia. The sequence continues at coordinate 7,854 of CALBJX010000081.1, read as the reverse complement.
GGGGAACAGATTTTCGCGCTCGTGGGCGAGATGCCCCACGCGGTCGAGATCGCGCAGGAACTGCAACGCCTCGGCTGCCTGAAGAGCGACCTGAACGCGCCGATGCAAGGCGAGCTCACCCCCCTGTGCCACGCGATACACTTTCGGGAGATGAACCCCGCTGTCGGCAAGCTGAACCCTGCCTTCATCGCCTGGATGCTGGAGCAGGGAGCAGACCCCAACCTCGCTCACGTCCGCTCCGCCGCAGACGAGGAGGAGACGGATGACGCTGTTATCACGATTGATGGCATCCGCTCCCCCTTGGAGAGCCTGATGACCACCCTGAGCTGCCTCGAGGAGCTGAGCCCTGAGGACAAGGAGAAGCTGACGGATATTCTCGAGCTCCTGTTGCAGCATGGCACCACCCCGCCGAGCCGCGATACCATTTCCTTCGACATGCTGCCGCCCCGCGCGGCAGAGCTGCTGAACGCAGCGTGCCCGCAGCCCTGAGCAAGGACGTATTTCGCCGGAAGCGCTCCGCCGCCGTGCTTTTCGCTTGCCATGCGGCGGGCATGCGGGTAGAATACGCGCGTGAGTTATCAGGTCTTTGCCAGAAAATACCGCCCGCGCACGTTCAAGGACGTGCTGGGGCAGGATCATGTCGTCCGCACGCTCTGCAACGCGATTGAGCAGAAGCGCCTTGCGCACGCCTACCTCTTTGTCGGCCCCCGCGGCACGGGCAAGACCTCGACCGCGCGTATCTTCGCCAAGGCCCTCAACTGCACGGGCGGTCCCAAGGTGGATTTCGACCCCGATGAGGACGTCTGCATGGAGATCGCGGAGGGGCGTTCGCTTGATGTGCTGGAGATTGACGGTGCCTCCAACCGCGGCATCGACAACATTCGCGACCTGCGCGACAATGTGCAGTTCGCCCCCACCCGCGGGCAGTACCGCATCATCTACATCGACGAGGTGCACATGCTCACGAAGGAATCCTTCAACGCCCTGCTCAAAACGCTGGAGGAGCCGCCCTCGCATGTGATGTTCATCTTTGCGACGACGGAACCGCACAAAATTCTGCCGACCATTCTTTCCCGCTGCCAGCGTTTCGACCTGCGCCCCATCCCCGCGGACATTATTGCCAACCATTTGGTGAACATCGCCGCGCAGGAGGGGGTGACGCTCGCTCTGCCCGCGGCCTTTGCCATCGCCCGCGTGGCGGACGGCGGCATGCGCGACGCGCAGTCCATGCTCGATCAGCTGGTGTCCTTCTGCGGCAACAATATCACGGAGACGGATGTGAATGACATCTTCGGCGTGACGAGCCGCGAGACCGTGGCACGCGCACTGACCTGCATTCTGGACCGCCGCCTGCCGGAGCTGCTGCACCTCATCCACGAGCTTGCGGAGTCCGGCCGCGATATGGGGCAGCTGCTCTCGGAAATCATGAGCTCCGTGCGCGAGCTGCTGGTGAGCAAGGTGGCCCCGCAGGAATCCTCGCTTGCCCTGCCGCCCGAATGGCGCGAGACGCTGGAAGGCCTCATCGCCCGCACCCCCACCGACAAGATTGTGCGCCTGATGGAAGTGCTCTCCGCCGCAGAGGAGCACATGCGCTGGAGCACCAACAAACGCCTGCATCTGGAGATGGGGCTCATTCAAGCCGTGCACTCGCTGGCCGAGGCGAATATCAGCGACATCATCCGCGCACTCAACGGCGCCCCGCTGCCGGAGATTCCCGTGGCCGCCGCGCCGCTGCCCGCTCCCGTGGCCATGCCGGCGCCGCCCCCCGCCGCCCCCGCGCCTGCCCCGATGCCCGCGGCTCCCGCCCCGGCACCTGCCCCCGCCCCGGTGCAGAATGCCCCGCTGCCGGCGGATTTGCAGCCCATTGACGATGCGCCGCCCGTGTTCGACGCCCCGCCCGCGGATGTCGTGCTCGATGACGAGCCCCTGCCGCCCGCCCCGGCACCGACGGATTTTTCCGCGGACAACGATATCCCCGCGCTGCGCGACATGACGCCCGCGCTCTGGGATGAGCTCATCGGCCTGCTGCATGAGAAATCCCCCGTGAAGGCGGATATGCTAGGCAACACGCTTTTCATCGGTGATGACAACGGCATGGTGACGGTGGCTATCCACCCCGCCGATACGGACACGCGCGACCTGCTGCTCGGGGACAGTCTCAGCGAGCTGGTGCAGGAGTGCGCCCAACAGCTCTGCGGCCGCGCCATCACGCTGCGTCTGGTGACGGATGCGAGCGTGCCCGCTCCCGTGGTCGAGGAAAAGCCCGCGCCGCTGCCCCTCCCTGTCGCCCAGCCGAGGACTCCCAAGCCCGAAGCCAAGAAGCCCGCAGAGGAAAAGGCACCCGCCCCCGCTCCGCCCAGCCACAAACCCACGGAGGAGGAATTCTACCATGACCCCTTGGTGGAACTTGCGTTGAAGGAATTTCACGCAAGCCTGATAAAGGAATAATTTAAGGTTGAGAATTTAAGATTGAAGATGTAGAACATTCGGCGCACTTCGTGCGCGGGATAAAAAAATCGAAAAAAGCTTTATGAACCTCCAGAAATTGATGAAACAGGCGCAGGCGATGCAGGCGAATATGGCCAACGCGCAAGCGCGTCTCGCAGAAAAAACCTTCACGGCGGAAGCTGCATCCGGCAAGATTAAAGTGACGGCCGACGGCACGGGCATGGTGACCGCCCTCTCGATTGACCCCGCTGTCATCGACCCCGATGACGCCGAGTTCCTTTCCTCCCTCGTGCTCCGCGCGGTGCAGGATGCCCTGACGGGCTCCAAGCAGATGGCGGAGGCGGAGATGCGCAAGGTGACGGGCGGCCTCGGCTTCCCCATGTAACCCTCTCTTTCTTCCTCCTATGCGTGCGTCCCTGTTCGCTCTCGTGCTCACATCCTTGGCTGCCTCTGCGGAGCCGACGGAGGTGGCGGTGTTGCCCGCCAAAATCGTGCCGGAGCAGGTGAGCGTGCTCACGGCGGAAGCCGGCGTGATGGCCGAGCTGGCGGACGCCGCGCAGCATCAGGAGCGCGGCGCGGTGATTGCCGTGCTCAACAAGGAGCGCACGGAGCAGGAACGCGAGGAGATGGAGCTCCAAATCGCCCGCGACTCCCTCACCGCCAAGGATGAAATCCGCAAGCTGGAGGCCCAACGCAGCAAGGTGAAGTTCTACCTCTCTCTCAGCGAGAAGGAACGCACCTTCGCCCGCGACGTGGCACCCGCCGGTGCGGAGGAGCTGCCGCCCACGGCGGACTCCCTGAAGGACATTGACGAACGCCTCTCCCTGCAACGCCGCCAGCTGGAATCCGCTCCGCGCATCAAGCGCAACGAGTTCAAGCGCACCCACGACAAGCTGACCCTGCGCATGCCCTTTGCGGGCCGCCTGCAATACAACGCCTCTCTGCCCGAGGACGGCGGCAAGGCCCCCTTTGACTATGTGCCCGCCCCCGGCCAGACCTTCGCCACCGTGTGCGACGATTCCGCCTTCTACATCACCATCAACCTCTCCCGCGCGGAGCTGACACAGCTGCCCGCCGAGCGTTTCAGCGTGTATGTCTCCCTGCCGGAAGGCAAGCGGCTTGTCGGCACCTTCGACAAGCGCCGCGTGGAGCGCGGAAACGGCGCGGACATGCTGGTGTACTTCTTCCGCGTGGCGAAGGAGGACCACGAGACGGCCTACACCATGCTCGGCTCGCACGCGCAGGCTCACCTTGTCTACGACACGGATGCGGGCTCCCTCATCGTCCGCAAGAGCGAGCTTATCACCAAGCCGGAGGCCGCCGCCTGCGCCGACTGGGAGGAGCTCGTCTCCCGCCTCTACCCGCAGCATGTCATCGTGCTCACGGGCGAGCGCGACATCATCCTGCGCCCGCGAAACTGACGCCGCCATGAACGGGGAACTCATCTGCGAGCAACTGGACTACGCCTACACCCGCGGGACCAAGGTCATCAGCGGGTTCTCGCATGTGTTCCGCCCGGGCATCACCCTGCTGCGCGGCTACTCCGGCAGCGGCAAGACCACCTTGCTCAAACTGCTCGCGGGCTACCTGACGCCCGACAAGGGCCGCATCATCACCCCCACGGGGGCCAAGGTGACCGCCCGCCGCTACCTGCGCCGCGATGTGGCCTACATGTTCCAAGGCATCAACCTGCTGCCGCTCATGAGCGTGGAGCGCAATCTGCGGCTCGCGGCGGAGATGGCCGTGCTGCCCGCCAAGGAGTGGAAACCCCGCTGCGAACAGCTGCTGCGCGACCTCGGCCTCACGGAGCTGCGCCGACGCCGCGCAGACAAGCTCTCGGGCGGGCAGGCCCAGCGCGCCGCCCTCGCCCGCACGCTTCTGAAGAATGCCGCCGTCGTCCTGCTGGATGAGCCGACCTCCGGGTTGGACGACACCAACACCGACATCATCCGCCGCCTCGTGCTGGCAGACAAGGAAAACGGCCGCATCTGCATCATCAGCACCCACGACAGCCGCCTCTTCGACATTGCCGATGAAATCATTGATTTTGACAGTTCTGTATCTCATTAAGGATACGGTGCACCGCTGGTTCACGCGCGTGTCGAGCCCGCTTGCACGCGTGCTGGTGGTGTTTTTTCTGTCGCTCTGTGCGCTGTGTTTCCTCGGCAGCTATGTGATCTCCGCCAAGGTGGTGCGCGACCGCATCATCCGCGAGGGCGGCGACTTGGTGCATGCCGTCATCTTCCCCGCGCAGGACAAAGGCATCTTTCTGCCCGATGCCGCCACGCTGGAGCGCGAGCTGGGCGCCGAGTCGCTGGAGCTGGAATCCGTCGGCTCCGTGACGGCGGGCGAGCACCGCAGCCTGCCGCTCTACACCTACGACTTCCGCCGCAGCCCGCAGATGTTCCCCCTGCTGGCGGGGGAGGGCGCCCCTACGCTGCTCTGCAAAGCCGCGGAGGGCTATGCGCAGGGCCCGCTGGATGTGAACCTGCCCACGGGGGAGCAGGGGACCATCGCCGTGCGCTATCTGCCCGATGACCACCCGCTGCTGCGGCTCATGAACCACGGCGGCGTGCTGATTTCCCCCGACACCGCGCAGCAATTCCGCCAAGCTAAGGGTAACGCGGCGCAGAGCGGTGTCCGCCACCTCCTGCTGCGCATCCGCGAGCCGGAGAGCGCCGCCGACCTCGAGCGCGCGGAGACGCTGCTCAACACCATGCTGCGGCTGGAGGGGGCCAACGGCAGCGTCACCTCCGCCTCCCGCCTGCTGCGCGAGATGGACGTGGTGCTCGGCAACCAGACGCAGTGCCGCGCCACCTTCTGCCTCGGCATCGTGGCCATCGTGGGCATCCTGCTCACCGCGCTGGCGGGCATGGAATACCGCCAGAACGAGTACATCTACACCCTCATGAAGAGTTTCGGGATTCACCCCTTCCTGCTGGTGTTCACCTTCCTTGCGGAGAACGCCGTGCTGGTGGGGCTCTCCTTCGCCGCGGCGGTGCAGGTCTTCATGAGCTGTCAGGTCATCATCGTGCGCCAGTTCTTCAAGACGGCGCAGTACACGCTGACCTTGGAGGAAATTTTCCCTGAAATCCGCCTCATTGCCGCGGCACTGCTCGTGTGCATCGCCGTCTCCGCCCTCCCCGTTCTGGTCGCTGCCCACCGCGAAATCGGCCGCGTGCTGAAATAAGACAGAGCAGCATCTGCGCTTCTGATTGTTCGGATGAGGAGTAGAGGAACAGAAAAAATGGTCTGACATGCCTGTCAGACCATTTTTGACGGATGAGTCCTGTTTGAAATGTTTATCGGTCCACCACCATAAACTTCAGTTCCGCTTCGCAGGTGATTTCGCCGTTCACGGAGCAGGTGGCGGTGGCAACGCCGATGGCGCCGCGGAGCTTGGTGAGCTCCACCTCGATGATGAGCACATCGCCGGGGACGACGGGCTTGCGCCACTTGACCTTGTCAGCGCTCATGAAGTAGCCGATTTTGCCCTGATTCTCGGGCATGCGGAGCATGAGGATGGAGCCGACCTGCGCCATGGCCTCCAGCTGGAGCACGCCGGGCATCACGGGGGTGCCGGGGAAGTGGCCCTGGAAGAAGAGCTCGTTCATCGTGAGGTTCTTCTGGCCGACGCACTTCGTATCGCCCTCGAAGCCGAGGATGCGGTCCACCAGCATGAAGGGATAGCGGTGGGGCAGGAGTTTCAGCACTTCCTCCGTGTTGAGGGCGGTGTTACCCGCGGGGAAGATGAAGGGCTTGGGGCGCAGGGCCTCCAGGCTCTCGATGGTCTGTTGGAGCTTGGCGGCCATCTGCGTGTTCACGCCGTGGCCGGGCATGATGGCAATCACGTGGCCGTTGATGCGGTGGCCGTTGAGGATGAGGTCGCCGATCATATCCATGGCCTTGTGGCGGGCGCATTCGTTGGGGTGGCGCAGACCGCCCGCGCAGAGGTATTCCTCGCCCTTGATGACGATGGCATTGTCCAGCGTGCCGCCTTGGATAAGCCCCTTCTCCAGCAGGGGCTGGATGTCCTCGTAGAAGCAGAAGGTGCGGGAGGTCGCGAGTTCCTTCTCATAGGTCTCCGGCGTGATGACGGAGTCGAAGTACTGCGTGACGCGGCCGTTGGGGCCCACCGCCGTGACGGAGACGCGGAACTGCTTGTCGGGCATGATGACGATGGTGGAGCCGCCCTTGGTCTGCACCTCGATGGGCTCGCGGATATCCCAGACAGTGCAGGGAGCATCCTGCTCCACGATGCCCGCCTGCTTAATCATCTGCACGTAGGGGTTGGCGGAGCCGTCGCCGATGGGGGGCTCGCTGGCATCCATCTCGATGATGGCGTTGTCCACGCCCATGCCCGTGAGGGCGGAGAGAATGTGCTCTACCGTGTGCACCTTCACGGCGCCGATGGCCAGCGTCGTGGCGCGTTCCACCGTCTGCACATGCGCGGCGGAGGCGGGGATGAAGGGCTTGTCGGGCAGGTCAATGCGGCGGAAGGTCAGGCCCGTGCCGGGGTCGGCGGGCTTGATGGTGAGATTGACGGGCTTGCCCGTGTGAAGAGAGGTGCCGGAGAGTAACGCCGTGCACTTAGCGAGGGTGGTCTGTTTGCGGATAGCCATAATGTCTGTCCCTACTCTACACGTTTTCGCGCGAAAAGCAAAGAAGTTTTTGAGAAATTCATGCATTATATTCAAGTTCAAAAGGGCTTTTTGTTGTGTAAGGCTCTTTTAAACTGTAGCGGAATAGGGTGTGCAGAGGTCTCAAATAGCCTTCGCAAAAAGAACAGCCTTTTTTCGGACTTCGGTCTTGCCCTCAATCGTCCGCTTCCGAGAAATCGAAATGCTGCACCTTGCGCGGGGCGTTGTGGTTGCGGGCATCCCAGATGAGCAGGGCCATGGCACCCACCAGAACGAGTCTCAGCCCCGTGTCGAGCGGGTAGTTGACAATCTCGTGCGTGGTGCCGGTGCAGTTGCAGCTCAGCTCCAGCCCGCGGGCCCAGGCCTGAGCATAGAGCAGCAGGAACACGCTGCACATCACCGCGCCCCACACTGTCGCGCCGCGGTAGGAACGGCGCAGCAGCAGACACACCGCCACGACAAGCTCCATCCCCACGCCGATACAGGCAAGGGGCAGTGAGAATAACTCCGGCAGCAGGCGGCTGCGGGTTAAAAACTCCGCCGTCTCGCCGAGATTCGGCACCTTCATAAGCGCCGTGACAAGAAAGAACAGCCCCAGCCCCACGCGCAGCAGTGTCAGCAACAGGGTGATGTAGCGGTTGTTTCTCATGCGGCCAGAAGTGTACACGCGCGGGCGAAAAAGTGCAAGGGAAATGTGCAAATGAGGATTTATAGGGATGTACGATTTACGATGTACGATGTACGAAGTCAAATTGAGGCGCGGCTT